>NZ_LFVY01000002.1 GCF_001050155.1 Nitratireductor soli
CACCCCCCTCTGCCTTGCCAGGCATCTCCTCCTCAAGGGGGGGAGATCAGGCGGCGGGTGTGTTTTCCGCAATCGCCACCGGAATCAGGAGCACACGACATGCCTGCAAGCCGATCTCCCCCCTTGAGGGGGAGATGGTCAGCAGACCAGAGGGGGGTGCTGCGCCGGCAGGTGGAGAGGGAGTGCCGGCGTCCGCGCCCCCTTCTCCCCACCCGTGGGGAGAAGGTGAGGATGAGGGGCGAGCGCCGTCATTGGCAGAGACAGCAATGAAGGGAAAATCCATGCGCCGGCGCGCGGCCCGGTTCTCCCTGCGGTCGGCGAACCGGTGAACGGAGAGGACGAAGCGAAAAATGGACGAGATGATTTGCACCAACCACCCGCGAACCATTCACCCGCCGCGCAGGCTTTCGATCCGCTTCACCATGCCCGCCGTGGCGGCATCGTGGCCATCGGTGCCGGCCTTGCCTTCCACCACCGGCAGCAGTTCCGTCGCCAGTTCCTTGCCGAGCTCGACGCCCCACTGGTCGAAGGCATTGATGCCGTAGAGCCGCGCCTCGACGAACACCCGATGCTCGTAGAGCGCGATCAGCCGGCCAAGCGCGAACGGGTCGAGCCGGCGGTGCAGGATGGTCAGCGACGGGCGGTTGCCGGGGAAGACCCGGTGCGGCGCCAGCCGCCGGGCTTCGCCCGCATCCATTCCCTTGGCCAGAAGCTGCGCCTCGGCCTCCTCCGGCGTGCGCCCCTTCATCAGGGCTTCGGCCTGCGCCAGGCAATTGGCGATGAGCAGGTCATGATGGTGCTTCAGCCTGGCTTCGTGACCCTCGGCGGCGAGAATGAACTCGACGGGAATGATGTCGGTGCCCTGGTGCAGCAGCTGGAAGAAGGCGTGCTGGCCATTGGTGCCGGGCTCGCCCCAGACGAGCGGCCCGGTGGGCGTGGCGACGGCGGTGCCGTCGCGCATGACGCGCTTGCCGTTCGATTCCATGTCGAGTTGCTGCAGATAGGCCGGCAGCCGCTCGAGCCGCTGGTCGTAGGGGATCACCGCGCGCGCCGGATAGCCGCAGACGACGCGGTGCCAATAGCCGACCAGGCCGAGCATGACCGGCAGGTTCCGCGCCATCGGCGCCGTGCGGAAATGCCGGTCCATCGCCTCGGCGCCGGCCAGCAGCCGGCGGAAATCGTCGGCGCCGACGGCGATCATGATCGGCAGGCCGATCGCCGCCCACAGCGAATAGCGTCCGCCGACCCAGTCCCAGAAGCCGAACACGCGGGCCGCGTCGATGCCGAAGGCGGAAACCTTGTCGAGCGCCGTCGAGACGGCGGCGAAATGCGCGCCTGTCGCCTGCGGCCCGAGCTTGTCGGCCACCCATTGCCGCGCGGTGGCGGCATTGGTCATCGTCTCGATGGTGGTGAAGGTTTTCGAGGCGATGACGAACAGCGTGGTTTCCGGATCGAGCCCGGCCAGCGTGTCGGCGATGTGCGCGCCGTCGATGTTGGAGACATAATGCAGGCGCGGTCCGTCGTGATAGGGCGACAGCGCCCGCGTCACCATCACGGGGCCGAGGTCCGAGCCGCCAATGCCGATGTTGACGACATCGGTGAACGCCCTGCCGGTGGCGCCGCGAATGGCGCCCGTCCGCACGCCCGTCGAAAAGGCGTCCATCGCCTCGAGCACGGTGCGCACGCCGGGCATGACGTCCTGTCCCGCCTCCAGGACGGGCCCGCCGGACAGGGCGCGCAGCGCCGTGTGCAGCACGGCCCGGTCTTCCGTTGTGTTGATATGCGCCCCCGAGAACATCGCCTCGCGCGCCTCGGTCAGTCCCGCCGCCTCGGCAAGGCCGGCCAGCAGCGCAATGGTTTCCTCGGTCACCGCGGTGCGCGAGAAGTCGAGCGTCAGATCGTCCAGCGTCAGGGAAAACCGCGCGAATCGGTCCGGGTCGCCGGCGAAGGCAGCCCGCATGTCCATCGGCGCCGTGGCGGCGTGGTGGGTCTTCAGCGCGGCGAGCGCGGTTTCGATTGCCTGGTCCAATGGGCTTCTCCGCATAAAAGAAACGAGCCTGCTTTTAGCAAACAAACCGGCGCGGCACAGGGCTTTGCTGGCATTCATCAATTTCTTTGTTGGAACAATCAATTGTACCAGGGTTGACATGCATTGACCCAGCGGTAGCATCCGCTCGCGAGAGGAAAAGCCCATGCCAGCCAGAAACGACACTGCCTTATGGACCGGCCTGTTCAAGATTTCCCCCGAGTCCGGACAAACCCTTCAAGCCCAGATTCGCCAGGCCATCGTCTCGGCCATTCTCGACCGCCAGATCGCGCCGTCGATGCCGCTGCCGTCCTGCCGCATCCTGGCCGAGAAGCTCGGCGTCGCCCGCGGCACGGTCGTGCTCGCCTTCCAGCAACTGGTTGACCAGGGTTTCCTGATCGCCCGCGAACGCCGCGGCCATTTCGTCAATCCGGAAGTGCTGGCCGCTCCGCCGCGCCCGCCGCGCAAGCTGGGCGGCAAGAACGGCGTCAACTGGAGCAGCCGGTTCCAGGTCCTGGCGAGCCGCATGCCCGGCTCGCGCAAGAACGAGGACTGGATGAAGGCATCCTATCCCTTCGTCTACGGCCAGTTCGACCCATCGCTGTTTCCCACCGCCGAATGGCGCGAGTGCAACCGCATGGCGCTGGCCGTGCTGGAAATCCGCAACTGGGCGGCCGACATGGTCGACCGCGACGACCCGCTTCTGATCGAGCAGATCCAGGCGCGGCTGTTGCCCCGGCGCGGCATCTTCGCCAATCCCGACGAGATTCTGATCACGCTCGGCTCGCAGCACGCGCTGTACATGCTGGCGACGCTCCTGATGCGCAAGGGCGCCAAGGTGGCGGTGGAAAACCCCGGCTATCCCGACGCCCGCTCGATCTTCGAACTGGCTGGCGCCGAAATCGTCCCGGTGCCCGTCGACCGGCAGGGCATCGACGTGGCGCAGATTCCCGACGAGGCGAATTTCGTCTTCGCCACGCCCAGCCATCATTGCCCGACTATGGTGCCGCTGAGCCAGCCGCGCCGCGAGGCGCTTTTGGCCGCGGCGGAGAAGAACGACTGGATCGTCATCGAGGACGATTACGACAGCCAGCTCGCCGACGAGCGGCCGCAAGCCGCCCTGAAGGGGCTCGACCGCACCGGCCGCGTGATCCATGTCGGCTCCATGTCGAAGACGCTCGCGCCGGGCCTGCGCATGGGCTACATCGTCGCCCCCGCCGACCTGATCGCCGAGCTGCGCGCCCTGCGCCGCTTCATGCTGCGCCATCCGCCGGCCAACAACCAGCGGGCCGTGGCGCTGTTCCTGTCGCTCGGCCACCACGACACGCTGGTGCGGCGCATCTCGGCCGCCTTCGAGGAGCGTCGCGAAAAGCTGGTCCAGGCGGTCGGCGAAATCCTGCCGGATTGGAACGCCGCAGACATTCGCGGCGGCACCTCGCTGTGGCTGGAAGGGCCGCCGGGCCTGGATTCGGCGCTTCTGGCCAAGTCCGCGGCCGAGCGCAGCGTGCTGGTCGAGCCGGGCGGGCGCTTCTTCATCGGCCGCACCTGTCCGACCCCGTTCATGCGGCTCGGCATCTCCTCCATCGGCGCCCAGCACGTGGAACCGGGCATCCGTGAACTCGCCGCCGCCGCCGCCGAGCACCGCCGCGCGGCGGCATAGCTCAGTGAAGGACGAGGCCCGCGCCGGCGGTCGGGGCACGGCGTTTTAGCCATGCCCCACACGGCCTGCGCCACGACGATGCCGCAAGCTGTCGAATCCCTGCATCGTGCTTGCCAAAAAATCGATTCCGATTTTCGCGCCGATGCTGTAGCCAATTGGTACACGCCGTTTGAGGAGGGTTGCGCCATGGCCATGGTCATCGAGGGTGAAGAGCGGATCGAGGCGCCGGTGGAAGCCGTGTGGCAGGCGCTGAACGACCCCGAGGTGCTGAAGGATTGCATTCCCGGTTGCGAGGAACTTGAAAAGATCTCCGACACGGAATTGTCTGCGGTCGTCGCGCTGAAGATCGGGCCGATCAAGGCGCGTTTCAACGGCGCGGTCGAGCTCACCAACCTCAACCCGCCCAACTCCTATACGATCAGCGGCGAGGGCAAGGGCGGCGTTGCCGGCTTCGCCAAGGGCGGCGCGGATGTTTCCCTGAAGGCGGACGGCCCCGGCGCGACGATCCTGTCCTACAGCGCCAAGGCCGACGTCGGCGGCAAGATGGCCCAGCTTGGAAGCCGGCTGATCCAATCGACCTCGAAGAAGCTTGCCGGGCAGTTCTTCTCCGATTTCAACGCCCGCGTCAGCGGGGGCGGCGAGGCGGCCGTCTCCTGAGAGGCGCGCCGCCCG
This sequence comes from Nitratireductor soli, assembly GCF_001050155.1. Lineage (GTDB taxonomy): Bacteria > Pseudomonadota > Alphaproteobacteria > Rhizobiales > Rhizobiaceae > Nitratireductor > Nitratireductor soli. The sequence goes on from NZ_LFVY01000002.1 coordinate 4,359, forward strand.
CCGACTGCCTCGTTCAGTCTTCGCGCGACTGATAGGAGCTCACCAGCTTTCCGTTCTGGAAGGCCGCGATCGTATAGGCCGCGACCGGCTGCCCGTCGGCCTCCCGCGCCTCGTTGGACATGTTGGCGACGAGGCGCGTGCCGTCGGCGAAGATCGTCTCCTGCAGTCTCCCGTCTTCCGAGAGGTAGCGGAACGAGGTGAGTTCCTCGGTGCCGAGCCGCTCGTGCAGCGGCTGGAAGAATGCCTGTTGGCGGCCGATGATCGGCAGCCGTTCCTTCAGCGTTCCCTCGCTCAAGTGATAGAGCGGCGGGACGTTGTAGAGGAGTTGCGTAAGCTCCATTTCACGCCGGACATTGCCGAGCTTGAGACTGTCGAAGTGCCAGTGGTTGGTGGTGATCACCGAGCCGTGAAAAACGCTCTGGTAGAGGGGCAGGCGAGTGGCGGGCTCGAAGTAGACCGTGCGGAAGGGCTCCTTCATCGGTACGCGCTTGAAGAAGAATTCCGGTTCGCTGTACGGATACCAGCGGCCGAGAAAATAGGGCGATTCCCGGTTCTTCATCAGGTCCTCGTCGCCCCAGCCCATCACCGGCACCTGCATGCCGTGCGCCAGGGCGATGCCGCCCGCCGTCGCGGCATTGCCGTCCTCCGAGCCGACGGGCATCGAGAACCGGCCTGCCATCCAGCGGGCCGCGGCCTCGTTGGCCTCGGCATTCTGCTGCATCGTCTGCGGCGCGGTCTCGCTGTAGCTGTCGAACACCATGCCGGTCGCATAGGCATCGAGGAACCAGCTGTTGAACGGGACCGCCTTGAGGACGGCCGCGGTGCGCGCCTCGAGAACCGGGCGGACGCAGCGCGTGTTGGTGTAGCGGCCGGTCTTCTGGAAGCCAGGCTGGGGCGTTCCGTCCTTGCGGATCACCGCACAGGCCTCATAAGCCTCCTTGCCGAGCGCTGCCGTGGTCCAGTCCGGACGCAGGCCCGTCGGCAGGGCCGTCTGGTAGGAATCGTAAGGGGCGATCAGGAAGCCGGCATCGATGCCGGCCTGCACCGCCGCCGGATTCCAGAGCCCGCCTTCCCAGCCGTCGCCGAGGCCGATCCATGCCTTGGTGACGCCGGCCTTCTTGAGCATCGTGAAGGTCTGCTTCGAGAGCGTTTGGCCCCAGCCCGCGACGTTGCTGGAAAGCGCGTTGCCGAACGTGGCCGCCACTTCCGATTTCAGCCGCGCATAGGTCGTCGTCATGGCCTCCCAATCGGGCTTGTCCCCCTGCCATTCCTTGCGCGCCAGCTCGGTCAGCTTCAAATTGACGTTGGCGAGAATGACCTGCTTTTCGTAAACCGTGAGCTGCTTGGCTTCGAGCATCTTCTGCACTTCGGGATGGAACTCCGCCCGGAGAGCCTTCGCCAGCGGAGATGGTCCGTTGAGAAGCTTGGCGAAGCCCGGCCAATCCTTGACGTCCTTGATGCCGAGCAGGTCGTTGCCCCAGAGATAGATTTGCGGTGCGCCCAGCAGCTTGCCGGCAGAGCCGACGGCGGTGAGCTTGTCGGCCAGGCGTTCATAGCGGTTGCCGTCGATCAACATCTTGCGGTAGCGCTTGGCGCCTGAAAGTAAGTCCCCGCTGCCGAGATGAAGCGTGAGCTGCAACGGCTTGCTAGGGTCGAGGCTGGTGAACTCGTGGGCGAAGCGGACCGAGAGGCCATCGCCGTCCTTGTCGAAGCCTATTTCGTTGTTGAACGGGTTCTCCCAGATCCAGTTGAGCGTATAGGCGCCGTGATCCATGCCGAGCAGCGGCAGGCTGAGCTCCTGGCTGGTGTTGACGGGACTGAAGCGCTCGGTGATGAAATCGAGCCATACCTGGTTGCCGGCGGGCACGTAATAGCCTTCGGCCCGCGGCAGGATAAGCCCCTTGCCCATGGCGCCGGCCGGCTGGTTGACGACATCGAGCGTGCCGGCCCGGGCCGCACCGAGGCTCATCTTGAGGTCCTCGCCATCGAGGCGGACGGAAACCGAATAGGCGCCGTCATCCCAGCGCCAGGCGGCCGATGCGGCATCGTTTTCGAGCTGATCGACCCGGTGTTGGCCGACGCCAGAGGAGAGCCTGACCGGTTCTTCGCCGGAAACGGTCACGTCGAGGGCGAGGGTTTCAGGATCGATGTCGATGCGCCAGCGATCGTTCTCCAGTCGAAACTGGGCGAGAGCTGATGTCGAAAGCAATGCGCTTAGGGCAACGGAAAGGATGGGCAGGGCAATGAGCTTCAAGGCAATACACTCCACTTGAAAAGGCTGGCTGTTTGAAAAAAAGCCAGCGTGATGGAGGTTTGCGGCGGGGGCGTGAAGAAGAAAGGACTTTTCTGCGGCGGCCGGCGAAGCCTAGGGTCAGGATTAATAGGTCCTGACCCTAGAGCGGGATGAGGAAAAGTGTGAAGCGGTTTTCCGCCCGCATCCCGCTCTAACTTTTTGAAAGCGATCGCGTTTATGATCTTGGATTGATTCGATCCAAGATCATCGCGATCTATCGCCGCGTCCGGCCGGTGAACACGGCCTGGCGCTTTTCCAGGAAGGCGCTGACGCCCTCGCGGTAATCGTCGGAGCGGCCGGCCTCCCGCTGCAAATTGCGTTCCAGGTCGAGGCTCTGGTCGAGCGTGTTGCTTGACGCCGCCTGCACCGCCTGCTTGGTCAGGCCGTAGGCGAGGGTGGGGCCGGCGGCGAAACGCGCGGCGAGAGCCTCGGCCTCCGCCATCAGCGCCTCGTCTTCCACCACGCGCCAGATCAGGCCCCATTCGGCGGCTTTCTCCGCCGAAAGCGCCTCGCCCGTCAGTGTCAGCGCCTTGGCGCGCGCCTCGCCGAGCAGCCGGGCGAGAAACCAGGTGCCGCCGGAATCGGGCACCAGGCCGATCTTCGCGAAGGCCTGGATGAACTTGGCCGAGCGGGCGGCAAGCACGATGTCGCAGGCCAGCGCGATGTTGGCGCCGGCGCCCGCCGCCACGCCGTTGACGGCGCAGATCACCGGCATGTTCAGGCCGCGGATTTGGCGCACCAGGGGATTATAGAAAGTTTCAATCGTCAGGCCGAGATCGGGGCTGTCGCCGAGCATGGCGGGATCGCGGTCGCCGAGATCCTGGCCGGCGCAGAAGCCGCGTCCGGCGCCGGTCAGAAGCACCGCGCGGCATGTCTCGTCCGCCGCCGCCTCGTTGAATGCGGCGCGCAGCGCGCGGTGTTGCGCCTCGTTGAAGGAATTCAGCTTCTCCGGACGATTGAGCGTGATGCGATGCCAACCCTCGCAGCGCTCGTGAAGGATGGTTTCATTGTCTGCAGCGCTCATGCCAGGCCCTCCGGAAGCTGTGTATTATGTTACATAAGGCATGTCGCTAGGCAAATATACGTAACGCAAACTGCCGCGCGGTTTGATCGGCAGCGCTGTGCCCGCCCGCATCACTCGAAGACGATGGCTGGCGCCTCCGCCGCGCTTGCCTGCATCGCCAGGCTGAGCTGCGCCTGCACTTTCTCGGCGATGGCGCGATAGACTTTCGCCTGTGCGCCGTCCGGGTTCGACGCCACCACCGGCGTGCCGGCATCCGAGGTCTCGCGCACATCCATGGTCAGCGGCACCTCGCCGAGGAAGGGCACGCCGAGCCTCTCGGCTTCCGCCCGTGCGCCGCCATGGCCGAAAATGTCGTAGCGCGCACCCGTGTCCGGAGCGAGGAAATAGCTCATGTTCTCGACGACGCCGAGCAGCGGCACGTCGACCCGCTTGAACATGTTGAGACCCTTGCGCGCGTCGATCAGCGCCAGGTCCTGCGGGGTCGAAACGATGACGACGCCGGCAAGCGGCACCTGCTGGGCCATGGTCAGCTGGGCGTCGCCCGTGCCGGGCGGCATGTCGACCACGAGCACGTCGAGCGGTCCCCAGGCAACCTCGCGCAGCATCTGCCGCAGCGCCGATACGACCATCGGCCCGCGCCAGATCATCGGCGTCTCTTCCTCGACCAGGAAACCCATCGACATGACCTTGACGCCGTAAGCCTCCATCGGCTTCAGCACCTTGCCGTCGGCGGTTTCGGGCCTGCCCTTGAGGCCGAGCAGGCGCGGCATGGAAGGGCCATATATGTCGGCGTCGAGTATGCCGACCTCAAGGCCGAGCGCCTTCAGCCCGAGGGCCAGATTGACGGCGGTGGTGGACTTGCCGACGCCGCCCTTGCCGCTGGCCACGGCGATGATCGCCTTGATGCCGGGCACGTCCTGCTTGGCCGGCTGTGCCGGCTGCTGGCCAACGGGTGGTGCCGGGCGCGCCTCGGCAGGTCGCGCCGGGCGTGCCGGCTGCTGCGGCGACGTGCCCATGCCGCCACCCTGTTTCTCTGCGGTCAGCGCCACCATCGCTCCTTTGACCCCGGGAATTGACAGAACGATCTTCTCCGCCGCCTGCCGCATCGGTTCCAGCTCCCGCGCCCGCGCGGCGGGAACCGTGATGGAGAAGAACACCTTGCCGTCGGCGACGAAGATCTCCGAAACCAGGCCGCGCGAGACGATATCGCCTTCAAGGTCGGGGCCCTTGATCGTGGAGAGCTTGTTGAGGACGGTCTGACGGGTCACTTCAGTCATGGTTGTTCACTCGCATTTGCGCACGGCTGTCAGATAGTGTGCCGGCCTGTAACAACCAACCGTGACCGGGTCAAACCGTCACGGGATTGCGGCTGTCGGCCAGAATGCGTCCGCCGATGGCGACGAAACAGGCGCCGGCAATGCGCTCGATTCGATGCTGCATGTTGGAGAAACGCTTCAGAACCGGCTGCGAGGACATGAACAGGCTCACCAGCATGTACCATGTGAAGGCGCTGAGAACGACAAGGACGACCATCGCCGCCAGCACCCAGTCCGGTGTTTGCGGTGTGATGGCCGTTGCAAACACGCTGGCGAACAGCACGATCGCCTTCGGATTGGTCAGCGTCACCAGGAAGCCGAATACGAAGGGATTGCGCGCGGCGCCCCCGCCATCGTGGCTGACGGACAGGGCGTCGGCCCGGGAAAAGAGCAGCCGCACGCCCAGATAGATGAGGTAGCAGCCGCCGACCACACGGATGGCCCAGGCCAGCCAATGGAACTCCGTCAGGACAGCCGAAAGGCCCAGCAGGCTGAGCGTGGCGTACATGCCGAGGCCGAGCGAGACGCCGGCCGTGGTCTTCAGCCCCGAGACCGCGCCACCCGTCATCGAGGAGCGAACCACGGCGACGAAATCCGGGCCCGGCAGCATGAGCGCCGGAATGAATATGGCGAATACGCTGATCAGCGCGATCATGGTATGAACCCTTCCGGTTGCGACGGCCTGATGCGGAATAAGGAAACCACGTGCAAGACGCCTGTGCAACAATGAGGCGTTGGGCCAAAGAAAGAGCATTTCCCACGTGATCGACAAGCTGGAATTCTTCATCGCACTCGCCAAGGAGCGGCATTTCGGCCGGGCGGCCACCGAGTTGGGCATCACCCAGCCGACGCTGTCGGCCGCCATCAAGCAGCTCGAGGATCAACTCGGCGTGATGCTGGTGCAGCGTGGCTCGCGCTTCCAGGGGCTCACGCCGGAGGGCCAGCGCGTGCTCGAATGGGCGCGCCGCATCGTCGGCGACACGCGCACCCTGCGCGCCGAGATGAAGGCCGCCAGGCGCGGCCTTTCCGGCCATGTGCGCATAGCCGCGATCCCGACCGCGCTCGCCATGGTGCCGGAGCTGACGACGCCGTTCCGCGAAAAACATCCCGAAGTGACCTTCTCGATCATCTCGCGCACCTCCCTGGAAGTGTTGTCGCTGCTGGAGAATTTCGAGATCGACATCGGCATCACCTATCTCGACAACGAGCCGCTCGGCCATGTGGTATCGGTGCCGCTGTACTCCGAGCGCTACCAGCTCATAACGGCGGCCACGAACCGCTATGCCGACCGCGAAACGGTGAGTTGGGCGGAAGTGGCTGAGCTGCCCTTGTGCCTCTTGACGCCCGACATGCAGAACCGGCGCATCATCAACAAGCATCTGGAAGAGGTCGGCGCGACCCCGCACCCGACGCTGGAATCGAACTCGATGATCGTCCTGTTCTCGCATATCCGCACCGGCAAATGGGCGTCCATCATGCCGCTCAACCTGGCCGAGGTTCTGGGCTTCTCCGAGCCGATCCGCGCCATTCCCATCGTCGAACCGGACGCCAGCCACCTGGTCGGCGTGGTGGCGGTCGAGCGCGAGCCGCACACGCCGATGGTCTCGGCCCTGCTCTACGAGGCGCGGCTGGCCGCGGAGCGATTCGAACAGCAACGATAGAAATTTTCTATCGAGCGACGAATATGCTATATTGATCCATGGCCAAGGATTTGTTTTTCCTCCAAGACGAGCATCGTTAGGGAGGGCGCTGCAACATGCAGCAGGCACGTACCGAAATCGCTTCCGCCGTCGAGCCCATCATCGAACGATGGAAGGGCGAAGAAGGCCCGCTTTTACCGATTCTCAACGGCATTCAGCGGGAGCTTGGCCATGTGCCGCGCGACTGTATTCCCGTCATCGCCGAAGCGTTGAACCTGACCCGCGCCGAAGTCTACGGCGTCGTCTCCTTCTATCACGATTATCGCGACAAGCCGGCGGGCCGGCACGTCCTGAAACTGTGCCGGGCGGAAGCCTGCCAGTCGATGGGCGGCGACGCGATGGCCGAGAAGCTGCAGACGCTGCTTGGCGTCAAGTTTCATGAAACCTCCGCCGATGGCGCGGTGACGCTGGAGCCGGTCTATTGCCTGGGCCTGTGTGCCTGCGCCCCTTCGGCCATGCTCGATGGCGATGTGATCGGCCGGCTGGATGAGGCGAAGGCGCATGAGATCGCCGCGGAGGTGCGGGCATGACGCTGAAGATTTACGTCCCGCGCGATTCCGGTGCTTTGGCGCTCGGCGCCGAAAAGGTCGCCGGGAGCATCGAGGCGGAAATCGCCAGGCGCGGTGTTGATGCCACGATCGTCCGCAACGGCTCGCGCGGCCTCTATTGGCTGGAGCCGATGATCGAGGTGGAAACGCCGCAGGGGCGTGTCGCCTACGGTCCGGTGACGCCCGGTGACGTGACCGGCCTGTTCGACGCCGGGCTGGCTGAGGGCGGCGAGCATGCCCTGTCGCTCGGTGATCCGGAAAAAATTCCCTATCTGGCAAAGCAGACGCGCCTGACCTTCGCCCGCTGCGGCATCATCGACCCGGTATCTTTAGCCGACTATGAAGCACATGGTGGCCTGCACGGGCTGAGGAACGCGCTTCAAAAGACACCGCTCGAGACCATCGAGCAGGTGACCGAATCTGGCCTGCGCGGACGCGGTGGCGCCGGCTTCCCGACGGGCATCAAGTGGAAGACGGTGCATGACACCGAGGGGCAGCGGAAATACATCGTCTGCAATGCGGACGAGGGCGATTCCGGCACGTTCTCCGACCGCATGATCATGGAGGGCGACCCGTTCGTGCTGATCGAAGGCATGACCATTGCCGCCATCGCGACGGGCGCAACCAAGGGCTATATCTACCTGCGTTCGGAATATCCGAACGCCCACCGCATCTTGAACGAGGCCATCACGGCGGCGCGGACCGCCGGCATCCTCGGTGCAAATGTGCTCGGCTCGCCCTATGCCTTCGACATGGAGGTGCGTGTCGGCGCCGGGGCTTATGTCTGCGGCGAGGAGACGGCGCTGCTCGACAGCCTTGAAGGCAAGCGTGGCCAGGTGCGCGCCAAGCCGCCTTTGCCGGCCCATGAGGGGCTTTTCGGCAAGCCGACCGTCATCAACAACGTCATTTCGCTCGCCTCCGTGCCGATCATCATGGACAAGGGCGGCGCATACTACCGTGATTTCGGCATGGGCCGCTCGCGCGGCACGATCCCCATCCAGATCACCGGCAACGTCAAGCATGGCGGCCTGTTCGAGGCGGCCTTCGGCCTGACGCTGGGCGAGATCGTCGATGAGATCGGCGGCGGCACGGCGAGCGGCCGGCCGGTGCGCGCCGTGCAGGTGGGCGGGCCGCTTGGCGCGTATTTCCCGCGCGACCTGTTCGACACGCCGTTCGACTATGAGGCGTTTGCCGCCAAGGATGGCCTGATCGGCCATGCGGGCATTGTTGTCTTCGACGACACGGTCGACATGCTGAAGCAGGCGCGCTTCGCCATGGAATTCTGCGCCGTCGAGAGCTGCGGCAAGTGCACGCCCTGCCGCGTCGGCTCGACGCGCGGCGTCGAGGTGCTCGACCGGTTGAAGCAGGGCATCGCGCCGGACGAGCAGATCGAGACCGTCACCGATCTCTGCAACACGATGAAGTTCGGCTCGCTGTGCGCGCTGGGCGGTTTCACGCCCTATCCCGTGATGAGCGCGCTGACCCATTTCCCGGAAGATTTCCGCCCCGCGCCGATGCGCGAAGCAGCGGAATAGGAGGAAGCACCATGTGTGGAACCGAGAACCGTTTCGTCGAGGAAATCGACTACGGCACGCCGGCGGTCAAGTCCGACAAGACCGTGACGCTGACCGTTGACGGTCAGTCTGTCACCGTGCCCGAAGGCACGTCGATCATGCGCGCCGCCCGGGAAGCCGGCGTCACTGTTCCCAAGCTGTGCGCCAACGATATGGTCAAGAGCTTCGGCTCCTGCCGGTTGTGCCTGGTGGAGATCGAGGGCCGCAACGGCACGCCTGCTTCCTGCACGACGCCGGCCGCCGACGGCATCTCCGTCAGCACGAAGACGGACCGGCTCAACGCCATCCGCCGCGGCGTGATGGAACTCTACATGTCCGACCACCCGGCCGATTGCGCCGCCTGCGCCGCCGGCGATTGCGAGATGGCCCATATGGCCGAGACGGTCGGCCTCAGCCAGAACCGCTACGGCATGGACGGCGCCAACCATCTGGCCCCGGCGGCCGACGATCACGGCATCAACTTCAAGGAACTGGACGTCTCCAATCCCTATTTCGCCTATGATCCGGCGAAATGCATCGTCTGTTCTTTGTGCGTGCGCGCCTGCGAGGAGCAGCAGGGCACCTTCGCCCTGACGGTCGAGGGGCGCGGCTTCGAAAGCCGCATCACCGCCGGTATGGACGAGCCTTTCCTGCAGTCGGAATGCGTGTCCTGCGGCGCCTGCGTGCAAGCCTGCCCGACTGGCGCGCTGCAGGAGAAATCCGTCATCGAGATCGGCATGCCGGACCATTCGGAGGTCACCACCTGCGCCTATTGCGGCGTCGGCTGCTCGTTCAAGGCGGAGATGAAGGGCGAGGAAGTCGTCCGCATGGTGCCCTACAAGGACGGCAAGGCCAACCGCGGCCACTCCTGTGTCAAGGGGCGCTTCGCCTATGGCTACGCCACCCACAAGGACCGCATCCTCAACCCGATGATCCGCGAGAAGATCAGCGATCCGTGGCGCGAGGTGACGTGGGATGAAGCCTATGCCCATGTGGCCAGCGAGTTCCGCCGCATCCAGCATCAATATGGGCGTGGCGCCGTCGGCGGCATCACCTCGTCGCGCTGCACCAATGAGGAGACCTATCTCGTCCAGAAACTGGTGCGCCAGGGGTTTGGCAACAACAATGTCGACACCTGCGCCCGGGTCTGCCATTCGCCGACCGGCTATGGGTTGAAGACCACCTTCGGCACCTCGGCCGGCACGCAGGATTTCGATTCGGTCGAAGAGGCCGACGTTGTGCTGATCATCGGCGCCAACCCGACCGACGGCCATCCCGTCTTCGCCTCGCGGCTGAAGAAGCGGCTGCGCGAGGGCGCCAAGCTGATCATCGTCGATCCCCGCCGCATCGACCTGGTGCGCATGCCGCATGTGGAGGCGAGCTACCATCTGCCGCTCAGGCCCGGCACCAACGTCGCCGTGCTGACGGCCCTTGCCCACGTGATCGTCTCCGAGGGCCTGTTCGACGAGGCCTTCGTGCGCGAGCGCTGCGACTGGGACGAGTTCCAGGATTGGGCGAGCTTCGTCCTGCAGCCGGAAAACAGCCCCGAGGCCGTAGAGAAGGCATCCGGTGTTCCAGCCGAGCTGATCCGCGGCGCAGCCCGGCTTTATGCGACCGGGGGAAACAGCGCGATCTACTATGGCCTCGGCGTCACCGAGCACAGCCAGGGCTCGACCACCGTTATGGCCATCGCCAACCTGGCCATGGCGACCGGCAATCTCGGTCGGCCCGGTGTCGGCGTGAACCCGCTGCGCGGCCAGAACAACGTGCAGGGCGCCTGCGACATGGGGTCCTTCCCGCACGAGTTGCCCGGCTACCGCCACATCTCCGAGGATGCGACGCGGGCGATCTATGAGAGCCTGTGGGGCGTCAAGCTGGACGATGAGCCGGGGCTGCGCATTCCCAACATGCTCGATGCGGCGGTCGAGGGCTCGTTCAAGGCGCTGTACGTCCAAGGCGAGGACATTCTGCAATCCGACCCCAACACGCATCACGTGGCCGCCGGCCTGGAGGCGATGGAATGCGTCGTCGTGCACGACCTGTTCCTCAACGAGACGGCCAATTACGCTCATGTCTTCCTGCCCGGCTCGACCTTCCTGGAGAAGGACGGCACCTTCACCAATGCCGAGCGGCGCATCAACCGCGTGCGCAAGGTGATGGAGCCGAAGAACGGCTTTGCCGACTGGCAAGTGACGCAGGAGATGGCGCGCGCCATGGGCCGCGACGACTGGAACTACACCCATCCATCTGAGATCATGGACGAGATCGCCGCGACAACGCCGAGCTTCGCCGGTGTCACCTACGATCTGCTCGACCGTGAAGGCTCGGTGCAATGGCCGTGCAACGAGAAGGCGCCGACCGGCACCCCGGTGATGCACATTGGCGGCTTCGTGCGCGGCAAGGGCAAGTTCGTCCGCACCGCCTATGTGGCGACCGACGAGAAGGTCGGCCCGCGCTTCCCGCTGCTTTTGACGACTGGCCGCATCCTGTCGCAATACAATGTCGGGGCGCAGACGAGGCGCACCGAGAATGTCGTCTGGCATGATGAGGATCTGCTGGAGATCCATCCCTTCGATGCGGAGAATCGCGGCATTCGCGATGCCGACTGGGTGAAGCTGAAGAGCCGTTCCGGCGAGACCAGCCTGCGCGCCAGGATCACCGAGCGCGTCGCGCCGGGCGTCGTCTACACCACCTTCCACCACCCGGCCACCCAGGCCAATGTGGTGACGACGGAGTATTCCGACTGGGCGACCAATTGCCCCGAATACAAGGTCACGGCGGTCGAGGTCTCGCCCTCCAACGGGCCGACCGAGTGGCAGGAGGATTATGACGCGCACGCCAAGAAGAGCCGCCGCATCGTGCATGTGGAAGCGGCGGAGTAGGAGCGATGCTGGTCTGTGGTGGTGCAGTTACCCCCCTCTGGCCTGCCGGCCATCTCCCCCTCAAGGGGGGAGATCAGGCGGTGGGACGGTTTTTGCCAATCGCTCAAGTAGACAAGAAGGCGGCGGGTCCGTGCCACTCAATCTCCCCCCTTGAGGGGGAGATGCCTGGCAAGGCAGAGGGGGGTATCGCCGCCGCGAGGTTTCAATCGCTATGACACGCCTTCCCGCCACTGCCCGCGTCACCCGCACGGCCCGCCGCACTGGCGGTACGACCGTTGCCGCGCGCATCGTGCCGGAGGAGATGCCCGTCGCGCTGTCCTATGGCGGCACGACCCATGCGGTGATGATGGCGACGCCGGCCGATCTCGAGGATTTCGCCCTCGGCTTCAGCATCACGGAAGGCATCGTTGCGACGGCCGAAGAGATCGAAAGCATCGACATGCAGGAACTTGGCGCGGGCATCGATCTGCAGATCCGCCTGCACGACACGGCCAACCGACGTTTCGAGGCGCGCCGCCGCCGGCTGGCCGGGCCGGTCGGTTGCGGCTTGTGCGGTATCGAGAGCATCGACGAGGCGATGCGCGACGTTCCATCGGTGGCGGCGACCTCGCTCGCATTGTCCTCCAGGGACATCACGCAGGCCGTATCGCTTCTGTCGCAGCATCAGGAACTGCACAAGGAGACCGGCGCGGTGCATGCGGCCGGCTTTTACATAGCCGGCAAAGGAATTGTCGCGGCGCGTGAGGATGTCGGTCGTCACAACGCACTCGACAAGCTCGCCGGCGCCTTGGCCAAGGCGGGCATTGACGGGGCTTCGGGCGCCGTGATCGTCACGTCGCGCGTCTCCGTCGAGATGGTGCAGAAGACGGCATCGATCGGCGCGCCGCTGATTGCCGCCGTATCGGCGCCGACGGCCTTGGCGATCCGCACGGCGGAGCGCGCCGGCATGACGCTCGTCGCGCTGGTGCGCGGCGAGGAATTCGATGTTTTCACCCATCCCGAGCGCGTGACGATTGGAGCGGCCAGACATGTCGCATGACAAGAAGTTCAATTCCGGCAAGCAGCACCTCGTCTACATGGCGAACCAGATCGCGACGTTCTTCACCTCGCAGCCGGGCGACGAGGCGGCCGAGAACGTGGCCGACCACATCAACAAGTTCTGGGAGCCGCGCATGCGTCGCCATCTGTTCGAGATCATCGAACGCGGCGGTGACGGGCTGTCGCCACTGGTGCTGAAAGCCGCCGACAGCATCCGCCGGCCGCAGGCAGCCTGAACGCTGCCATTTCGTTCTCCGCCCTGCCTGTCACTGGCCTGCAGAATGATTTTCAGCGAGACGGCGTCCGCCCGCCGTCTCGAAAGCCGTGTCCGCAGGCCAACGAATTTGTGAAATAGTCTCTTTCTTTTTTACAAATTCGTTATAACAATGGCAATCTTTCACTTTGTAGGTTGTCCGCAGAAGGAACAGGGCATGATCATCACGATCCAGATGGAAAAGGGCAGGAACGACGACACCAAGCGGGCGGCCGCGGCGGCCTTCACCCAGGCGGCGATCGACACGCTGGGCGCGAAATCGCAATGGGTGAACATCCTGTTCGAAGACTACACGAAGGAGAACTGGGCGATCGACGGACGGCTGCAACTTGACCGGCACGGTCCCGGACCCATCACGCTCGGCAACAAGGAATGAACCTGCGGCGGCGGGGCAGCGCGCTCCGCCGGTTCGCTCACTCGACACTTTCGCGATAGAGCGTCCAGATCACCTTGGCGGTCTTGCGCCCGGCATTCAGATAGCGGTGCGGCCGGTTGCTGGCGAAGCGGAAGCTGTCGCCCTCGCCAAGCACATAGCGGCGGCCGTCGACGAACAGTTCGATGCCGCCCTCCAGCACGACGCCCGCCTCCTCGCCCTGGTGGACGAAGGCTTCGTCGCTCGACGAGCCGTCCGGCTCGATGGTCATCATGTACAGGTCGAGGCGCGGCTGGCGGCTGAACGGTGTCAGAAGCTCCTTGTGGATGCCGGTCCGGTCGAGGTCGATGCGCCGGCGCTCGCCGACGCGCGCCACAATGCGGTCGGCCGAAGCATCATCGAGCGCCGGCTCGAACAAATCCGATATCGCCACATCCAGCCCATCCGCCAGCTTCGCCAGAACACGAACCGAAGCGGAGGAGATGCCGCGCTCGATCTGGCTGATGAGCGCAATGGACAATCCGGCCCCGGTGGCGAGATCCTTGATCGCCATGCCGCGCGCCTGGCGCAGATGGCGGATGCGCTCGCCGACCACGTGATCCGTCGATCGCGCGCGCGAATCCTTGTCTGTGCGGGCAGGTGTTTCCGTGTCCACCGACATCCGAAAGTCCTTCGTAAAATCAAATAGTGATTCGATACTTATCTATGAAAAAAGCGTTTGTAAATTCACAAATTTGCTCATAGCATCCAAACAATTCAAAAAGAGGAGAAGGCAAATGCACAGGATCCTCCGCGCATTTGTGATGGCGTTAAGCATGAGCGGCGCTGCGATTGCCGCTGTTTCGGCGGTGCCGGCAACGGCGGCGACGCTGACCATTGCCCAGGATTTCGACCCTTCCGACCTGTTCGGCACCCGCTCCACCAACAACCCCATGCTGGCGATCCTGGAATCGCTGTACATGGACGATCCGCTGTCGGGCAAGATCGAGCCCCACCTGGCGCTCAGCCACGAAATGGTCAACGACAAGGAGTTGCTGATCAAGCTGCGCGAAGGCGTGCGCTTCACCAATGGCGAGCCGATGGATGCCGAGGCGGTGGTGCACAGCATCACGCTTTTCGCCGATCCGAAGCTCGTCCCCGCCTACGGCATCTACGCGCCGATGATCGATCGTGCGGAAGTGGTGGATGCCACGACAGTGCGGCTGCTCCTGTCGCGACCGAGCCCGATCGTCGATCTGCTCCTGGCGCAGATTCTCGTCCTGCCGCCCAAATACTGGGCCGAGGTTGATGCCAAGGGATTTGGCCAGCATCCGATCGGCACCGGGCCTTTCAAGCTGACCGAATGGGTCAAGGACGATCGCATCGTCATGGACGAGAATGGCGATTACTGGGGCGAGCATCCCGAGGGGATCGACAAGCTGGTCTGGCGCACCGTGCCCGAATCGACGGCGCGTGCGGCAGGTCTGAAGACCGGCGAATTCGAACTGGCGATCAACCTGCCGGCGATCGACGCCATCGACATCGAGACGGTCGAAGAGCTTGGCATCTATTCCGGCGAGGTGGCGCGCGTCTTCCAGCTCATCCTGTCCTCGCTGCCCCAGCACCCCGGCCCCGTGCAGGACAAGCGCGTGCGCCAGGCGATCAACTATGCCATCGACAAGCAGGGCATCATCGACGCGCTGTATTACGGCAAGGCAAAGCCGCTCAACGGCCAGGTGATCCTGGCCGGCCAGCCGGGCTATGACCCTGAGCTGAAGGACTATCCCTTCGATCCGGAAAAAGCCAAGGCGCTGCTCGCCGAAGCGGGCTTTCCCGACGGCTTCGAGCTTGAGTTCCGCTGCCCGTCGAACCGCTATCCCCAGGGGCTTGAGACCTGCGAGGCGATTGCCGGCATGCTCGGCAAGGTCGGCATCAAGGCCAACCTGACATTGCTCGAATCCGGAGAATTCATCCGCCAGTTGATCAGCCGCGAATACACGCCGATGGGCATATTGGGGATCGGCGTACCGGATGATCCGAGCTTCGGCCTGGCGCTCTATCGCTCCGACTGGCGCTATTCCTATTACCAGAATCCCGAGCTGGACAAGCTGATCGACGCCAGCGCCAGCGAAACGGATCCCGAAAAGCGCGCCGAGACGATCCGGCAGGCCGGACGGCTCATCCACGACGACGCGGTGATCGGCTTTCTGTTCGGTGCACGCGAGTTCTACGGCTACTCGAACCGGCTGGAGAATTTCGCCACCAACACGGCGCAACGCTTCTTCTTCCACGACATGAAGCTCAAGGAAAAATAGCCGTATCGCAGCGAACGGAAAAGTTCCGGGAAGCTCTGCTTCCCGGATTTTTTATGTGCCCGCCGCGCCGCCATATTCGGCGACGGCGCCAGTGATCCACTCGCGGAAGGCGCGGATTTTCGGCACGTTGCGGCGCCCCTCCGGGTAAACCAGCCAATAGCCGAGCCCGTCGGTGCAGATCAGGTCGAATGGTTGGACGAGCAGGCCCTGCGCGACCTCGTCGCGGTAGAGCGCCGGTGTCAGGATGGCCACGCCGCGGCCGGCGACGGCCGCGCGCGCCGCAAGAGTCTGGACGCCAAGGCGCGGGCTCGGTGGACCGCTCGTGCTGTCGGTGACGACGCCGGCCGCGGCGAACCACTGGTTCCACCAGGGATCGCCGGGCTCGACCAGCGGCAGGCGAAGCAGGTCCTCGGGCTTGGCGATGCCGCCGATGGTTTCGGCCAGTCGCGGGCTCAGCATTGGCGAGAAATTGGCCTCCAGGAGCTTGTGCATGGCCAGACCGGTCCACTGGCCATGCCCGCCGCGAATCGCCGCATCGACATCCTCTGTCTGAAAATCCACCATGTGCTGCGTGGCCTCCAGCCGCACGGCCAGCATCGGGTGCAGCATCTGGAATGCGCCGAGATTCTGCACCAGCCAGTTGGTGGCGAAAGTCTGCGCGACGCTGATGGTCAAGGTCGTCTGCATCGTACCGCGCGCTTCGGCATAGGCCGCGGCCAGCCGTTCGAAGGCGTCGCTGACCGCCGGTGCTAGCCGCCGCCCCGTCTCCGTCAGCACCACCTGCCTTGGCCGGCGCACGAACAGCGGCGTCCCGACGCGATCCTCAATCACCTTGATCTGGTAGCTGACGGCCGCCTGGGTCATGCCAAGCTCTTCACCGGCCCTGGTGAAACTGCCGTGCCGTGCCGCCGCCTCGAAGGCTCTGAGCGCTGCCAGCGGTGGCAAAGCTCCATCGCGCATGGATTAAAATTCCTTATGTCAGACCATCGCAAATCGATTGGAGTTACCGGGAAAATGCAACCAGACTGCGCGGCATAAATCAAGTCAGCTTCTATCGAACTCCGGGAGAGAAACCGATGAACGACGTTTTCTGGAAGGATAGCCGCGAAGCAATGGGGCCGTGGAGCATCATCCCGAGCTGGAACCTCCCCTGGCGCCGCAGCCGCCGCCGACACGGGCACAACACCTATGTCCTGCCGCCCGGCCTGGAATACGACATCGGTCTGACCGACATGCGCCCCGGCCGGCCGCAGGCCTCCCGTTAAGGGGAAGCCTGCGCTCAGCCGTGATCGCCCGGCTTGAGCGGCCCCTTGCGGTCGATCTGCAGGCGCCCGCCGATTGCCCAATCGTCACGCTCGACATCGTTGAAGACGATCGTCACCCAATCCCGTTCGCCGCCCAGCGTCGCGACGATGGCGTCGGTGACGGCGGCGGCCACCTCGCGCTTCTTGTCGGTCGAGCGCCCCTTGTCGAAGGTTATGGTGATGAACGGCATGTGGTTCTCCTTTGTGGTTGAAGGACGGAAAGGAATGGCAGGACGGATGCGAGGCCAGATCAGGAGATCTCGTCGAGCCTTATGCAGCGCACGAAATGGCCGGGTTCGCGCTCGACCAGTTCCGGCGTCGTTGCGGAACAGGCTGGCACGGCGAACGGACAGCGCGTGCTGAAATGGCATCCGGGTGGCGGGTTGACCGGGCTTGGCACGCTGCCTTCGAGAATGATCTCCTCCGTCTCGACCGTCGGATCGGGAACCGGCAGTGCCGAGAGCAGGGCACGCGTGTAGGGATGGTAGGTCTTGGCGTAGAGGTCGCCGGCCGATGCAGTCTCGACGATGCGGCCGAGATACATGACGGCCACCCGGTCGCACATGTGCTCGACGACGCTGAGATCGTGCGAGATGAACAGATACGCCAGGCCCAGTTCCTCCTGCAGGTCGCGCAGGAGATTGATGATCTGCGACTGGATCGACACGTCGAGCGCCGAGACGGGCTCATCGCAGACGATCAGCTTCGGCTCCAGCGCCAGGGCGCGGGCAATGCCCAGCCTTTGCCGCTGCCCACCGGAGAATTCATGCGGGTAGCGGTCGTGATGCTCGGCGCGCAGACCAACCAGCCTGAGCAGTTCATGCACGCGGTCGCGCCGCGCGGCAGGCTCGCCGATGCCGTGCAGCATCAGCGGTTCCATCAGCATGTTGCCGGCGGTCAGCCGTGGATTGAGCGACGAATAGGGATTCTGGAAGATGATCTGGATCTGCCGCCGGTAGGGCTTGAGCTGCCTGTCGTCGAAGGTGGCGATGTCGATGCCTTCGAAGCGGATCGCCCCGGCGGTCGGTCTGTCGAGGCGCACGATGTTGCGGCCGAGCGTGGTCTTGCCGCAGCCCGATTCGCCCACCAGGCCAAGCGCCTCGCCGGAGCGGATCGTCAGGTCGATGCCGTCGACGGCCTTGACCGAGCGGCGCTCGCGGGCGAACAGGCCGTCATCGATGAAGAAATGACGCTTGAGGCCGCGCACTTCCAGAAGCGCCGGCAAGCGCATCTCGGTCGCCGTGTGTT
This sequence comes from Nitratireductor soli, assembly GCF_001050155.1. Taxonomy (GTDB): domain Bacteria; phylum Pseudomonadota; class Alphaproteobacteria; order Rhizobiales; family Rhizobiaceae; genus Nitratireductor; species Nitratireductor soli. Next base: position 22,206 of record NZ_LFVY01000002.1, read on the forward strand.
CGATGCGGGACAGTTCGCTCATGAGGCAGGTGGCTTTCTGTGCAGCCAGCAGCGCACCTGACGGCTTCCGTTGGCGGTCTGGTCTGGCGGCGCAAGCGGTGGCTCCCACTTGCGGCAGGGTTCGTGAACATCCGGACAGCGATCGGAAAAACGGCAGCCGGTCGGCAGCGACAAAAGATTGGGCACGACGCCCTTGATCGTGTGCAGCCGCCGCTGGCGGCCGGCGGCCGGGTCGACGCGGGGGATCGATTTGAGCAGGCCGGCCGTGTAGGGGTGAAGCGGCCGGGCGAACAGGTCGCGCACCGCCGCCTCCTCGACCACCACGCCGGCATACATCACCAGGACGCGCTGGGTCATCTTGGCGATGACGCCGAGATCATGGGTAATGAAGATGATCGATGTGCCGATCTCGGCCTTGAGACGGTTCATCAGTTTCAGGATCTGCGCCTGGATCGTCACGTCGAGCGCAGTGGTCGGCTCGTCGGCGAGCATGATCTGCGGCCGGCAGACAAGCGCCATGGCGATCATCACGCGCTGGCGCATGCCGCCGGAAAGCTGGTGCGGATAATTGGCGTAGCGCATTTCAGGCAACGGGATGCCGACCATCTCCAGCATCTCGATGACGCGCTTTCTCGTCGCCTCGCGGCTCAGTCGCTCATGGGTGCGGATTGCCTCCGATATCTGGAAGCCGATTGTGAAGACCGGGTTCAGCGAAGTCATCGGCTCCTGGAAGATCATCGATACATGATTGCCGCGCACGCGCTTCATCGCGCGATCGGAAAGACGCGCCAGGTCGCCGACGCCCTCGAGCGAAACCGTGCCCTTTGCGATGCGCCCGATTGGGCGCGGCAGAAGCCCCATGATGGACAGCGCCGTCATGCTCTTGCCACAACCCGATTCGCCGACAATGCCCAGCGTCTCTCCACGCCGGAGCGCAAACGAGACATCGTCGACCGCGGCAAGCACACCCTTCTCGACCCGCAGTTCGACCCGCAGGCCCTCGACCCGCAACACCTCGTCGCGTGTCACCGCGTCACGATCGGCATCTGCCATGGCGGCGGTGGCGGTCATGCGCCCCACACCTCGCGATAGACACGCAGAAGATTGCCGCTCATGATTTTCTCGATCGCGTCTTCGCCATGGCCGCGCCGCTTCAGCGCGTCGATCAGGCGCCCTGCCTCGGCCATGCTTTCAAAGCCCTCGGTTGCCTTTTGCTCATAAGTGTACCAGGGCCCGAGAATGCCGGTGACCTCCGGCCAGATGGGCTCTGGACCGTAGAGCTTGAGCCAGGCCTCGCGGGTCTTGGTTGCTTCCGACAGATCGCTGCCCAGCGCCACGTGCTCGATGCCGGCGCGGCTGATCATGTGGTCGACCTGATCGCAGAAATCCTCCAGCGTCGGCCGTGCCTCGATGCCGAGCAGCGGCGGCCACAGGGTCACGCCGACCGTGCCGCCCGTCTCGGCGGCGGCGCGTATCAGCGCGTCGGGAATGTTGCGCGGGCTGTCGCACAGAGTACGCGCGTTGGAGTGGCTGAAGATGACGGGCGCCTGCGAGGCGGCCAGCACGTCGCGCGCCGTGGCATAGCCGCAATGCGACAGGTCGATCAGCATGCCGAGTTCGTTCATCAGCGTTACCCAGGCGCGGCCGGCATCCTTCAGCCCGCCGTTCGGATCCGCCAGCGCGCCGTAGCCGAACCGGTTTTCCTCGTTGTAGACCGGCTGCATGATGCGCATGCCGAGCCGCTGCATGACGCGCAGCAATTCCGGATCATGGTCGAGGAAGGTCGAATCCTGCGTGCCGATGATGATGCCGAGCACGCCGTCTTCCGCGGCCTTCTCCATCTCGACGACCGAGGTGACGATGCGCGCGCGGTCGGCGTTCTCGGCGACGATCCGCAGCAGTTCGGCGATCGAACCCATGCAGGCGGCGATATCCGTGTTCGGCCGCGTCGCCGTCAGGTTGAAGGCGCGGATACCGCCCGAAAGCGTGCGCTCGAACTGGGCGCGGGTCAGCGCGGCGCAATTGAGCCCGTCGACGATGGCCGGATAGGCAAGGGCGGCGGTTGGTGGCGTCATGGTCCGGGCTCCGTCATTCATGGTTGAGCTGCGGGTCGAGCGCGTCGCGCAGCTCGTCGCCGAGGATGTTGAAGGCGAGGATGATCGCGCCGATGGCGAGGCCGGGGAACAGCGATACCCACCAGGAGATGGCGATGTAGTTCTTGCCGTCGCTGATCATGCCGCCCCAGGTCGGCGTTGGCGGCTGCACGCCCAGCCCGAGGAACGACAGCGTGGCCTCGAGCAGGATCATGCGCGCCAGTTCGAAACTGGCATAGACGATGATTGCCGAAAGAATGTTGGGCAGGATGTGGTGCAGCATGATGCGCATCTGCCCGGCGCCGATGGCGCGCGCCGCCTCGACATACTCCAGCCCGCGGACCGACAGCACGGCGCCGCGCACGATGCGCGCGAAACGCGGCCAGCCGGACAGGCCCATGATGATGATGAGATTGGTCAGCGACGGACCGACCACGGCGACGACGGCGATGACCAGCAGGATGACCGGGAAGGCAAGCTGCATGTCGATCAGCCGCAGGATGACAGCGTCGGTGCGCCCGCCATAAAAGCCCGCTGCCAGCCCGGCGGCAACGCCGGCCACCAGCGATACGGCGACCGCCAGCACGCTGACGAGGAGCGTGATACGCGCGCCGAAGACGATGCGCGACAGCGTATCGCGACCCAGATGGTCGGTGCCGAGCCAGAAGCCGTCGACGCCGCCCTGCACGAAGGATGGCGGCTTGAGCCGCAGCATCAGCTCCTGCGCATAGGGATCGTGCGGGGCGATCAGGCCGGGCGCCAAGGCGCAGAGGATCGAGACGATCAGGAAGCCAGCGCACAGGATGACGGCATTCTTGCCGAACAGTCGACGCAGCACCAGCCGCGTCTGGCTCTCGCTGGTCGGGCTGGCGGTGGTTTCGTGCGATACGGCCACGGTGGGCTCCTCAGCGATAACTGATGCGCGGGTCGAGCACCGCGTAGAGAAGATCGACGATCAGGTTGACGACGACGAAGATCAGCGCGAACAGGAAGACGATTGCCTGCACCACCGGAAAGTCGCGCGCATAGATGGCCTGGATCGCCAGCCGGCCGACACCGGGCCAGGAGAACACCGTTTCCGTCACCACCACGCCGCCCATCAGGAAGCCGACCTGCAGGCCGATGACGGTGAGAACCGGGATGAAGGCGTTGCGCAGGGCGTGCAGCCACACCACCGTCGTCTCCCCCAGCCCCTTGGCGCGCGCCGTGCGAATGTAGTCCTGGCCGAGCACGTCGAGCATGCAGGAACGCGTGACGCGGGCGATCAGCGCGATGAGCTGGAACGACAAGGTGGTCGCCGGCAGGACGAGGTGCCACCAGGTGCCGCGCCCGCCGGTCGGCAGCCAGCGCAGCCAGACGGCGAAGACGATGATCGACAGGATACCGAGATAGAAGGAGGGCATCGCCTGACCGACCAGCGTCGTGCCACGCACGGTGATATCGGCCAGCGTGTTGCGCCGGTAGGCAGCCCACACGCCCGACGGTACGCCGATCAGGAGGGTCAGCGCCATCGCTGCCAGCGCCAGCTCGGTCGTCGCCGCCATGCGGTCCATGACGAGCTTGAGCGCCGGCTCGTTGAAGCGCAGGGAGTTGCCGAAATCGCCCTGCATGGCGTGCAGGGCGAATTGGGTGAACTGCACCCAGATCGGCTGATCCAGTCCGTGCAATTTGCGAAATGCTTCGCGCGCCGCGTCCGTGGCATCCGGCGGCAGGATGAGGTCGGTCGGATCGCCGCTCAGATGAGTCAGCGCGAAGGAGACGACCAGGATGCCGAACAGGACCGGCACGGTCAGGATCAGCCGTCTCAAGATGTACTGCAGCATGCGGCTTCGTCTCCCCTGCGCGCGGTCCCTCGTCGGATCCTATTCGTCCAAGGTCACCCCGTAGAAATACATCCGGCCATCGCCGCGCGGCAGGAAATTCTTCAGCCGCGCCGTGGTGCCGTAGAGATCGATGCCGCCATACAGGAAGGCGATCGGCGCCTCGTCATGCATCAGCGCCATCAGATCCTGATAGATCTTGCGCCGCTTCTCGACGTCCATTTCCATCGCGCCCGCGTTGATCAGCGCATCCATCTGCGGATTGGCAATGGGGCTGTAGCGCCAGTCCGACAGGAACTGCGACGCCTGGAAGGAGGGATCGTCCTGCGGCGCCAGCCCGACGAAATACATCGGCGCCAGTTCCATCGTGCGCAGCTGGCGCAGGAATTCGCCCGGCTCCAGGGCGACCATCTCGGCCTTGATGCCGGCCTCTGACAGCATGCCGGCGACCGCCTCGCAGACCTCGCGGTCCTGCGCATAGCGACCCGACGGACATTTGAAGGGGATCGAGAAGCCATCGGGATAGCCGGCTTCGGCCAACAGCGCCTTTGCCTTCTCCGGATCGTGCGGATAGTCGGCTACAGAAGGGTTGAAGCCGAGCTGCGGTTGGCGCAGCACCTGGCCGTGCAGGGGCTCGGCCTTGCCGAAGAACAGGCTCTCGATGATCGCCTGCTTGTCGATGGCGTAATTGACAGCCTGGCGCACGCGCTTGTCCTGCAACGGCCCCTGGTCCTTCGGCAGCGAAGACAGGCCGATCTGGTAGATGCGGTAGCTGGGCACGGGGACCAGTGTCACGTCGGCCTGCCCCTCGAGCGCCGGGGCGACGGAGACCGACAGGTCCTTGGCGATCTGGAACTCGCCGGTGACGAGACCGGCAAAGCGCGCCGCATCGTCCGGCACCGGACGCCAGACGATCTCGTCTATGCCGACCGGCGCCTCGCCCCAATAATCGGGATTGCGCTCCATCACCAGCTTGTCGTCGCGCGCCCAGCTCGTCAGCTTGTAGGGGCCCGTGCCGACCGGCGCCTGGCCATAGGCCTCGAGCCCCATTTCGGTCCACAGCTTGGGCGGCACCACGTGAATCTGGCTGAGCGCCAGTTCCAGCGGCGGATAGGGATATTTGAGCGTCACGCGAACGGTCAGCGCGTCGATCTTCTCGGCGCCGGCGAAGGGCTCGGCGACACGCGCATAGGCGGGTGTCTTCTCCGGATCGATGAAGATGGCGATGCTGTGGACCACGGCGTCGGCATCCATCGGCTCGCCATTGGTGAAGCCGACGTCTTCGCGCAGTCGCAGGATGAACGTGGTCGGCGTCTCCATCTCGTAGCCGGTCGCCAGCAGGGGCTCCACCTTGCCGGTGCGCGGGTCCTGCCAGAACAGCGATTCGACGATGGCCGAGCCGGCATTGAGGTTGTCGGAGGCCGTCGTGCCGTTCGGCCACAGGGTCTGGGGATCGAAATTCTGGGCGATGGTCAGCGTCGTGGCGGCGGCGGGCGTCAGGACGATGGCGGTCGAGAAAGCGGCGGCTGCGACGGTGGATTTCCAGCAAAACGACATGGTGTCCTCCCAGGGCGCACCCTCTTCGGGGTTTATGCGCTGACTTTCGCTCGATCTGCTTTCAGATATGCGGAAAGCAGGCTTTGCGCTTCGTTGCATGATGAATATAAATGATAGTTACACGCCCATAGTGAATTTACAATACAAATTTTCACATATATGCTGACTTGGCGTTTCATGTTCACATCAGGTTCCCGTGCCCGCATCAACACCCCCGCAACGCTCCCCCAGAGCCGACGACAGCGCGACCGATCAGACCGTCGGAGCGCATATGAGGCGCGTACGCCTGGCGCGCGGCCTGTCGCTGCGTCAGGTTGCCGAGAGGGCGGGCCTTTCTGTCGGATTCCTGAGCCAGGTGGAGCGCGGCCTGTCATCCGCCGCCGTCCGGGTTCTGGCGGTGGTGGCCGATGCGCTCGATGTGGCGGTGGCCGATTTCTTCGATGGTCGCGATCAGGATTCCGGCCATGTCGTCACCCGGGCTCATGAGCGCGGCTCCATTACCTTCGGTCCGGATGGGGGACGCAAGGAACTGCTCACCGTGCATGGCGAGCAGCGCGGCCTCGACCTGTTTTTCATCCATCTGGGCCCGGGCGATTCCAGTGGGCCGGATCCCTACAGCCATTGCGGCATCGAGGCTGCCCACGTGATTGCCGGCGGTATCGAACTGGAGGTCGACCGGCGCACCTATCTGCTTGGCGAGGGCGACAGCTGCGGCTTTCCAAGCAGCCGCCCGCACCGGTTCAAGAATGCCGGCCGGCGCGACACCCTTGTCCTGTGGGCCAATTACCGCGGCTCCGGCGAAAAGACGCCGGGCATATCCGAAACTTCCAGCACTGCAACCAGTACGGAGATACTGCCATGACCAAGTCCTGGGCCATCGACGGCCTCAATTGCGCCGGCGTCAATCGCGAGCAGATGGAGAAGACGTTGAAGGGCGGCGTCCACGCCATCAACCTGACGGCGCTGCGTCCCTATGGGGGGCTGGTCGACAGCCTGGTTTTCCTCGAGCAGACGCGTGCCGTGATCGAGGCGATGGACGATGTCGCCTTCGTCGCCAGGACGGCGGCCGACATCGAGAAGGCGGCCGAAACCAACCGGGTCGGCATCATTCTCGGCACGCAGGATTCGACCATGGTCGAGGCGGATGTGAAACTGCTCGCCACCTTCAAGGAACTGGGCATTCGCATCCTGCAGCCCAATTACAACAAGCCGAACCGCTTCGGTTGCGGCGCGCCGCAGGAAGGGCCGGAGGATACGGGCATGACCGAGGCCGGCCGCGAATGGCTGGAGGAGATGCATCGGCTGCGCCTGATCATCGACCTGTCCCATTGCGGCCACCGCACCACCAGCGCGTTCATCGCTGCCAGCAAGGGCCGGCCGCTGGTCATCAGCCACGCGAATGCGTTCGCCGTCTGCCCCAGCCTGCGCAACAAGACGGACGATCACATCCGCGGCGTTGCCGAGACCGGCGGCCTGACCGGCGCCGTCATGTGGTCGCCGGCCGTGCGTCATGACGAACGCCCGACCATGGACGACTACCTCAACCACATCGACCGCCTGGTTAAGGTCGGCGGCATCGATCATGTCGCCTTTGCCAGCGACGTGGTGGAATCGCCGCGTCCCGATCCCGAGAAATGGGACAAATCCTACGGTCCCAATGGCGCCGACCAGAAGATCACCGGCGTGCTCGGCGACTGGTATGTGTTCGAGACACGCCTCAACGCCGATTTTCAGTCGCTGACCGACACGCCGGCCATCTGGGAAGCGATGCGCAAACGCGGCTATGGCGAGGACGCGGTGGAGAAGGTGATGCGCGGCAACTGGCTGCGCGTGATGAAGGATATCTGGGGCGAATAGCCGGCGCACTGCAGCCGGCGTGGCGCGCCGGCTGCAGCTTTGTTGCGGACCCGCGCGCAGGGCTGGCGCGCTGCCGCGAAAACGGCCACCTTCTGGTCAAGGATCACGACGTTCATGTGAAGTGTTTCATCCTGCCAATTGTCCTGATGCGCGCTTTGATAGCGCCTGCGTTCGCACAAGAAGCGTCCACGGGCGAAGCGCCTTAGCGGCTTCACCGTATGATTTCGCAACAGCCCCGCAGTGAGGTCATCCCGATGCAACATTGGAGCATCTGATGGCTTCGCTGGAAAAGGTCCTGGAACGCCGTCTGCTTTCTCGGTGGTAGGTTGACCTCGGCGGTCGGCGTTCGCAACCACAGCAGATATGGGGGCGGTTGGCGCGCCGTCTCAGGTGAATATGGGAGCAGGTTTACGCAACAGGCCTCCGAAGGCGCACCTGAACATTGGCCGGATGCTGCTGAGAACGCACCGGTTCTCCGGCCATCTCCTCCGCATCGCGTATCTCCCGGCGATTGAGCATGGCCTGCTCCATGCCGAATGGGCGGTTGGGAATTCCCAGTCAATGGAAGCGCTAACGATTGGTTAACCATAATGAGGTCTACAACTGGTATGCGCTGGCTTTGTAGCCGGCGCATCGCCGGCCCTTCAAGTTTACGCGTTGGCAGGTGGCTCTAGTTCGACATCGATTTGTGGAGTTCCGTCGATGCGTCAGCCACGCCGCATGGTTGCGATTCTGTCTGTCAGTGCGGCGGCCATTGCATCCGCCTGCGCGGGCAATCCGAAGCCCGACACCGTCGACCCGGTCACCGTATCGTCCACGACGCGCGACGCACCCGCCGCATCGAAGCCCCAGCCGCAGGCTGCGGCTGCGGCCGCATCGTCCACCCCGCCGCCGGCAGACAAGGGCCCGCTGACACTGGAGACGGCAGTACAGAGAGCGGTTTCGTACCACCCTTCGGTCGCCGAGGCCGTCGGCAGGCTCAACCAGCAGGGTGAGGCGCTCAACGAAGCGCGCGCTGGATATCGCCCGCGCGTGAGCTGGGGCGTCAATTCGAACTTCGATTCGCGCGAAGGCGACTACGGGCCGAGCCTCGATGTCAGCGCCTCGCAGATGATCTACGACTTCGGCAAGGTGGACGGGCGCGTGCAGATCGCGACGGCGGGCAAAGCAGGCCGCAAGTCCCAGGTGCTCATGGCTGTCGACGAGTTGATACGGGAGACCGCCCACGCCGCGATTGAAATCCAGCGCAACCAGGCACTCGCCGGCGTGGCGCGCGACCAGGTGAAGGACACCAGCGCGATCCTCGACCTTGTCCGGTCGCGCACCGACAAGGGCGCAAGCACGCGCTCCGACGAGCTTCAGGCGGAGGCGCGGGTCCAGGCGGCCGAGGCCACGACATTGGAGGTCCAGGCGCAGTCCCGGCGCTGGACGAGCGCGCTCGCAGCCCTTACCGACACCCCCGGCACCATGGCTCGCGGTGCCCGCCCACCTGGCTGGCTATCCAGGGCATGCGCTTCGGCTGATCCGGATTGGTCACGCGTGCCTGCCGTCATGCAGGCCGAGGCGGAACGCTCTGCAGCTGTCGCACAGATCGGCCTCAGCCGCGCCGAGAGCCTGCCAACGCTGTCGCTTGATGCCGGGGTCGGCACGGACCTGACCCGGATCGGATCAAGCGATCCGGATTATACGATCGGTCTCAACGTCAGCGGCAGCCTCTACAATGGCGGAGAATCCGGCGCGCGGCAGGCTGCGGCCGGGCACGCGCTTCGCTCGTCGGAAGCCGCCAGGCTGCGGGCGCAGGTGGACGTCCGCCGGAGCCTGACGGAAGCGACCGGGCAAATCTCCAGCATGCGCGCTCTGCTTGCATCGCTGTCGAAGCGGCAGACGATGATGAAGGAAACACGGGATCTCTACCGCACGCAGTATCTCGAACTCGGCACGCGCACGCTGCTCGACCTGCTTAACGCCGATCAGGAGTTCCACGCCGCACGGTTCGACGAGGTCAACATCAGATACGACCTTCAGCGGCTCGGCATCGATTGCGCCTATAGCGCAGGCGACCTGCGCAGCAAATTCTCGCTCGAAGGCAAGCCGCTTCTCGGCGTGACTCTTTAGACCGATTCACCGTTTCATGGAAACGCAGGACCGGTCTATCGCATTGTCTTTCCGCGTTTGTGCGGACGTCGGGTGATTCCACCTGACTGCAAAACGCTATAGCCGAACCCGCCGCCTTGCGGTCAGGCAAGAATTTCGGCCTCACCGGAGCGCCTGCGAAGATCGGGACCGCACGGGCGGTCCATCTGCGCCCGATAGGATTCGAACGAGACGATTTCGGCCGGCACCCGCCGGAACTCCGCCGCCGTGACAACCTCGATCAGAACGTCCAGCGCAGCGCGTGTGCGCTCGCTGAATTCGTCATTGCCATCCAGATGCCGGAAAGCCTGTTCCAGATGCTGGCGGACGGTGGCGAAGTCGCTTGTCACGCGCATCTCCGTATGTTTCTTCGGACGGAAGCTTGCGGCGGAAATGTTGATCAAACACAAACATCAACAGAGAGATTTATCTAAAATTTTTCTAGATCAAAGTATAGATATAAGGAGAGAAATACAAATCAGAAAACAATACGTTAATATTTTTAATTAATTTGCAATGTAAAATTCAATAAAGCATACATACCAGCTTAACGTTTCATGTATTCATTTGAAGAAATTGGGCATTTCGGTTTGCCAATATTTTCATCATGTGGCCGATTGGTGAGCGCGAAGGTCACGTCCGCTGCTTGCGGATTCGGACTTTCGGGCGGAAACGCGGAGGCCTGAATCAACGCAGCCTGCTTGGCAACGGCATCGCCGTCTCCGACTGAAAATTTGATGAAACGCTGTTCGGCAGGGCCGGCGATTGCCGGGACTTGTGGCGGGAGCGAGCAATGAGGAGGCAGTCTCGTGGTAGCAGTGGTTACCGATAAAATCAGCGGAACGTCGCAAACCTTCCCCGACGGTGACGTCGCCCTCACCAGTCCCAGCGTGATCAAGCTTTCGCTGTCGCCGCGGGACCTCGTATCGGCGACGCGCGACGGCAATGACCTCGTTCTGCGCCTGACCTCCGGGGAAACCATCAGGATCGGCAACTTCTACGCTCCCGGCGAAGAGCAGAGCCAGCTCGTTCTCGAAGACGAGGACGGCAATCTCTGGCTGGGTGAGCACTCGGAAGGCCTGGCCGATTTCCAGTTCTCGCAGATTGAATCCGTCGACGAACTCATTGCCGCGTCAACGGGCGACGATTCGATTCTTGGTCTCGCTGGGCTCGGCCTTCTGGCGGCCGGCGGCCTCGCCCTGGCGGGCGGAGGCGGAGGCGGAGATGACGGCGATGCGGATGCTGATTCGGACGCCGACGCAGATGGAGACGCCGACGGTGATGCTGACGCGGATGCAGATGCTGACGCGGACGCAGATGCTGACGCTGACGCCGATGCGGATGCCGACGCAGATGCCGACGCAGATGCCGATGCTGACGCTGACGCAGACGCAGACGCAGACGCAGATGCCGATGCCGATGCGGACGCAGACGCAGATGCCGATGCGGACGCAGATGCTGACGCGGATGCCGATGCGGACGCAGATGCTGATGCTGATGCCGATGCGGACGCCGATGCAGATGCTGACGCAGATGCCGATGCGGATGCGGATGCCGACGCAGATGCCGATGCTGACGCCGACGCCGACGCAGACGCAGACGCAGACGCAGATGCCGATGCGGACGCAGATGCAGATGCTGACGCAGATGCTGATGCCGATGCTGACGCAGATGCCGATGCTGACGCGGACGCTGACGCAGATGCCGATGCGGACGCGGATGCCGATGCAGACGCTGATGCTGATGCTGATGCGGACGCCGATGCTGATGCTGATGCTGATGCGGATGCTGACGCGGATGCCGATGCGGACGCAGATGCCGATGCCGATGCTGACGCAGATGCCGATGCGGATGCAGATGCGGATGCAGACGCTGATGCTGATGCGGACGCTGATGCGGACGCAGATGCTGACGCAGATGCCGATGCTGACGCAGATGCAGATGCAGACGCTGATGCCGATGCTGACGCCGACGCCGACGCAGACGCAGACGCAGATGCTGACGCAGATGCCGATGCGGATGCTGACGCTGACGCAGATGCTGACGCAGATGCGGATGCTGACGCGGATGCGGACGCCGATGCGGATGCTGACGCAGATGCGGATGCAGATGCAGATGCAGATGCTGATGCGGATGCAGACGCTGATGCTGATGCGGACGCAGATGCGGATGCCGATGCAGACGCAGACGCAGATGCTGACGCGGATGCTGACGCAGATGCGGATGCAGACGCAGACGCGGATGCCGACGCGGACGCAGACGCGGATGCCGACATCGAGGCGTTCGACGACATCGGCAATGCCGGGCTGAACATCCTGCCGACGTCGACGGATGTCGATCTTGGGGACGCGAACTACCTCGCGCTCGTCTCGCTGGGTGTGCTTGACCTGCAGGCCACCGTGCTCGGCACGCCGAGCGTGTCGTTCACCGTTGAGGAAGGGCACACGCTCGAGGCCGATTTCGACTACAGCGCTCTCGCGTCGCTGGGCGTACTCAGCGATTATGCGGTGGTCGTCCAGAAATGGGATGCGGAACTAGGCCAGTGGGTAGGCATCGATGGCTCGGGTGAAGCGACCCTGCTCGAGATCGGCTTGCTGAGTGGCAATACCTACCAGGCGTCCCAGCTTCTCGAAGCCGGTGAATATCGCGCCTTCGTCACGTTCGACGGTGTCGGTCTCGGCGTTCTGGGTGAGTTGGGCGTCTCCGGCACCGACCTCGATTACACCGAGATCGGCGGCTACGAGGTGGATCCTGCAACCGGCAATGTCATCACCGACGTCAACGGCGACGGCAATTCGGATGTCGTCACCCCGACCACCGTCGTCTCGGAGGTCAACGGCGAAGCGATCGTGGCAGGCGGTACGACAATCGTCGGCACCTACGGCACGCTGGTGATCGACCAGGACGGCTCCTACACCTACACGCCGAACGAGGACGCCGCGGTCATCGGCCAGGTCGACCAGTTCGAGTACACGCTGCTCGACCCGGTGACCGGCAACACGGCCACTGCGACGCTCTATGCGCAGATCGGCAGTGACAGCGTCGCGTTGACGTTTGATCCGGCCGATCCAGGTCAACCGGCGGTGCTCGACTTCAGCACCACTGCCGACGACGCGTCTGCGTCGGTCGTCTGGGCCAATGTCAGCGATGAGGAGTACTTCAACGACAACGCTTCCTTGCTGGGTATTTTGGGAACCACTGTCACCGATACCAGCGACCCGTTTGTCATAGATGAAAACACAGACGTTTCGGGAAGCGTCGCCGTCTCGGCACTCGCTGTTGGTAATGCCAACGTCACCCTGGCACTCCAGATAGAGGGGCCAGCGGGAACCTGGACGAATGTCGCGACCGACATCCACACCGGGGCCATCCTGGCCATTGGTGAGATCGCCTCCCTGGACCTGTCGACATTGGACCTGGCCCCCGGCAATTACCGGGTGCAGGTGACGATGCAGACGCCGCTGATCGGCGGTGTGATCACGACCATCGGCATCGATACGGATGTCGACGTCACCTATCTCGACCAGTTCGAGATCGAGAGCTCGACCGGCGACAACGGCAACCTGCTCGACAATGACGAGACGGGTTCCGAGTTCACCACGGTCCAGATCTTCGACAGCGGTCTTGGAACCTTCGTCGAGATCCCGAGCGGGTCGCCGGTGACGGTTCAGGGCGCCTACGGCACGCTGACGGTCGACGCGGCCGGCAACTACACTTACACGCCTGATCCGGCGCTGGCCTATTTCGACACGCCGCAGCTCGATAGCTTCACCTATCAGCTGGTGCATCCGACCGGGGCGGTGGTGGCGGGCAACCTGGACGTGACCGTCAACCCGTCAGGGGCAGGGATAGCCGCGGCGCCGCTGGTGATGTTTACCGACGACGTCGTCGGCATCGACGACCTCGAGGTGCAGCCTGACGAGGACCCGCTGGACGGTGGGGCGCAGTCCAACGACGAGGAACTGGCTCTGGCCCTCGACGAAGGCGACGACCAGAACATTCCTCTCGGCGGCATCGACAGCCTGGATGACGAGGAAGGCGGGCTCGACGAGACCGCAGTTCTCTCCGAGACGGAGACCAGTGAAACCGTCGAACCGGTCGACCCCTTCGGCCATCTCGTGACGGATGACGACTGGACCGAGAACAGTTCGGCCATCTAGCCGGCGAGTTGGCGGTGCGCGGCTCCTTGCCGGGTCGCGCACCGCGAAACTGAACAGAAATCCCGCCAAAGGGGCATCATGATCGACCCCGAGCTCCAGACCGAAGCGAATGCCGCCAGTGGCTTGGGCCAGGCGGAGCTTGAAGCCTGGATCGATGCGTTCGAGCATGTAGCCCGCCACTACAACGTCCCGTTCTCGCCGCAAGGCGCCCTGCAGCTCGGCCGCGCTCTCGACGGCGAGGACACGGCCACCCAGATCGGGTGTCTTACGCGCAAGCTTGGCCTGCGCGTGCGGCAGGCGGACCCGGGATCGATCTCACTCACGAGCTGGCGCCTTCCTGTCGTGGTACAGCTCGACGATCGTTCCGTCGGCGTCGTCATGACACTGAGCGGCGACGGACACGCATCGGTGGTCTTCAGCGGCGACGGCGGCCAGGCAGTCTCCATCCCGATCGACACATTGATGCAGGAGACGCGGCACCTGGTGATTCCGCGGCCGGAGCGGGCCATGGCGGACGAGCGCGTCGATGCCTATATCGCGCCTGTTCGGAAGCACTGGTTCCGGCGCCTGGCATTCGCCGACGTCCGGCCCTACGGACACGTCATGCTGGCCTCGCTGGTCGCCAACACGCTCGCCCTTTCCGGCGTGCTGTTTTCCATGCAGGTCTACGACCGGGTGGTGCCGGCACACTCCTACAACACGCTCTATGTCCTCTTCGCCGGCGTCATGCTGGCCGTGGCGTTCGACTTCACGATGCGCCGCGTGCGCACGCGCATCATCGACATTGTCGGCAAGCGCACCGACATGCGGATGTCCGATCTCGTCTTCGGCCACGCCCTGCGCGTGAAGAACCGCGTCAGGCCGACGTCGACCGGCACGTTCATCGCCCAACTGCGCGATCTCGAACAGGTGCGCGAACTGCTGACCTCGACGACGCTTGCCGCGGTCGCCGACCTTCCGTTCTTCGTTCTCTTCCTGTTCATCTTCTGGCAGATCGCAGGGCCGTTGGTCGCCATCCCGGCCGTCGCGCTGTTCCTGCTGGTGTTGCCGGGCCTGCTCGCCCAGCGTCGCCTGCGCGCCAGCGCCAACGAGGCGATGCGCGAGGCCTCGCTCAGGAACGCCATGCTGATCGAGGCGATCCAGGGGATCGAGGACATCAAGGCGCTCCAGGCGGAGGACCGGTTCCAGCAGCGGTGGAACCACCTCAACGCTGTCACGGCCGAGGCGCAGATGCGCCAGAGGTCCATCACCAACACGCTGACCGCCTGGAGCCATGTCGTGCAGACCAGCACCTTCGCGGTCATCGTCTTCGTCGGCGCGCCGCTGGTGATGGAGGGTGACATGACCACCGGTACGCTCGTCGCCTGCTCCATCCTCGGTTCGCGCATGATGGCGCCGATGGCGCAGATCACCCAGGTGCTTGCCCGCTTCCAGCAGGCGCGGGTGGGGCTGAAGAGCCTCGACACCATCATGCACATGCCGGTCGACCATCCGGAATCGGAAACCCGCGTCAGTGCGCCTGTGCTCAAGGGTGCGTATCGAATGAAGGGCGCAGTCTTCCACTATGGCGATGCGGCTGCCAGGCCCGCGCTCACGGTTCGCGACTTGATGCTCGCGCCGGGCGAGAAGATCGCGCTGCTCGGCAAGAACGGCGCTGGCAAGTCAACCTTCCTGCTCGGTCTGTCGGGCATGATGGAGCCGTCGCTCGGCGAGGTGCATCTCGACGATCTGGCGTTGAACCAGATCGACCCCGCCGACGTGCGGCGCAGCGTCGGTCTCCTCACGCAGAACTCCCGTCTCTTCCACGGCACCATCCGCGACAACGTCACGATGGGCGCGCCGCATATCGCGCAGGCGGGGTTGCTCGATGCCTTGGCGATGGTCGGTGCGGACGAATTCATTCGCAGGCTGCCGCGCGGGCTCGATCACCCGATCCTCGAAGGCGGGCGGGGGCTGTCCGGCGGCCAGCAGCAGGCGCTGCTGCTCGCCCGGCTGCTGATCCGCGACCCGTCGATCGTGCTGCTCGACGAGCCGACCGCTGCCATGGACGAGGCCACCGAGCGGGCCTTCATAACGCGCTTCCGGGTCTGGAGCCAGGAGCGGACGGTCGTCATTGCGACCCATCGCATGCGTGTGCTCGATCTGGTCGACAGGATCATTGCGTTCGACAATGGGCAGACAGTGCTCGACGAGCCAAAGGACGAGGCACTCAAGGTGCTCAAGGGGGTCAAGAAGGTCGTTCCAGCCAATCTCGGCGGTGCGGCGGAAGCCGCCGACCGCCGTGCTGAAGGAGCGTGACGGCGATGGCTATGACACTGCGCGACCGCAAAACGGACTTTGGTGAATGGAGCTATGGCGATGATGACGGCGTACGGCTCTCGCGTTCGGGCACGATCGTCAGGATCGTGTTCCTGCTTCTGGCCTGTGGGCTCGTCTGGGCTTATTTCGCCGAGCTGGCCGAGGTCTCCGCCGGCGACGGTCGCGTGGTTCCGACGTCGCGCGAGCAGGTGATCCAGTCGCTGGAAGGCGGCATCGTCGCGGCACTTCACGTGCGCGAGGACGAGGTGGTCGAGCCGGGCCAGATACTGGCGCAGCTCGACCCCACCAAGACCGAATCGAATGTTGAGGAAAGCGCCGCCAAATATCGCGCGGCGCTTGCCGCATCCTCGCGCCTGCGGGCCGAGGTCGACCAGACGCCGCTTTCCTTCCCGAAGGAACTCGACGGCTATCCGGAGTTGATCTCGGAGGAAACCGAGCTCTACAACGCGCGGCGCCTGATGCTCGAGCAGTCGCTGGAATGGGTCGAGGAGTCGCTCGATCTGGTGCGCAGTGAACTGGCCATCAATGAATCCCTGACCGCGATCGGCGCCGCCAGCAATGTCGAGGTCATCCGGCTCAAGCGCCAGCTCGTCGAGCTCGAGCTGAAGAAGGTCGAGATGAAGGCCGATTATATCGTTCGGGCCAGGGAGGAGCTGTCCAAGGCGAATGCGGAGGTCAATTCGCTGTCGCCGGTGGTCAAGGGCCGTTCCGACAGCCTGGCTCGCCTTACGCATCGTTCACCGGTCAGGGGTATCGTCAAGAACATCGAGGTCTCGACGATCGGCGGCGTCATCCCGCCCAACGGCAAGCTGATGGAAATCATCCCGCTCGACGACAAGCTTCTTATCGAGGCGCGCATTTCCCCGCGCGACATCGCCTTCATCCGCCCGGGGCAGGAGGCGAGCGTCAAGATCAGTGCGTACGACTACGCGATCTATGGCGATCTTGAAGGGCAGGTCACCACCATTTCGCCGGACACGATCCAGGACGAGGTGGAGAAGGACATCTATTACTACCGCGTCTTCATCAAGACCGAGAAGGACGCCCTCGCCAACGATGCGGGTCAGACATTCCCGATCGTGCCGGGCATGATCGCGACCGTTGATATTCATACCGGCGGCAAGACGGTTCTGGAATACCTCATCAAGCCGTTTAACAGGGCGCGCGAAGCGCTGCGCGAGCGCTAGAGCGGGATGAGGAAAAGTGTGAAGCGGTTTTCCGCCCGCATCCCGCTCTAACTTATTGAGAGCGATCACGATGATTCTGGATTGATTCAATCCAAAATCATCGTGATCTAGCCGGGTTGTCCGGCAGCCAGAAGGGAGGTTTCAAGTGGACGCCAAACTCGACACCGTCGACAATCTATCCAGCATGCGGGCCTTCCTGCGCACCAGGATCGTCGGCCTCGAGCCGCCGTTTCCGCAGGTCGTCCTGTTCTTCTCGATCTCCGATGGCGATTCGCGTGCCCGTGTGGTCAATGCCTCGGGCGTGTCGCTGGAATCGGCGTGGCAGAAGGGGCTGGCGGCCCTGCGCGAAATCATGAAGGGCGAACAGCTCGCCGGCCGCTGGCTCCGCATCGACTGGGTCGAGCGCGCCGAGCGCACGAACTGGCAACGCCTGCGCGCGCTGCTGGCGAAAACCAAGCGCAACTACTTCCGCTACGGCCTCGCGCTGGATCCTGACCTGCAAGTCGCCTTCACGGAGATGGAGCTCAACGCCAACGCCGCCCTTTACGGTGGCAACACCATGGCGCATGCGGTGTTCAACCAGAAGAACTTCTTCACCTACGCTCACGTCAAGTATCCGGACCTGGAGAGCACGACCTTTGACGACGATGCCGAGGTCTACCTGCTCTCCACGCGCGGCGTCTTTTGCGACGAGGCCGGCAATCTGCACGAGCTGAACGGCTCCGGCCTCGATGCTGGCCGGCGCGACGTGCCCGAGCTCGGCGCTGGCGACGTGACGGCGCTGGTGCGTGACGCGTCGGCTTATCTTGCCCGCCAGGTCGATCGTGACGGAGCTTTTGTCTACGGTTATCACCCCTGCTTCGACCGGCGGATTGCGACCTACAACACGTTGCGCCACGCCAGCACGACCTACGCGATGGTGGAAGCGTGGGAGGTAACGAGGGATGCGCGTCTCAAGGCTGCAATCGACCGCTCCCTGAAGCGATTGTGCGACGCGCACATCCAGACCTGCCCGTTGCCCGATGGCACGGAGGCTGCGTTCCTGGTCGACGTCGGCAACGAGGTGAAGCTTGGCGGCAACGCGGTCGCGATCCTCGCGCTGGCCAAATACGCCGCCGCTACCGGCACGACAGCCCACCACGCGACGATGGAGCGGCTCGCCCTCGGCATCCGCTACATGCAGGATCAGGAAACGGGCGCCTTCAGGCACGTGCTTAATTTTCCCGACCTCGATGTGAAGCAGGATTTCCGCACCATCTATTACGAAGGCGAGGCCGCGTTCGGCCTCATGCGGCTCTACGGCCTCACCGGCGATCCGCGCTGGCTCGAAATGGTCGAAAAGGCCTTCGAGCATTTCATCCGCAGCGACCATTGGAAGCATCACGACCATTGGCTCAGCTACTGCGTCAACGAGCTGACGCGCCACCGGCCGGAGGAACGCTATTTCCGCTTCGGCATCAGCAATGTCGCCGGCTATCTCGACTTCGTCTCCGACCGGATCACCACCTTTCCGACCCTCCTCGAACTGATGATGGCCGCGCGCGAGACGCTGGCGCGTATCGATGAACGCCCGGAGCTCCACCGCCTCTTCGCTGACATCGATCTGAAGCGGTTCGAAAGCGCGCTCGAAAAGCGCGCGCATTATCTGCTTAACGGACACTTCTGGCCCGAGATCGCCATGTTCTTCCGCAAGCCGGACAGGATCGTCGGGTCGTTCTTCATCCGCCATCACGCATTCCGCGTGCGCATCGACGATGTCGAGCACTATCTGTCCGGCTTCGTTGCCTATCGGCGCTATCTGGAGGAGCGGAACGCTTTCCGTCGCCTTGTCGCGAGGCATTCCGCTCCGCAGCCGGGCTCCTCCGCTCCGGCAGGGATCTGGACGGCCGAGCAGGTCGAAGCCGCGACCGGCGGCACCTGGGTGCGCAAACCGCCGGCCGGCTGGTCGGCCTGCGGGCTTTCGACATTCGCGCCAGCCATGCAACCGGGCGATATGGCGGTGGTGCGGACCGGCGATGAGAAGGTGGGCATGCTGCAGCAGGTGGTTCGGCGCATGCAACCGCCGCCATCCGCACTCGTTGCCCGCGACGCCGCGGCCGTCGATGTGCCGGACGTGCCGCTGCTGAGCGTGCCGGATTGTGACGAGGCTGTCCTTTCGATGGGGCGCTATGCGCGCGCGCGCATGACCGGCAAGGTTCTGGGGGTGACGGGAAGCTCCGGCAAGACCACCGCCGTTGCGATGCTGGCGCATGCCCTTTCGGCGCATGGTACCGTTGCCAAGAGCGCACACAACGCCAATCTGCCGCATGGGGTAGGGTGGAACCTGGCCTCCATACCGTGGGATACGCAGCACATCGTCATGGAGCTCGCCGTCGGCCGTATGGCCGTCAGCGCACGCATGGCGCGTCCGCAGGTCGCGATCTTCACCAACATCGCACCCGCTCATCTCAGCGAGACCAGCACTGTCACCGACATTGCAAGGACGAAGAGCGCGATCTTCCTCGGTATGTCGCCCGGAGACGTCGCGGTGATCAACCGGGACATGCTGGAATGGGAAACAGTGCGTGCCGCCGCGGAACGGCGCAACCTGCGCATCGTCCAGTACGGCTCCCATGCCGATTGCGATTTCCGGCTCGTGGCGCATGACGCAGGCGAGCGGCTGGTCACGGCCAGTATCGGCGGACGAGAACGCAGCTATCGTGTCGGTGCGGCGGGCCGCCACATGGCCCTCAACAGCCTCGCAGTTCTGGCGGCCGTGTCCGCGCTTGGCTACCCGTTGGAAGCGGCAATTGCGAAGCTTGGAACATTCGCGCCGCTGCCGGGCAGGGGGCAGGTGTGCGAGCTGTCGCTGGATGGCCGCCGGCTGACCGTGATCGACGATGCCTACAATGCCAATCCCGGCTCGATGGAAGCCGCCTTCGATGCGTTGGGAGAATATGAGGGTGCAGGGCGCCGCGTTGCCGTTTTGGGGCAGATGGCCGAGCTCGGACCACAGTCGCGGACCTATCACACCCAGCTTGCAAAGCTGATCGAGAACAGCGCCATCGACCGCGTCTACGTGACCGGGCAGCACTACGAGGAATTCTGGCGCGTGCTTCCACGCTCCCGCAAAGGTCTCTATCTCGGCTCACTGGATGCGATGAAGGAGGCGCTGGAGGACCAGCTTGCCGATGGCGATGTCGTGCTCGTCAAGGGCTCCAACAGCACACGCATGTACGATATCGTCGCCTGGTTCAAGGAAATGGCGCAAGCCGGTGAGGAGGGGCAGCCCGCTCACGGGTAGATGCTATTCCTTCTGATCGAGCTCGAAATCGGTCAGCGCCCGCCTGATCTCCCTGGGCGAGCGGCCCTGCGCGAGAAGGGCTGCGGCGAGCCGGCCGTTGAGCGCAAGCAGGTGCCGCCGCGGATCCGTCGCCTGCGCATAGATGTGCTGCGGCTCGAAACCCGCGCCGCGCAGGCGGCGCACGTAATAGAGCTGGCTGAAGAAAGGTACGACGCGATCTTCCGGGTCGGAGATCATGTAGATCTGCGGTCGCGGGTTGGTCGCGATCCGGTCGATCTCATCGACGGGATCGTAGAAGTTGCGGGAATCATAGAGCAGGCGTCCCGGAAGGGACCGTCGTTTCTCCCAGAAGTTGGAGACCTGCTTCACAGATACGAGGCCCGACGTCATCACCGCGGCCGAGACATCCGCTCGCCGGTTGAGCAGTCCCGCCACGATCTGTGCCCCCGCCGAATGCCCGCTCAGGATGAACGAGGAGACGCTGTAGCGCTCCTTGATCATATCGACTGCGCGATCCATCAATGCGATCTCGCGCGGATGGCGGCGCATGTTGTGATCGCCGGACGAGCCATAGATGCCCGGACGAGCGATATAGACGGTGGGCTGCTGGCCCGCCTGGGCCGACCATTCGGCCATGTCGGCCGCGATCGATGCCGGCGAGCGCTGCATGTACGATCCGGTGATGAACCGCACGCCGCGCGAATTCCGCAGCATCACGTCGCCGGCGAAATAGACAAGCACGCTCCGATTGCCGCCCTCGGCCAGCCCGTGCGGATAATATCTGATGCAGTCGCCGCGCCCTTCGTGTTCGACCCAAAGCCCGTGGGGAACTTTTGCGCAGTGCTCGGGCGAACTGAAGCTGCCATTGAGCGCCTGGAAGGGGCTGAAGCTCTCATCGCCCCGCGGGACGGCCAACTCCTGTGGTTGCGGTCGTTCGAACGGACCGAGGCGTGGCGCGTCGGCATGCGCGCTCTGCGACGCGCCGGGCACGGACAGGATCAGCAGCAGCCAGCGGACCAGGCGCCAGGCCAGGGGATGATTTTCTCCGCTCATCTTTCCAGGTGGTTCTTCATGCTCGATCTGGGACCCACTGCTGCCACGGACATTCATCTCCTCAAACGGTAACGAAATCCTATGCTCATCGGGTAAACATATGGATAGCAGGGATCGATGCGGTCATTCCCAAACGACCGTGCCGGAGTGAGGTATCGAAGGGGCAACACAAACGCTGTGCCATCGCGCGCCCGCCTGCGCGGCGCCTGTGCCGGCCTGCAAACGAAGTCCCCTGTTGAGGCGTCCTGTTTCACTCCCCGTCCGATTTCAGCTCCACTCCATAGAGCGCTTTGGTCAGATCACGAACGGCATCGGCCGTGCGAGGACCGAAACCGATCATGTAGGCGCCGTCCAGTACGATCAGCGAACGCGTCTGCGCAGCCGGCGTCACCGACAGTGCACGGTTGGAGAAAACTTCGTCCGGTGTCGGCCCGCCGCGACCATTGCTCATCATCAAGATCACATCGGGAGCAAGTTCGATCAGTTTTTCTTCGGACGCCGCCTTGTAGCCTTGAAACGCGTCCATCGGATTGATCCCGCCGGCATATCTGATGATGGCGTCCGCTGCGGTATCGGCGCCCGCCGCCGTCAGCCGCTCGACTCCGTGGAAGAACACGACCTTCTTTCGCTTCGCTTGCGGGATCATGTCGGCAAGCCGGGTTGCACTGTCGAATTTCTCCAGCACCTCCTCCGCCAGTTTCCTGCCTTCCGTCTCGAGAGACAGGGCCGCCGCAACAAGCTCGATCTTGCGACGGATGCCTTCGCCCGAATCGTGCTTCGGTACCAGAACGAGCGGAATCTCGATTTGCTTCAGGACATCCACGGTTTCAGGAGGGCCGATATCCTCGGCCGCGAGGATCAAATCCGGGTTGAGCGACAAGAGGCCTTCGGTCGAGAGCCGCCGGCGATAGCCTACATTGTCCTTGGAGGTTGCGTCCTCGGGGAACCGGCTGCCTCGGTCAACCGCAACGATCCGATCTTCCGCTCCAAGGGCAAAGACAATCTCGGTAATGTCGGAGCCAAGGGTCACGACGCGCTGCGTGCTGGTGATGCGGACCAGTCGGCCCAAGGCATCGCTGACCTGGACCGACGCCTCGTCCTGCGCCTGGGCGGCAGGCAACAGAAGGGCAAGCGCAATGACGCATTGCGTCAGATAAACCGCGGCACCCGAAAGCCCGGCCGTGCGTAAACTTCCCCGGATATGCAAATCTCTCTCCACGCTGAGGTTCGAACCGGTCGGACCGGAACGCGCGAAAGCTAGCGCTCTGATTTGAAGTTGACAATAGAAGTCATGTTTAATTAATAACCTTCCCAACATGCCAGCCAAAGCCGTCGTCGCTGCAGCAAGCCCACAACATTCACACCGACGGGGTATGGGGCATGGTGGACCGAGCCGACTTATTGAGAAGCACAGCACTCGCAGCCTTCTTGGGGCTGCAGACAATGTCGCCGGCATTGTCCCAGGAAGCAGTCACGCCGGGAAAAGAGCAGAAGGCGCGCGCTCCGGCCGGTGCGCCGACCGAACTGGATCTCATAACGGTCACCGCGACGATGGGCCTGCAGGCCGTCATCGATGCGCTATCCGGAACGAGCATCGTTTCCACCGCGAATCTGGAGCGCGTCCAGGGTACGACGGCGGCCGACCTGTTTCGGCAGGTGCCCGGCGTTTCCGCTTCCATGAGTGGCGACGATCCTGCCACCGCGATCAATATTCGCGGTTTGCAGCAATATGGGCGGGTTGCCGTGACGCTTGACGGCGCGCGACAGGACTACTGGCGCGTCGGCCATGGTTCCGGTTCCTTCTTCATCGAACCTGAGCTCTTGAAGCAGGTCAGCGTCATCCGAGGCCCGGTTTCGAATGCATACGGGACAGGAGCGATCGGCGGTGTCGTCGCGTTTGAAACCAAGGCAGCCGGCGATTTTCTGCGTGACGGAGAGACCTGGGCACTGAGCGAGAAAGGGCGCTACGAAACGAACGGAGATGGCTGGCTCTCGAGCACCACCGGCGCCTATCGCTTCGGCGAGGATTTCGACGTCATCGGGAATCTCGTTCTGCGCAGCAGCAGCGAATACAAGGACGGGAACGGCGACACGGTGCGCTGGACCGGCGAAGATGGCGTGAGCGGCTACGGTAAGATGACCTTCAGGCCCGCTGACGGCCATGAAGTCCAGCTCGGCGCCACGATTCAGCGTTATGACGATGTCATTTCAGGCTCGAGCGGATCGGCGTCGTCGAGCCTCAGCCGCTACGACGCCAAGTCGCTGGTCGAGAACTATACGGGCCGCTACACCTACAATCCGTTCGACAGCGACTTTTGGGATCTGACGTTGAACGTCTATCACAGTACGACGCGATCCGATCAATATCGTTCATGGCCAGCCAGCAGCATCGGCGAGACACGCTACTACGACGTCTCGACGACCGGCATGAACATTCGCAACGCTTCCCGCTTCGAGGCGGCTGGCTTCGAGCATACGCTGACCTATGGCGGCGACTACTCCCACCTCAGGGGAGATTCCGACGCTGATCATTTCGGCCAGGGCACACAGGACGCATACGGCGCGTTCCTTCAATGGGAAGGCAATTACGATCGCTGGCTCGATCTGACGGCAGCGGTCCGCTACGATGGATATCGCCTGGTCGGGCATTCGAAAGCCACACCGACCGACTCATCTCATGCCGTGTCTTTGACAGGCGATCGCTGGTCGCCGCGATTCACCGTCGGCATCACGCCATTCGATGGAATCCAGATTTACGGCACCTATGCCGAGGGCTACCGCACACCACACCTGCAGGATGTTTTCCGTCAGAATGGCTCCCATGGCTCCGGATATGAACCCAACCTCCTGCTGAGGCCCGAAGTGGCGAGCACGTGGGAGGCCGGCGTCAATTTCAAGTTCGACGACGTCGTTGTTGCCGGCGATATGCTCCGCGCCAAGGTCAACGTCTTTCACTCGGACGTCGACGACTACATCAACACGGTGGTCGTCGGCGGCGTCAGGCGATCGGAGAATGTCGGCACGGCACGCCTGCGCGGAATCGAGCTTGAGGGCGTTTACGACTACGGACCGGGCTTCATCAATCTCGCCGCCTCTCTCGTGGATGCAAAGATGAAGGATGGGCCTTTCGCCGGCGAGACGCTGAGCGACACGCCTCTGGACAATCTTGCATTGACCCTCGGCTTCCGGGCCTTGGACGACCGGCTCACATATGGCGTCCAGTATCAGAGTGTGGGCAAGGTCGTGCGCACCCTGTCTTCGGGATCCCGCATTTATCCGCGTGTCGATCTCGTCAACGTCTTCGCCAACTGGGATGTCAACGACAATCTGCGTGTCGATTTCGGCGTCGACAACGTTTTCGACAAGGCTTTCACCGATCCGCAAAGCGGATGGTCTTCCACATCGGACATCGAGCAAGGCAAAGGCCGGACCTTCAAGATCGCTCTGACGGGGCGGATAGGCGGATGAGCGTCCAGGAGAACGGGCCCATGCGAGACCTGACATGCGAAGCAGTTCTGGAGCTCCGGCACTTGCAGGCGTATCTCGACAAGATCGAAGACCGGCTCGAAAGCTTCCGCGCGATCGCCTCCCGGCACGACGACGGCATCGACTTCGCATTTCCGTTCGGTGAAGCCAGTTTCAGGCTGTCTCCGGGCCGGTTGGCGATCCGTGCTCGCGCCGCGGAGCGGGACGATCTCGCCCGCATAAAGGATCTGCTGGCCACGGCCGTGCAGGTTTACGGCAAACAGGACAACCCCCAGATCCGCTGGACAGGCGATCTGTCGGGCGAAACCAGTCTCCCACAGTTCCGCGAAATGACGGTGGAGGGGATCACGCAACTCACCCCGGCAATGAGACGCATCCGGCTTGCGGGCGAAAACCTTGGGCGCTTTGCAAAGTTCGGCGGAATGCACATACGTGTTCTGTTCCCGACAGTTCGTGTGCCACAGCCCGAATGGCCGTCGCTCGGTGCAAACGGCCTCGCGGCCTGGCCGTCGGAAGACAGGTGCCCGACGCCACGCGCCTACACGATCCGGCGGATGAGCGTGGACAATGGCTGGATCGATGTGGATTTCGTTGTTCACCCGGGTGACAGCGTCGGTTCACGCTGGGCCGAAGGCGCCTCGCCCGGATCGAAGCTCGGCATCATGGGTCCCGTTGGGCGCCCCATTCCGCTGGACGCGGAATGGTACGTGATGGGCGCTGATGAGACCGGTCTGCCCGCCCTGTCGCGCATGCTGGAAACACTGCCTGCCGCGACCAGGGGCATTGCGTTCGTCGAGGTAGCGGACGAAAGCGAGGTGCAAGACCTCGCCAACCCGACCTCCATCCAGGTGCGATGGATACTGCGCAACGGAGTTCCGGCGGGCTTGGACGAACGCTTGGCACGCTCGGTGGTGGCTGTGAAGTGGCCGGAAAACTCACGCAGCTTCGGCTGGTTCGCGGCGGAGGCCATACCCGCTTCGATCGTACGCAATCATTGGCGCAAGATCATGGATCTCGGCCGCGACGAAACGCTTGCAGCAGCCTATTGGGACCGGACGAAAGCCGGCGCCATGGCCACTGGTGGCGCGCCGCGCGGTTGAGATACCGTCGAGATCACGTCAAGGCACTCGGGAGTTTCCAACCCTTGCCAGTAGCAATTTGCAGTCAGGTGGAACTGACGTGTTGAACCGCCTGGTCTATCTGCGCGGGGCGGCCAACGCGGTATTTTGTGACAGTGGCGCGGAGTTCACCCGGCAGATCATCGACCTCCGGGCCTGTATGCACAAGGTCAAGCTGGACTTCTCGCGACCAGGTACGCCGACCGACAATGCTCATATCGAGCCATTCAATGGCACACTGCGCGACGCGTTTCTGAACACAAACTGGTTCAGCTCGATCGCTGAAGCCACACGGCTCGCCGAGGCTTGGCGGCGGGACGACAATGATTGCCGGCCTCACATGACTCACAGCGGCAAAACCCCGACGGAATCTGCCGAAATATCAGGCCTGTGCCATGGTGGGCAGGTCAAAATCGCTGCTGGATTCTAACGCCAAGCCCGGGCCACCAGAACCAGGCACTTCACATGCATTAAGACTGAAACTGGACCACCTCATAGGGGCAGACCACCGCTTTCAGCGCGAAATCGGCGGCTCTCAGCGTTCATAGTTCTGTTCTGAAATGGCGCACCCGACAGGATTCGAACCTGTGACCTCTGCCTTCGGAGCATTTTGTCCTGGCCATCCTAATTACACGCCAGGGCACGCTATGATACTCCAACACCTTGAAATGTCTGGACAATTCCGCTCTTCCCGCCGAAATCCATATCCGAGACTTCGCTCCGAATTCCATCCGGCTGCTTCCGTGGTGCTTCCGCGGAAGCAGCCCTTCCTCAGCGGGAGGAACTGCTAATGGCAAAGCTGACAAAACGTGTGGTGGACGCCGCTGCCATCCGCGAGAAGGACTACTTCATCTGGGATGACGAGTTGCCCGGCTTTGGCCTCCGCATCTTCGCATCCGGAAAACGTAGCTACCTTATCCAATATCGCGCCGCAGGTCGAACCCGTCGTTACACGATCGGCCTGCATGGCATCTGGACGGCAGAAACGGCACGGCAGGAAGCGAAGATACAGCTCGGCCGGGTAGCCCAGGGTGACAACCCTTCCGAGGAACGCCAGCTCGATCACCAAGCAATCACCGTCAAGGAGCTGTGCGCGATGTATCTGAAGGATCTCGACGCCGGTCTCATCCTCGGGAAGGGCGGACGCCCCAAGAAGGCAGGCACTATCGTCAGCGATGTGGGCCGAATTCGCCGGCACATCATTCCGCTAATCGGCAACCGCAAGGTCAAGGATCTGGTCAAAGCCGACGTCGCCAAGGTGTTGAAGGATGTTATGGCCGGAAAGACGGCGGTATCGGTGAAGACCAAAAAGCTGCGCGGCAAAGCCATCGTGCGCGGCGGCGCCGGCACGGCCACGCGAACCGTGGGGCTGCTCGGCGGCATTCTAACCTACGCGATGGAGGCCGGGATCATCACTTCCAATCCCGCGCATGGCATCCGCAAGCCCAAGGATAATGTGCGTGATCGCCGTCTCACCGAAGCCGAGTACCGCACCCTCGGCGAGATGCTGCGGGCGGCAAGCGAGAATCCGAAATATGAGATGACGGTCGAGATCATCCGGCAGATCGCGCTGACCGGCTGCCGTCGGAGCGAGATGATCGGCCTCAAATGGGCCGAGGCGGATATCGACGCGAGTTGCATACGCCTGCAGGAAAGCAAGGAAGGCGCGTCCATTCGGCCCATCGGCTTGCCCGTGATCGAATATCTGGAGGAACGCCGCAAGACTGCAACCGGTCCCTATGTCTTCCCCGGCCAGGGCGAGGACAACGCCTTTGGCGGCTTTCCCAACCACTGGAGACAGATTTTCAGAGACAGCCCGCTTGCTGATGTGACGCCGCATGTCCTGCGGCACGGCTTCGCCAGCATCGCCAACGATCTCGGTTTCACCGAAGTCACGATCGCCGCGCTGGTTGGCCACGCCAAGGGCTCGGTTACGAGCAAGTATATTCATACGCTCGACACGGCCCTGGTTATGGCCGCGGATACGATCTCAGGTTACATCCAGGGATTGCTCGACGGGATCGAGTTCAAGCAGACCGCCTATGCGCTCGACCGCGATTCCCGAAAGGCTGCGCTGTCGCGCTTCCTGCTTCAGGCTATCGGCGACGAAGAAACCGACGAGACGGAGCGCACCGCGGCATAACTCGCGAATGGGCGCTTGAGCTCGATTTATCTTGGTCCAGCGCGATGGACTGGCGCAGCGCAATAGGGGCGGCTCTCGACCCCATTGACGTCGGCTAGAATCGTGTGGCGTTCATGATGTCGGTCAGGAGTTCGTCGATGCTGCCGGCCGATGTAGAAAGCCTTCCGTCGACAACATGTGGAAAGTCGTTCTCTTCTTCATAGCCATAGCTGGCCTCGAATTGCTCAACGGCTTCTCCCGCCAGGGGAACGCCGCGATTCCTCAGGTGCTCAAATGCAGCGACGACAAAGTTGAACAGAGCCGGGTTGATGTTCACTACCGGGCCATACCAATGGAACATCTGTTGGCAGGCCTGCCGTGTCTCCTCCTGATACCGCTTTGTCGTCTCTATCGCCGCGACGACGTTATCGCGTGGGACGAGGCACAACGTCATCAGATCCGTCTTTATCGGATAGCCACCGATCGGAATGAGTCTGACGACGTGCCGCAGTTCCTGTTGATGGTGGAAGTAGTTGCGAAGGCACTTGAGCGCTGCAAATTCCTGGACGTCGAAGAAATCGGCAGCCGCTCCAACCTTCAGTCGATCATTGAGGCTGTGTGCCGCCTCCAGGAGCGAAAACAGTGTGTCGCGGCTCGGCGAAACGCAATGCATCCGGTAGAGCCGAAAGAACCTTTCGGACGCTGCGCCAACATTGGCCAAATGGACATCTTCTGTCACACCGAACCTCCAATCAATATGCGCGTGTCGAAGCGGTCATCCGCGCAATCGAGACTTCCACAACCGCCGTCAACCGATAGACGCGCGGATTCACCGCTGTATCCTCAAGAGATCGTGGCAATGCACAGTTCCCGCCTCTTCCGATAAGGCGGCGCGCTTATGCTCACCCAAGCAACTTACCCCCTGGCCTTCCTTGAGCTGATCGGGCGTTAGGTCCTTGGAGTTTCGCTCAGCGGCTGCCTATGGGTTAAGCCGAACTGGACAGCTGCCTTTCCACCCGTCCGATAGTCCCCGCCAGAAGCACTATCCCAACGTCCGCTTTCGGGTGATTTTCGCTCTTCCCACAATGACCGGAACTGGTGAAGGGTTTCGGGTGCCGGCAGGCGTACGAAAGCCTCTCATGCAGGAACCCGCGGGGCACAGTCGACTACTATGGGGATTTCGATCTGCGGCCAATGTCGGCGATGGCTCGACCGACGGTGGGAAGTGCGGTGGTGGATGCGGACAGGCCGCTTCGTTGCGCCTCGGCGCGGTATTGTCGGCCCCGCACGTTGCTCGTCGTAGGCCTGTCGGCAGGGACAGTCACCACAGGCCCGCGCGGATCCGTTGCCGGGGGCGCAGCGCCTAGGGCCTGGGGGTGGAATAGGCCATGCCGGGTCATGGAGCGGTCTCCCGGTTCGTGGCGGTTGCATCGGGCGGTCCTCGCGGCTGCCTCCAGCGCTCGAACGTCTCGATGATGATCATGCGTCCGCCGCAGCAGCGGCATGGCGGGCGGAAGTCCTCCGGTTCGACTGGTCTGGCGGCATCAGGTGGCGTGAGGACGTTCAGGAGTTCGCGGGCGAGCGCGAGGCTGGCCTTGCGGGCGGAGCCGGCTAGCAGGCCGTAGTGGCGGATGCGGTGGAACCCGCGCGGCAACACGTGGATCAGGAAGCGGCGGATAAACTCGTCGGCCGCGAGCGTCATGATCTGCTGCCGGTCCGCGCCGTCGCGGCGGTAGTCCTTGTAGCGGAAGGTAACACCATCCTGGTCGAATGCGATGAGGCGGCTGTTCGAGATCGCCACGCGGTGGGTGTAGCGCGACAGATAGGCGAGCACCGCCTCCGGCCCGGCGAACGGCGCCTTGGCGTAGACGACCCATCGCTTCGTCCGGACGGGAGCAAGGTGGCGCAGGAATGCTCCGCGGTCGGCCAGGTGTGCCATGGTCCCGAAGAAGCCGAGCCGCCCAGCAGCGTGCAGTGCGAACAGCCGCGTGAGGAAGAGCCGCCGGAACAACTTGCCGAGCACGCGCACCGGAAGCAGGAAGGCCGGCTGCGACGAGATCCAGCGGCTCGCGTCGGGCGCGATGCCACCGCCCGGCACGATCATGTGCACGTGCGGATGGTGGGTCATCGACGATCCCCAGGTATGGAGCACGGCGGTGATGCCGATGCGCGCGCCGAGATGCTTCGGATCGGCGGCGATCGTCAGCATCGTCTCCGATGCCGCCTTGAACAGGAGGTCATAGACGAGCGCCTTGTTCTGGAGCGCGATGTCGGTGATCGCGGCGGGCAGCGTGAACACGACGTGGAAGTAGCCGACCGGCAAGAGGTCGGCCTCGCGCTCGGCTAGCCACGCCCGCGCTGCCGCGCCCTGGCACTTGGGGCAGTGCCGATTACGGCAGGAGTTGTAGGCGATGCGCCACTGGCCGCAGTCCTCGCAGGCTTCCACGTGACCGCCGAGAGCCGCGGTGCGGCAATGCTCGATCGCCGACATGACCTTGAGCTGGGCGAGGCTCAGGTGCCCGGCATGGGCGGCTCGGTAGGCAGGCCCCGCGGCTCGGAAGATGTCGGCGACCTCGACCGAGGTGCGCACGGCTCAGCCGGGCGGCGTCTTGTCCTCCATCAGCGCCATCAGGCGGTCGAGCGGCCCGGTGACAGCGTGGATCGTCCGGGTCGAGACCTTGGCGTAGAGCGCGGTCGTCTCAAGCTTGCTGTGGCCGAGCAGGACCTGGATGACGCGGATATCGACATCCTGTTCGAGCAGGTGGGTGGCGAAGCTGTGACGCAGCGTGTGCGGGCTGACGCGCTTGCGGATGCCGGCGACCTCGGCGGCCTCCTGGACCGCGCGATGCAGTTGCCGCGAGGAGACCGGATCGGTGCGGCTGCGGCCGGGGAACAGCCAGCCATGCGGAAGCATGACCCCGCGCCGCCTGCCATCGCGCCACCACAGCCGCAAGAGTTCCAGGAGCTGCGGCGAGAGCATGGCGTTGCGGTCCTTGCGTCCCTTGCCCTGCTCGACCCGGAGCAGCATGCGCGTAGAGTCGACATCATCGACCTTGAGGTGCGCGACCTCGGACACGCGCAGGCCAGCGCCATAGGCGACGCCGAGCGCCGCCTTGTACTTGAGGCCGGGTGCGGCTTCGAGCAGCCGCCCCGCTTCCTCCACGCTGAGCACATCCGGAAGCTTGCGGTGATAGCGGGTGATCACCAGGGCGCGCGACAGATCCCGGCGCTGCAGTGTCACCAGAAACAGGAACCGCAGCGCCGAGACAGTGCTGTTGATGGTCGCAGGTCCAACGCCCTTCTCATGCTGATCCAGCTGGAAGCGGCGGATATCCTCCGGCGTCGCGGTGTCGGGCGAGCGCCCGAGAAACGCGGCGAAGCACCGGACATGACGAACGTAATCCTGCCGCGTGTGGGAGCCGAGGCCCCGCATGAGCATGTCGTGCTGCATGCGCTGGCGAAGCGGCGAGACGGGTGCATCGGTCGACGGGGTAGCCATGGCGAGTTCCTCTCGTTGAAGGGAACTCCATGGCCGGCTTGCTCGCCGCTACCCGCTCAAAGGCTACGAATACTACGCCATCTAAGGCCAACGCGCCCCTCCCGCGAAGCGGGTTCGTGCATTAGGGCGCGTTGCAGGCGAAGTGCGGCAGCCACCTGAATGGCTGCTTTCCCAGCTCCGCCGCCCAGAAGCGGTCGAGCAGGAATCCACCCCATTGTAGCCATTCGCTCTCCTGAAGGGTCAGGTCCCCAGACCGGTTGAGCAATGACGAGACAATCTTCATCTGGCCAACCCGCCTTAGTCCCTGTCGCGGCTCGCTTTTGATCGGGCCGTCACTGGTAGCGTTTCCATGCGCTAAGCCGCCTTCTTCTCGCGATCGTCCTGCAATCGATCAAAGGCGTTGCGGATTGCCAGCGACAGATTGACCTGTACCACGGCCACTGCATTCTTGCGCCCGTCAATATATTCGCGCTCAAGCTGCCGCATCCTCTCCGCAGACTTCGGATCGATCTGAAAGTCGAGACTGTCAACCTCCTCATGAATGGGAACGATGCGCGCGGAAGGCCCTCGTCCGATGATCCGGTAATCAGGGCTCGCCGGAAGGCCCTCCCGCGAAACCGGGGAGAATATCTTGATCTTCTCCAGCCCTTGCGAATGGGTGAGGACGAACGCGTGATCCGCGATGTCGATGATGCAGTCGCCCCGGATTGCGATCCCACGCCGATAGATCGTCGACCGGTTGCGCAGCAGGTAGTGCAGCCAGTAGTCCTGCTCGAAATCGAGTGGCAGGTCATCGGGCATCTCACCCCAGGGCGGACCCTTGTGCGGGTTTAACTCGCCGCGGACATACGCGTTGAGATTCGACGGCAGCCTGCCATGGCTGGCGCCGAAATCGTCGGCGAATGCCGCCGCCAGGCGGGCCGACACCAACAGCTCAAATCCGGCAAGATGAAGCGCGCCGATCAACGCGGCGTGCGCGAGGCCGGCGCTGTCATAAGTGCGGTGACCGGCCTTTCCGGAACCATCGCTCGTCGGCCGAGGCGCCAGTCCCTGGTCCACCAGCAATGCGAAATTTCGGGGAGTCACATCGGCCGCGACGGCGACTTCACGAGAGGTGAAAACTTCCGCAGCGGACTGTCCGGGGCGCGCCATGATTCATAACTCCCATTAAGTGGTAGTTATTAACTCCCACAAACTGAGAGTTTGGTCAAGTGCAGGAATCCGCGGCCCTGATCGTCGCGACAGGCGCTCGGCTTCGGGAGCCTGACCGACTGATGTGTATTGCAATTTGCGCTACGATCGTCTATCTTTCCCTGCAGGAGAAAACCATGGTCACCAACGCTGAACGCAAGGAACACCCGATCTCGATGCGCCTTCCCGAGGCCGACGTCGCTATGATCGATCGCGCCGCCGGCCTGCGCGGTCGGTCGCGCACGGACTTCGTGCGCGAGGCCGCCGTTCGCGCCGCCGAGGATGTGCTGATGGAAAACGGGCTCATCCGCATGAGCCCGGAGGGCTTTGCCGACTTCATGAAGGTCCTGTCCGGACCCGCGACCCCGGTGCCCGGAATCGTTGAACTGGTAAAGCGTCCGGCGCCGTGGGAGCCCGGCTACGCCGCCAAAAGCTGAGCCTTGGTCCTCTCGGCTCCCGAACCGCTCACCGCGGCTCACGACGTTTCCGCGTTCACCTGCGGAAAACCGACCCTCGACCATTGGCTCAAGACCCGGGCGCTCTCCAACCAAGAGAAGGGCTTTACCGCCGTCCTGGTCGTGCATGAGGCGGGGCGTGTGGTCGGCTACTATGGCCTCGCGCCGAGCGCCGTCGTTCCCGGCGTCCTGCCTCGGTCCATCCGCACTGGCCAGCCCCCCGATCCGGTTCCGTGCCTGCTGCTCGGGCAACTCGCAACCGACATTGGCTGGGCCGGGCGCGGGATCGGTACAGGCCTGCTCAAGCACGCTCTCGAGCGCTGCGTGACCGCGGCAGGGCTGGTCGGCGGTCGCGCGCTGATGGTCAACGCCGTCGACGGCGAGGCCGCGGAATTCTGGCGGCGGCGCGGATTCCTTCCATCAAAGGACGACTCCCTGATCCTGTTCCGCTCAATGGCAGCGATCACCGCCTCGATCGCCGCAGCAAAGGGATGAGGACGGACCCTGGTCCTCTTCACAATCAATGAGTTCAGTGATGCCAAAAGATAAGCCGGCGAAGCCACCTATTCCATACATTCAGAACGCATCACCGGCGATCGGCAGCCGCGTCAAGGTCTGGGTCGACAAGGCGTCGAAGGATCTTCTCATCGAAAGCCAAACGGGCGCCATCACGCGCGATATCTACGGCATATGCCTCGAAGACGTCGTGTTCTCTACCGAGGCCACTGCTCGCGGCGCAGTGCGATGCTTTGCGACAGGACGCCTTCTCGCCGTCCCCGGAACGCGGGAGGGCACCGAGATGGAACGTGAAATACGACAGGCAGCGCGGGGGCACCTCGACTTCTACTGGTGGCGCGACAAGAAGTGGCCGATCGCCAAGGCGCGCCGGGCCTATATCGCGCCGCCCCATGGCGGCTTCCCGACCAGCCTCGCCGTCGATCCCGTCGGAGCCGCAAACCCGTGACCGGCATATTCGATATCGACGGCGACAATCTCGATTCGGGCTTTGTCAACATCAGGGCGCGGCAATCCCGGGCCGAACAGCAGATGCACGAGCGCATCGAGGCGATGTGGAAAACCTACGAGCCCTATGCCGATCCCGACTTTCGCCACGGCTTCGCGCGCGATGTCGACGGCCGCTTCTGGGAAATGTATCTCGGTTGCACCTTGCTGGAAGCCGGGCGGGTGCTTCTGCCCGCGGCCGAGCGTCTCCGCGAAGGCGGCCAGCCCGACCTTTGCGTCGTGGAGGATGGCCGTCGCATCTGGATCGAGGCGATTGCGCCAGATGACGGCGAGCCTGGACCGGACCAGATCGTGCGTCCCGTGCCCATCAATGAGGAGGGCGGGGGATTCACCCCGGCGCCCGTTCGCCAGGCTCAGCTTCGCACCACAAGCGCCTTCTGGACGAAGTCATGCGTGATCGCGCGCTATCTGAGCGAGGGCGTCATTGGTGCGGACGATGTCCGCATCATTGCCATCAGCGCAAGCCGTTTCGGGCCGTATGTCGGCGAAGATCCGCCCCTGATCATAAGCTCGCTCTTTCCAATCGGCGACGCCTACGTCACCGTCGACCGCGAGACCGGCGAAATCGTTGACCAGGGATTTCATGCTGCGCCCGTCATCGAGCGCGACGGCGATCCGATTCCGCGAACCGCTTTTCTCGACGAGCGCTTTGCCGACATTTCGGGCGTTCTGTGGTCGCGCATCGGGCTCGGCAACGCATCCCGTCGCGTTCGCCCTCTCACCTATGTGCACAACCCGCTTGCACACCGTCCGCTTCCGGAAGGCTGGGGCGTGTGGGACCGTGAATTCGTCGCGACGCGGGATGGCGACGATTGGCAGGCCGCGGATATTCTCGCTCAAGAGCGTTCTGATCAGACGCCGGTGGCCGAATGACAGGCTCCATTATCGATGTCTGGGATCTGTCGACTTTCGATGCGGCGCTCCTCGCCAGGCTGGATGAACAGCGTGCGCTTCTCTTCGACTATTATGGGACGAGCCGCGCCAATTTCCTCGCCCGCGAGGCATCTGACCGGCGCGGGCCACCCCCTTCGAATCCGTATGCTGGCGACTATCTGGCGTTTGTCGAAGACCTCGCGACCGACATGGCCGAGCGCACCATTCGCGCATGGCATTATACGCGCCTGACGGATCATGAAATCGGGATCATCCGGACCGAAGGCATCCGTCCGGCCACCTTGGAGACAGTGCAGCAGCGGATCGCCGGCTTGGTCGCCAGCGGCGATCTGGCCGCCGAGGAGGCTCAATTCTTCTTCGATTCGAGCCCGTTCCACGACGACGAATTCGGCGGCCGGAACGGGAATTCTGGATGGTGTCGCATCCGCTCCCGCGAGACGACGGCGGCGTCACCTCCCTTCTCGCACATTGGGGCGGCGAATCCGTCTACTTCAATCATCATGAGGGCGACGCCATAGACAAGCTGTCGTCCATCGGTCGCGCGCGTGTGCTGGAGATCGCGGTCCCTCTCCATGTCACGCGTCACGTCTACGACGCGGCCAGGTCCGTCACGCAGCACTATGGCCGCTCCCTTGGGTGCCATACCGATTGGGGAATGTTCGACTTCTACGCTGCGTTTCCCCTCTGTCCGGACGCGGTGCTCCGCGTCCACAGTGATGGCGAGACCGATTTTGGATTGCTCGGCCGCAGCTACCCACAGACTTTCAAGCCCCGCGATGACAACGATTGAGTCCCCCTCCATCCCGGCGTGAACCCCGCGCATTTCCGGACGCACCGGCAACGCAGTCTGCTCACGGAACGCTCCTTCGAAATTCTCGACGAGATCGGTAGGAGGGGAAAGCCTTCCCCTGCGGCCGAGCCTGTAGTCTCGGCCGACCCCTTCTGCGGGGAGACCCCGCAACGCCCCCTTGAGAGGGAGAGTTTGGAGGGGTTTTCCGTGACGGGTTGGAAGCTGGAGGAGAGGCCTCCGGCGCCCGTCGCGGAGAACCGCGATGACGAGACATGACCGCAGCGCTCGCGCCGGCTCAGCCCGGACGAGCCTCTATGATGAGATCACCGACAAGATCATGGCCGAGCTGGAGGGCGGCCGCGTGCCCTGGGTCCAGCCCTGGGGCAGCGCGGCGGCCAAGGCGCACCTCGCCATGCCGAAGAATGCCGCGACCGGCCGTCAATATTCCGGGATCAATGTGCTGATCCTGTGGGGCGCCGTGATCGAGCACGGATTCCCGGGCCAGAGTTGGCTGACCTTCCGCCAGGCCATCGCGCTCGGCGGCAATGTCCGCAAGGGCGAGCGCGGCACGACCGTTGTCTATGCCGATCGCTTCACCCCCGAGGACGAGAGGCGACGCGCCCGTGAGACGGGCGAGGAAGCACAGGCCATTCCGTTCCTCAAGCGCTTCACGGTCTTCAATGCCGCGCAATGCGAGAACCTCCTGGAAGAAATCGCGGCGGCCGCGCCGCCGCCCGAGCCCGGCCTGATCGAGCCGAGGGTCGAGGCACTGATTGCGGCCACCTGCATCGACTTTCGCATCGGCGGCAACCGCGCCTTTTACGCTCCCGCGCAGGATTATGTGATGGTCCCGCCGCCGCAGGCCTTCTTCGAGCCGATCAACTGGCATCGCACCGCCCTGCACGAATGTTCCCATGCCAGCGGCGCCCCTCAGCGGCTGAACCGCGACCTCTCCGGTTCCTTCGGCTCGAAGAAATACGCCTTCGAGGAGCTGGTGGCCGAGATTTCGGCGGCTTTCTGCTGCGCCGCGCTCGGCATCGTGCCGACCGTCCGGCATGCCGATTACATCGGTTCCTGGCTCGAGGTCATGCGCGAGGACAACCGCGCCGTCGTCCGTGCCGCGTCGCAGGCCAGCAAGGCGGCCGACTGGCTGCTGGCCCATCTGCCTGACGGCGACGCTGCGATCGGCGATGCGGCCATCGCGAACGACGGGAGGGTTGCGGCATGATCCTCCTGACCGACGAACTGCGCGCAAGGCTTCTCGCCAATGGCCGTCAACGCGATGGCGACCACATCCCGGTGGTCAAGTTCTTCAATCCCGTCGGCGAGGGTGTCTGGCTCGCGACCGAACTGGACGCGGACGGCGACACCATGTTCGGCCTGGCCGATATCGGCTGCCCCGAACTCGGAAGCTGGAGCCTCCGCGAGATGGAAGCGATCCGGCTGCCCCTCGGCCTCGGAATCGAGCGGGACGTCCTCTTCACCGGGGATTTTCCGATCTCGGTCTGGGCCGAGGCGGCGCGCCAGGCCGGCAGCATCCGGGTGGCCGAGCGCATCCTCTTCGCCCGCTCTTCAGGTGGCGGGGCGCCGGACCGGAAAACCGCCGATCCGGAAAATCGCAGAACCTGAATGCCGATCATCCGGTTTTGCTGCGCCGCTCTCTTAGAGGAAGAGGGCGGCGCTTCGCTTCGTGACGGGTTTTCAGACCGAGAGAGAGGCTTTCGGCGCCCGTCGCGGAGATGAATCCGATGGCTACTGCCGCTCAGAAAATCACCCTGTCGTCCTCGCGCGACATCCCCTTCAACAAGCTGGTGCTGTCCCAGTCCAACGTCCGGCGCGTCAAGGCCGGCGTCTCGGTCGAGGAACTGGCCGAATCCATCGTCCGGCGCGGCCTCATCCAGAGCCTGCACGTCCGGTCGATCGTGGATGCCGAGGGCAAGGGGACCGACATGTTCGAGGTGCCGGCCGGCGGACGCCGCTACCGCGCGCTCGAACTGCTGGTGAAGCAGAAGCGCCTCAACAAGTCCGCGCCGGTGCCCTGCGTCGTGTCGGAAGCCGGTGGCGATATCCTCATCGACGAGGTGTCGCTGGCCGAAAATATCGAGCGCGCTCCGCTCCATCCGCTCGATCAGTTCCGCGCCTTCCAGGCAATCCGCGAGAAGGGCATGACCGAGGAGGAAATCGCCGCGGCCTTCTTCGTCGACGTGAAGGTCGTGAAGCAGCGCCTGCGTCTCGCATCGGTCTCGCCGACGCTGCTCGAAACCTATGCCGAGGACGGCATGACGCTCGAACAGCTCATGGCCTTCACCGTCTCGGAGGACCATGATCGTCAGGAACAGGTCTGGGCGGCGATCAAGGATGGCTGGCAGAAAGAGCCCTACACCATCCGCCGGATGCTGACGGAAACCGCCGTGCGGGCCTCCGACAAGCGGGCCGTTTTCGTCGGCGTCGAAGCATACGAGGCGGCGGGCGGCATCGTGCTGCGCGATCTCTTCCAGTCCGACGATGGCGGCTGGTTGCAGGACCCGGTGCTGCTCGATCAACTGGTGGCCGAGAAGCTGAAGGCCGAAGCGGAGACCATTGCCGCCGAGGGCTGGAAATGGATCGAGGTCGCTGTGAGCTTCCCGTATGGCCACCAGCATGGGCTGCGGCAGCTCCTCGGCACCACGGTCGATCTGACCGAGGAGGAGCGCTCGACCC
Source organism: Nitratireductor soli (assembly GCF_001050155.1). Lineage (GTDB taxonomy): Bacteria > Pseudomonadota > Alphaproteobacteria > Rhizobiales > Rhizobiaceae > Nitratireductor > Nitratireductor soli. Next base: position 60,946 of record NZ_LFVY01000002.1, read on the forward strand.
GCGAGGCGTTGCGCGACGAGTTCGACCGGCTCGAATCCGAATATGGTGAGGCCGACGAGCTTCCCGATGAAATCGACGAGCGGCTGGGGGAGATTGAACAGGCGCTCGACGCCTTCGAGCGGCGCCCGACGATCTACGATCCGGACGATATCGCCATGGCCGGCGCGTTCGTCCGCATCGATGCCGATGGATCCCTGTCGGTGGATCGCGGCTATGTGCGCCCCGAGGATGAACGCCCGGCCGGGCCCAATGGCGCTGACGCATCGGAGTCTGGTGACAATACCGGCCATCCCCAAGGGTCCGCCGGCCAGCGCGCCGTCATCACGATCGGCGGCCAGCCCGCCGACCCGGAGGAAGACGAGGATGACGGCGTTAAGCCGCTACCGGAACGTCTCGTCATCGAGCTGACCGCGCATCGCACCCTGGCGCTGCGCAACGCCGTCGCCGAACACCCGAATGTCGCCATGACCATGTTGCTGCACAAGCTGGTCAGCGACACCTTCCTGCGCACGGCGCCGACCGGGTGCCTGGAGGCCAGCGTCCGCCATGTCTTCTTCTCCGCGCAATCGGAAGAGTTGAAGGACAGCGCACCTGCCCGCGAGGTTGCCGAACGGCATGAACGCTGGGGCGATCACGTCCCGGCCGACGATCAGGCGCTCTGGGACTGGCTGACCGATCTCGACGACGCCTCGCGGCTCGATCTGCTCGCCCATTGCGTCAGCTTCGGGGTTAACGCGCTGTTCGAGCGGCCGAACCCCTATGGCGGAACCGGTGTCAGCCAGCACGGGCTGGATGTGCGTCTAGCGCAGGCCGACCGCCTCCAGCGGGCCACGGGCCTCGACATGGTGGCGGCAGGCTGGAAGCCCACCGTCGGCAACTATCTCGGTCGCGTCACCAAGGCGCGCATTCTCGAAGCCGTCCGCGAAGGCGCGGGCGAGCGGGCCGCCCAGCTTATCGACCACATGAAGAAGGGCGACATGGCGACCGAGGCCGAGCGGCTCCTGGCCGATACAGGCTGGCTGCCCGAACCGCTGCGCTTGGCCGATCTCGACGACGAGCCGGCCGAAGCCGATGCCGAGGCTGGCAATGAGGACTTGCCGGAGTTCCTCGCCGGCGATGACGCGGAAAGTGCCGCCGACGGTGACGAAGAAGAACACCTCGTCGCTGCCGAGTGACCGTTTTGGCGGGGCGGTTCCGGCCGCTCCGCACTATCTCTCGTCCGTCTACGACCGCGCGTCGACTCTTCACGCCAGATGGCAGGGCTGTCGTTCCAGCAGACGGGCCAAGGCATGCTTCCACAGCACAATCATGCCCGGCGAAAGCGGGGCATCATGGATAGAGCTGAACCAGGGGACCGCAGCACTTTTTGAATTTCTTGCCGCTTGTACAAAAGCAGGGGTCATTCGGCCGCGTCGCCCGGGCAAGGTCCACGAACACGGCGGCCAAGCTGTTCTGTATGTCGCGCCCCAAGGCGGAAAGATAAGATCGCTCAAGCGTAACCTGGTTGCCTGTCGAGTTGTCCTCGATTGCCTGCTGCAACCTGTCTGCGGCAGCTATCCAACCGTCAACACTGAAAAACACTCCAGAATTTCGCTTGATGTTGATCCGGCGCTTCTGCGAGGCGAAGTCATAAGTCTGCGTCGGATCCGGAAGAAAGAGAATCCGCTGCTCTCCGTTAATGGGTGGCGTTATGTCGACCAGCGTGCCGTCTTTCTCCCAAATCGCGTGGTGTTCGGCTTCCACGAAGACACGCGGCCACTCCCAGATAAGCCAGCCATAGACGAGTGTCCCACCCTCGATTGCGACTTTGGCCGCTACATTGTTGAAACATTCCGAACGCACGGCGGCGGCGTCCGGCGCGACCGGCACGTAGACCGGGTCATCTTTCGGGCTGATATCGCGACAGAACGCCCGAATCGCCGAGTTCAGCGATTCTGGCGTCGTCGTGAAATTCTTTTTGAAAAGATCGGTGCTGATCGCGGGCACTGCGCATGTCCATTGAGCGATTTCGAGAATCCATCACGGTCGAGGAATGACGATAACGGTCTCGATACCGAGCTCACCGGCTCTCTGTTCAGCCCTCTTTATCGTCTCGTCCAGGCGCATATCGAACGGCCCCGATCCACCCCAGTCCTTCTCGTCGCTGACAAAGAAGTAGCCCTTATCCATCCTGGGCATGCCGTCCTGGTGGACATGCACCACGATGTGTCGTTCCGACGGCCTGTTTGTTTCTGTCCATAGAATAGAGACCATTCCACCCCTCGGAGAATCACCGTTCCTGTTCCGTTCGCATGCAGATATAGCATCTTCCGCTTCGACTCACACGGACGTTCTCTGCGTTTCTCTCGCTCCAAGCCACGGTGCGTGCCGGACCGCATTCGTTTCCGGCAATGACTTCGAGACCGATTTACGATGCTCGTGGCACCATCAGGTTCGGTTCGCTGATTCGTTCGGCGGTGCGAGGAGGCACATGGAGATCGAGGCCAAGACCATAGAGGCGATTTGGCAGGCCTTGCAAAGACCGGCGGCGGTCACGTCCCGACGGCCGAATACGATGGGCAAACGCATTGCGGAAGAAGGATGGGCATCGGACACCGAACTGGATGACTATCTGTTTTCACAGGATCGCCGCCTCGATCCCCCGGCGGTCATTGATCTCAAGTCGCTCGCAGCGGCGTTGAGCCTGCCATCTCGTTGGGTGTTTCCGCGACCGGCACGGCGAAATGACGAGGTCTACGGCTTCCAGAAGCTTTCGGCCGTCGACGCGGCCGCACTCTGCATCTGGCTGGAGAGGCTGGGCTTCCGCATCGATGTCTCCGAACTCTGCGATCGCCTCCGCGGGCGACTGACGACTTCGCCCTATGTGACCGGCGAGGAAATCTCGGTTCTCTTCTACCAGGAAAACCGCCACCGATTGGAACCCGTCACATTGACCGCACCCCATCGCGAATGGAACGGCCGGAAAACAACGCGAGTCAAGACACCTCACGGCTATCGGGTGGAGTATGTGGCGGATACTGATGGTCAAGCACTATGGCTGACGGTCCGTGCGCCCAAGTACCGCAAGCGCCCGGAATCCAAAGCTGTCGAATGCCCCGATTGCGGCATGACCTATGTCAAAGGATCCCGCACCGACGAGCAGTCGCATCGGTCATTCCACCGCAAGCGCTTCTCGATCATCGAGCCTCGGCCCCATAGGCGTTTCATGCAGGCGCTGGAGCGGGATTTGGATGCCGCATGGGTTGACGCGGCTTCGCCGAAATGGAAGCGCCAGGAAGTGTATGATCGAGCGCTCGAGTTCAAACGCGAGCTCGGATACGACTTTCCGCAATGGGCTCTTGATGCCGGTCACGACCCCGACGCTGTCGGATTTCTGTTCTCCGATGATGATGGACGCATCATCGGCGCATGTTCCTTCCGGCCACAGAGCCACCCAGGCGAGAGACCCTGGCGACTCGACTGGATCTGGCTTTGCCCAAGCGCACGCCGAAAAGGGCATCTCGACCGACAATGGGATCGCTTTCGGCAGCGCTTCGGGGTGTTCGATGTCGAACCACCGATTTCGGAAGCGATGCAGGCCTTTCTGCGAAAGCGCGGCTGCGCCCATTTGATCCGATAGAGGACCCTTCGGGGCGGTTCGAGTGAGAGGTGGGCCGGGACGGGTTTGAGCCCGTGCGGTCTAGAGAGAGCGCCAGCGGGTTCGTCCCGTTCCCGCTCTCCCGAGGCACTTCCCATGCAGAATGCTTTCCCGGGCGCGGCGGCGCAGGCCGCGCCGCTTTCGTCCGTTCCCGCCTTCGACCCTTCAGTCGCCCTCCCAGCGGCGGCCCGCCAGCTTCTCCCCCAGTTCGAACGCGGCCAGCGCATCGACGCTGCCACGTTGCGCACCGCGATGGAAACCGCCTTCGGCGCTTCAGACGCTTCCGGCGCCTGGGACTGGAAGACCGCCTATGACGCCTGCGAGGCGGCGACCGTGCTGTTCCTGCGCAAATACGGAAAGGCGCTTTTCCGTAAAGCCGCATCTCCTGCCGCTCGGCTTTCCGCCATCACAAGGATCGCGGACCTCCTGCCGACGCATACGCGCCGCTCCGAGGAGAGCCAGGCGTTCCAGCAGTTTTCCACGCCGACCCCGCTCGGTCTCGCCGCCGTCACCGCCGCCGGTATCACTGCAAGCGACATCGTACTGGAGCCTTCGGCCGGCACGGGCCTGCTCGCGGTCCTCGCCGAAATCGCCGGTGGCGCGCTCCTGCTCAATGAACTGGCCGAGACCCGCGCCAATCTGCTCGCCTCTCTCTTTCCGGCCATTGACGTCACCCGCTTCGACGCCGCCCAGATCGACGATCATCTGGACCGCGCGGCAATCCCGAGCGTGGTGCTGATGAACCCGCCATTCTCGGCAATGGCGAACGTGTCGGGCCGGATGGCCGATGCCTGCTACCGCCACGTCGCCTCGGCGCTGGCCCGCCTTGCTCCCGGTGGGCGGCTTGTCACCATCACCGGCGCAGGTTTCGCGCCCGATGCAGCGGACTGGCGGGACGCCTTCGTCCGCTTGGCTGAACGCGGCCGTGTCGTCTTCACCGCCGCGATCGACGGCTCGGTCTATGCCCGGCACGGCACGACATTCCCGACGCGGCTCACCGTCATCGACAAGACGCCCGCCGACGATCCGGCCGTGTTTCCCGCATCTCCCGGCACCGCGCCCGATGTCGCCACGCTGCTCGACTGGATCGAGGCGCAGGTGCCGCCGCGCCTGTCGATCTCGTTGCCGAAACCTGCTGCAGCGGCTCCACGTGTCGTGCCGAAATCCGTTCGCGGTTATCTCGCGCGCCCGGCCGCTGCGCGTCTCGCCGCATCCGTCGCCGCCGATCCCGAGGGCGTGGACCTCGCCTATGAGACTGTGGACTGGACGCCGCCGGACGGTACGCGTCTGACCGACGCCATCTATGAGGAGTACGGATTGCAGTCGATCCGCATTCCCGGCTCTCTGGCGCATCCGACCAGACTGGTCCAGTCGGCCGCGATGGCGAGCGTCGCGCCGCCCAGGCCGAGCTATCGCCCGTTGCTGCCGGCGAACATCCGCTCGGTGCTGTCCGACGCCCAGCTCGAGACGGTGATCTATGCCGGCGAGGCGCATTCCGATTATCTCGCCGGATCGTGGACGGTCGATGAGACCTTCGATCTCGTCCAGGCGGCTCCCGCCGACACCGCCGATGCCGTCCGCTTCCGGCGCGGCTTCATGCTCGGCGACGGCACCGGCGCGGGAAAGGGCCGCCAGTCGGCCGGCATCATCCTCGACAACTGGCTGCGCGGCCGGCGCAGGGCCGTCTGGATCAGCAAATCCGACAAGCTGATCGAGGACGCCCAGCGCGACTGGTCCGCGCTCGGCATGGAACGTCTGCTGGTGACGCCCTTGTCGCGCTTCCCGCAAGGCAAGCCCATCACGCTGACCGAAGGCATCCTGTTTACGACCTATGCCACGCTGCGCTCCGACGACCGCGGCGAGAAGGTTTCGCGCGTTCGCCAGATCGTCGAATGGCTGGGCTCAGACTTTGACGGCGTGATCATTTTCGACGAGAGCCATGCCATGCAGAACGCCGGCGGCGGCAAGAGCGATCGCGGCGACGTCGCCCCCTCGCAGCAGGGGCGCGCCGGCCTGCGTCTGCAACATGCGCTTCCCGAGGCTCGTGTGGTCTATGTCTCGGCGACCGGCGCCACCAATGTGCACAATCTCGCCTACGCCCAGCGGCTCGGCCTCTGGGGCGGCGAGGATTTCCCCTTCGCCACCCGCGCCCAGTTCATCGAAGCCATCGAGGATGGCGGCGTCGCGGCGATGGAAGTCCTGGCGCGTGACCTGCGCTCACTCGGCCTCTACACCGCCCGGTCGCTCTCCTATGACGGCGTGGAATATGAGGTGGTCGAGCATCGGCTCACCGAAGAACAGCGCCGGATCTACGATGCCTATGCCGGGGCCTTCCAGATCATCCACAACAACCTCGACGCGGCGATGGAGGCCGCGAATATCATCGGCAACGAAGGCACGCTGAACCGGCAAGCCAAATCCGCCGCGCGCTCGGCCTTCGAGAGCACAAAGCAGCGCTTCTTCGGGCACCTCCTGACCTCGATGAAGACGCCGACCCTGATCCGCTCGATCGAGCGCGATCTTGAGGAAGGCCATGCCGCAGTCATCCAGATCGTCTCGACGGGCGAGGCGTTGATGGATCGGCGCCTTGCCGAAATTCCCACCGAGGAGTGGAACGACATCTGCGTGGACGTGACGCCGCGGGAATATGTCGGCTCCTATTTACAGCATTCCTTCCCGACCCAGCTCTACGAGCCCTTCACCGACGGCGAAGGCAATCTGTCATCACGGCCGGTCTATCGGGATGGCCAGCCGGTCGAAAGCCGCGAAGCCGTCGCCCGGCGCGACGAACTGATCGAACATCTCGGGTCATTGCCGCCGGTTCCCGGCGCGCTCGACCAGATCGTGCAGCGTTTCGGCACCGATCTGGTGGCCGAGGTGACCGGCCGCTCGCGCCGTATCGTGCGCAAAGGTGATCGGCTGGCGGTCGAGAACCGCGCGCCGTCCGCCAATCTCGCGGAAACCGCCGCTTTCATGGATGACCAGAAGCGCATCCTGGTCTTCTCGGACGCGGGCGGCACGGGGCGCAGCTACCATGCTGATCCTTCCGCCAGGAACCAGCGGCTGCGCGTCCATTACCTGCTCGAACCGGGCTGGAAAGCCGATACCGCCATTCAGGGCCTCGGCCGCACCAACCGCACCAACCAGGCGCAACCACCACTGTTCCGGCCGATCGCCACGGATGTGAAGGCTGAAAAGCGGTTCCTCTCGACCATCGCCCGGCGGCTCGACACGCTCGGCGCGATCACGCGCGGGCAGCGCCAGACCGGCGGCCAGGGCCTGTTCCGCCCCGAGGACAATCTGGAAAGCCCTTACGCCCGCGACGCCCTGCGCCAGCTCTATCTGTTGATCGTGCGCGGCAAGGTCCAAGGCTGTTCGCTCGAACGCTTCGAAAGCGCCACCGGCCTCAAGCTGATGGACTCCAACGGCATCAAGGACGATCTGCCGCCGATCACCACCTTCCTCAACCGGCTGCTGGCGCTCACCATCGAACTTCAGGGCATCCTGTTCACCGCCTTCGAGCAACTGCTCGACGCCCGTGTGCAGGGGGCTATCGCCAGCGGCGTCTATGATGTTGGCCTCGAAACGCTGACCGCCGAGAGCTTCGTCGTTACCGACCGCAAGACCATCTACACCCACCCGGCGAGCGGCGCGGAAACCCGCCTGCTCACCATCTCCGAGAAACGGCGAAACCGGCCCCTGCCGTCGGCCGACGCGCTGGCGCATGCCGATTCCGATATCGGCAAGCTGCTGGTGAACAGCAAATCCGGCCGTGCCGCCGTCCAGCTTCCGGCCCCGTCGCTGATGCTCGACGATGGCAAGATCGAACGACGCGTCCGCCTCATCCGGCCGATGGAGCACCATCATGCTTCCCTCAGGACGATGGCCGGCAGCCATTGGCGGCAAGCCGACCGTAATGCCTTCGCGGCGGCCTGGAACCGTGAACTCGACGATGTGCCGGAATACGAAAACAGCACGCTCCACATCGTCGCCGGCCTGCTCCTGCCGGTGTGGAAGCGCCTGCCCAACGAATCCACGCGCGTCTATAGGCTCCAGACCGATGACGGCGAGCGCATCATCGGCCGCCGCGTGTCACCGGCCTGGGCGGCAAACGCCGCATCGACCGGCACGGCTAGCCTCGCTCCTGACGACGCCTATGCCGCGCTGATCGAGGGGCGGACAATTCTCGACCTGGCCGAAGGGCTTCAGCTTCGCCGCGTCCGCGTCATGGGCGCGAACCGCATCGAACTGACCGGCTTCACCGACGCCATGCGGGATCGCCTGCGCGCCCATGGGCTGTTCACCGAGATCATCTCGTGGAAGCTCCGCTTCTTCGTTCCGATCGACTCTTCCGGCCCTGCCATTCTCACCAAGCTGCTGGATACCTATCCGCTCGCGCGGATTTCCGAGCGGGAGGCCGCGTAATGACCCGCCTCGACGCCTCCGATCTAGCGCACCGCCTCGGCCGGCAGGCCGAAGCGGTGTGCCGCCATTACCTCGACGCCGGCCACCGTCAGGGCAATTATTGGCAGGTCGGCGATGCCCGCAACGCGCCCGGCCGATCGATGTTCGTGCGGCTCAAGGATTCGCCCAAGGGTCCGGCCGGCAAATGGACGGACGCCGCCACTGGCGAACATGGCGATCTGCTCGACGTCATCCGCGAGAATTGCGGATTGCTCGACTTCGCCGATGTGGTCGCGGAAGCCCGACGCTTTCTCAGCCTGCCGCATCCCGAACCGGAATCGCAGGCGACGAAACGCGTCAGCACACCGGCACCCACAGGCTCGGCCGAAGCGGCGCGGCGGCTGTTCGCCATGTCGCAGCCGATCGCGGGCACGCTGGTGGAGAAATATCTGCGCCAACGCGGCATTACGGCTTTGCACGGAACCGGAAGCCTGCGCTTCCATCCGCGCTGCTATTATCGGCCCGACGAGCACAGTCCGACCGAGACCTGGCCGGCCATGATCGCCGCCGTCACCGGCCTCGATGGCAAAATCACCGGTGCGCACCGCACCTGGCTCGCCCCCGACGGCTCCGGCAAGGCGCCGATCGACATACAGCGCAAGGCGATGGGCGATCTGCTCGGTCACGCCGTCCGCATCGGAGTGCCGGGAACCGTCATGGCCGCCGGCGAGGGCATCGAAACCATGCTGTCGCTGCGGCAGGTTCTGCCCGACCTCGCTGTTGCGCCCGCACTCTCCGCCGCCCATCTCGCCGCCATCCAGTTTCCATTGAGCCTGCGCCGGCTCTACATCGTCCGCGACAACGACCCGGCCGGCGACGGCGCGCGGGACAGCCTGATCGACCGGGCGAGCGCGGCTAGGATCGAGGCGATCGTGCTCTCGCCGGCGATGGGCGATCTCAACGAGGATCTCCGCCATCTCGGGGTGGACGCACTCAGGGTAGGACTGCGCCCGCAGCTCGCACCCGAGGACGTCGCCCGCTTCCTATCGCTCGCGGCATAGCCGGAAGAGAGATGCAGGGCGGTGCGGTGACGCCATGCCAGCCCGGATGCGCCAGCCGTCGGACGGGGACCACGCCTCGGCCTTCGAGAGGGCGATCGGCCCACAAACGGGCCGGGCCGGCAATGGCGGCGGCCGACTATTTTCCGGCGCGCTCCTCGAGGGAGCGCTTTCCATCGCGAAGCAAAATAATCGGCCTTAGCCATCAAGCCCTGCGCTTTCGCTCCGGGTGCAGCCCCGGCCCGCCCGCGGGCTTCGTCGCCATGAAGGCCGCGAGGGTCGCGGTCCTACCGACGGAGCATCCCATGAGCGAGCATGACGAGTTTGAACCGCACCACAGCGCATCCCCGACCGACCGCGTTCTCGAAGAGCTTCAGCTCCATGGCTGGCGTCCCGCCGAGGGCGAGCCCGATCCGCGACCAGCCCCTGACGATCGCATCATCGAAGGCGCCGTCGCCGACATCTTCGACGCGCTCATCGCCACCATGGCCGACACCTGCCTCGACTTCGACCTCGACGAACTGCTCTGGTCGAGCGTCAACATGTTCCACCGCGCCGTCGAGCGCGTCGAACGCAAGCTGGACGATAACGAGCAGGCACAAAAACGCCTCCAGCGCGAACAGGACGGCTCCGAGGTCAAATCGGTGCAGCTCGAACGCCTGATCGAGATCGGGCAGTCACTGATCGAGCGGCGCGACAGCCTGGAATTCTTCCGCGAGAGCGCCGCCGACCGCTATCTGCGCGCCACCGGATCACCCTGGTCGCCGCGGACCGGATCCCGCGTCAACCATCGTCACCTCACCGCCGCCATGATCGACAGCCGCGACTTCCTTGCCGCCAAGCGCCGGGCCGAGACCGAGGTGCTCGTGCCCGCCGGTCCGAAGATCGCCCTTTCGGGCGGCGACACCGCCGACCACAGGCTGATCTGGGCCAAGCTCGACCAGGTCCACGCCAAGCACCCCGACATGGTGCTGCTGCATGGCGGCTCGCCCAAAGGCGCCGAGAAGATCGCCGCCCGCTGGGCCGACACGCGCAAGGTGCCGCAGGTCGCCTTCAAGCCCGACTGGGCGAAACACGCCAAGGCCGCACCCTTCAAGCGCAACGATGCCATGCTGGCCGTCATGCCGATCGGGGTGATCGTTTTGCCCGGCACCGGCATTCAGGAGAACCTCGCCGACAAGGCCCGCAAGATGGGCATCCCGGTCTGGAAGTTCGGCGGCGCGTGAGCGCCGTCATCGTCTTGCGTGGTATCAGCGACTCTTGGGTGGTTTTCAGACTGTCGGCTTTCGGGAAAACCCAGCCAAAATAGCCCTATCAGCCAACACCTGACTTGGATGCGCGCCAGCGCCCAATAAAGTGCAAGGATGGGACCAAGCACCTAATACTTCTCATGGTTCACAGCAGCTGCAAGGTCGTCGAGTTCGGCACCTGTCGACCACGCACGCCCCAGCAGCCGCATCAGCTCAGAGGTATCGCCGATCGGCACGAGCGCAGTGGCAGCCGTCCAGATGAAGTGTATTACGTTGAGCAGGTAGCCGAAGGCCTCCTCAAGCATCGCCAATGTGTGCGGCGACGCACGGAAGTCGGATGGGTCCTTCTTCCGCTTGACGCCCTCTGTTGGGTTGTTGCGGCCGAAGATTGTCCATTCGTCGTCCATGTATGCCGTCGTGCCGTGTACGATGCTGTTCCGGCAGCTGAAGCAAAGCTCGGCCGCATCGCACCATTTCTGGATCAGCGAAGCCAATCCCGGTTTCTTCACTGTCGGCACATGTTGGCGCAGCATCCTGATGAGCTCGCCGATGGGCCGAGCATCCGTCCGGGGCCTGACACCTTTGACCTCTACGCCATCGAGGGCCCAGATCGATCGCTCTGCGAAATGCTCTGCATGCGATGCCAACACTGCGATGGCGCCGATCGACGCAAGCTTCTGATCCGACAGTCCGGCGGTCGTGACGAGCCGATGCCGGATGGCCGGCACCGACGAGCCAGGCATGTGAGCGTTGCGGCGTAGCCGTGGGTTGTTTGAGCCGTCCGGAGTTTCGTTCATCGATGCCCCCTCAAAGCATGAAGCGGCAAGATGACCTGCTGGCGACTTGCTGGCAATCTTCCGACGATCCATTACAGTTCGTCAGACGAAATCGGCTGATTTCTCGCCACACTTGGTCGGTGGGTGCCGCGCTAGATTGATCATATCCGTTTTTAGAAGAGTTCGCCGATCACTTGAATGACCGCAGTGGGTCGAAAGCTGCTGCAGTTCACCATAAACCGATCACAGCTCCAAAACTGGGGCGTGGCAATCCGCACATTGCTCAATGACGTCGACCTGCCCCCAGCAGAGCACACCCCCGCGTCCAATGCGCTGATCCTTGGTCCGGCCGATGGCCTGACGCCATCAACCCGTGGAGGGTCCGCTACGCAAGCGTGCGGCCTTGAGGCTTCGCCTCCGCGGTGATTGCGGCCTTCAGCCGGACACATCGGGCGCCTGTCGCGCGGGGGATTGCCCCCGCCTCCAAGACAGGAGCCGGAACGATGTCCCTCGATCAAGCCCACGCCTTCGCCTTCAGCCTCGCCGCCACCCTGATGACCGTGATCGTCATCTTCCGCGCCGGTGACGGCACCGTCTCGGCCATGCCCGCCACCGAATATGACGGTGACGACGATGCCATCCTTGGCGAAATCGATCCCTTCGCCTCCTGACCGGAGGCGAGCGGCCGTCGCGGGCGGAGATCGACCCGATTTCCGCTCCCGCAACAGGCCGGTTTCGGCTATGATGACGATTGCGCCGCGGTGGTGGTGGATGGCGCAACCGTCAGACCCATTCTTAAGGAGACCACCACCATGATCGTTCTTGGAATCCTCGGATCGTTTGCAGTCATTGGTCTGCTCTGCTGGCTGCTTTTCACCCTCGCGGTATTCGCGCTGCCGTTCTTCGTCGGCGTGACTGTCGGCTTCTGGTCTCATGAGACCGGCGCAGGCATCTTCCCTGCCTTCCTCATCGGCGCTTTCTCCGCCGGCGTCACCTTCGGCGTCGGTCAGTACCTACTCGCCATCCTTCGTTCGCCATTGTTGCGGCTGCTTGTCGCGCTCGCCTTCGTCGCTCCGGCAGCTCTTGCCGGCTTTTACGCAACCTACGGGATCGTGAAGCACACCATGCCGTCGGAAACCTGGCAGTTCGTCTTCGGCGTAATCGGCGCGGTCGTGGTCGGCATCACGGCGTTCGTTCGCGTAACGGCGATGGCCGCGCCCGAAAGTTCCGGACAGGGCATCGCCGCGGCCTGAGCCCCGTTGATACGAGGGGCACACCAAGGCGGCCGGCGGGCGCCATTCTCGTCATCGCACTGGACGGTGATAGAGCGGCGCCCGGCTTGCGGCATATGAGGCACCGGACATCCTCTCCTCGTGGTGCCTGAAACCTGTGAACTCCAATCTCGGCAACCCGGCAACGGGGTTGGATGCGGGTTGTAGGTCGCCGCCGTGTCGGAGGAAGCGACGGGCCTGCCTGGCCGTGATGGGAACCTGCGCGATGAACGCCGTGGCCGGCTTCTGGCGGTTGCGGTGGCACGCCGCGTTCTCCATGTGATGGCAGCCGGATCGAGCGCACCGGCGCGGCCTCTCCAATGGCCTGATCTGGCCGAAGGACGGCTGACGCCTCGATCGCCTACGGCGCAACAGCGGCGTTGAAACTTTCTTCCCCTGCCGGCTACGCCGTCATTCCGCGCGGAACAAGAAAGTTCCTCCTTTGCTGTCGGAGCCCCTTCGGGGTGCGCCGTCGATCGCCCCCGGCCGTCCGATCGCCATCGAGGCCGCATGGTGCGGGCTCGAAGCTTCAGATCAAGGAGAACTGACATGGCGACCATCGGCACCTTCAAGAAGTCCGGCAACAACGAATTCGCCGGCGAAATCGTCACCCTCAACGTGCAGGCCAAGAACGTCCGCATCGTCCCCGAGACCCGGGCCACTGGCGAGAACGCCCCCAGCCACCGCGTCTTCGTCGGCCGTGTCGAGATCGGTGCAGCCTGGTCCAAGCAGTCCAACGAGGGTCGCGATTACCTGGGCCTCAAGCTCGACGATCCGAGCTTCACCGCCCCGATCTACGCCAACCTCTTCGACGACGAGGACGGCGAGGGTTTCAGCCTCATCTGGTCCCGCCCCACCCGCCGCAACGGCGAGTGAGGCGCCGCGACGATGCCCCGCCCGGAACTTTCGGGCGGGGCCAATCGCGTGGGAAGCGACCGAATCAGTCACAGCGCCGAACTCCTGAAGAGCGCCGGTGCAGTGTTTTATGGCTGGCCGTCTATTTGTAGAACGACTATTATAGCCGTAGTTCTGGCGTGTACGTAGGTCCAGATGGGAGGTGATCATGCATGATCACCGCCCGACAATCGCGGGCCGCACGCGCGCTGCTTGGTTGGACTCAGGAGACGCTCGCTGAAAAGGCCCTGGTATCGCTGACCGCGCTGAAGCGCCTCGAATCCGACAGCGGACTCAGGGTGTATGAGACGACATGCGATCAGGTCCGCAGGGCTTTCGAGAGCAACGGCGTGATCTTCCTTGATTCCGACCAGGGTATCGGAGTGCTGCTGGTCGATGAAAAACACCGCCGGTCCCGCGCGCCTTTGTGAGCCTCAAGGCTCGATGCCGCTTGTCGGCAAGGTGTGTGCAATCGCGGCGTGGTTAACAAATGCCCCCAACTTGAATAAGAAGGTCGCGAAGAGGGCCTCATGACTCAGGTCGATTTTCTCGACGAACCGCCGGACTGTGCGATGCTCACGGATTATGACCGTGCGCATATGAAGCTCTATCTGCGCCTGCTCGACGCGGCATCCGACGGCGCGGACTGGCGCGAGGCGGTATCTGTCCTGTTCGGTCTCGACCCCGAGCATGAGCCCGAACGCGCCCGTCAAGTCCATGACCGTCATCTTGCCCGCGCCCGCTGGATGACCACCCATGGCTACCGCCTGCTGGTCCGGGAAGGCCAGCGCCACTGACGTTGGGTGTTGCATCGGTCGCAACACCTATTGCCGGCAACGCGGCTTCCACCCTTTGCCCCACCCGGCAAATCTTTCCGCCTCAATCACGTACCCGAGTAATGAGGCTGGAGGGCAGTGATGTCTCCCGATACAACCCGGTGGCGTTCGTCATCGACCTATGACTATCTGGATCATCTGACGGCGCCGGATGTCGGCTGGGAATGGCTGCGGCGCAACGAGGACTACCAGCGCAATTTTGATGCGCTGCGCACGGTCCGGCCCCAGACCCCGGAAATGATCGAGCAGGCGAGCACGTGGTGGGGATTGCGATTTCGCCGTCGCGCCAAGGTTCAACGCCACTGAAACCCCGGTCTTCTGGCTTCCCCAGGACGACACCGGCGCAGTCATCCTGGCGCCGGCGCCACCGGTCCTGTCTGCCGGTGCATCTCCGGGAGACGTTCTTGTCCACGAACACGAACGGATCGCGCCGGAAGCAAACCACCTCCTGCATCCTCTCGAGCACGGCCAGCACGTTCATCTCGTTCTCCCGGGAGGCGCGATGACCGGCGCGCCTCTCGTCGCCCTGGTGCCGCTCGGGCTCGACGGCTTCGACCGCGTCGAGGCGATCCTGCGGCTGCTCTCCTCCCTTCACGGTCGCAAACCGCCGCCCGATACGAGGCTCACGGGCCAGCAACGGGCACGCGCGCGGCGCATGTTGCAGGCTTTCGACGGCCGCCGCGATGGCGCGACCCAGCAGGAAATCGCCGAGGTCATTTTTCGCACCGGCAAGCTGACCCGCGACGAATGGCAGGCGGCGTCCGAGCGGCACGCGATCATGAGCCTGCTCGCAAGTGCGCGGGCCATGATCGCGGGGGGATATCGCAAGCTGCTTCGACATCGCCGCCGACCGTAATCCGGGCCGGCCCTTGCGCCGGTGTGGAATTTTGGGTCCCCCCAACTTCCCACTGCAACTCGCCGATCCGCCTTCGCCATCGTGGCCTTCGTCAGCCGCCGACTGCCGGCAGCCTCAACGGAACCACGAAAGGCCCGCTCCATGCGACCCGATCTCGCCGCACTCCCGCCACGCTACTTGCGCACCAAGGAAGCAGCAGTCTTCCTGGGTCTTTCCTCCCGCACCCTCGAAAAGCACCGCACCTACGGAACCGGTCCCGCCTATCGCAAGCTCGGCGGCCGCGTCGTCTATGCGGTCGATGACCTCACGGCCTGGGCCGACAGCGGCGCCGTCACCTCCACCTCCGATCCGCGCAGCAGCGTCCTGCCGGCAAAGCGGCATCAGCCCGCGCCGGTTGCCCGGCGCGCGCGCTGACCGCGAGACAACTCCCTTATGTCAGCGCGCAACCGCCCCATTTCGGAGCGCGGACAGCTCGATCTGTTCCGCGCGATTCCAGGCGATTTCGCGCCCCGCGATGCGCAGGATCTCATGGCCTATCCGTTCTTCTCCCTTTCCAAATCTCATCGGACCGCGCCGATCGACTTCCTCGCCGGTGGCGTCTCGATCCGCGTCGAGGCCGTGCCCGATCACGGCATGGCGACGATCTGGGATGCCGACATCCTGATCTGGGCCGCGAGCCAGATCATCGAGGCGCGTGATGGCGGGTTCACAACGTCGCGCCTGATGGCGACGACGCCGTACGAGATTCTGACCTTCATTCAGCGCGGCGTCGGATCGCGCGACTATCGGCGCTTGAAAGCCGCACTCGACCGCCTCCAGTCAACGACCGTCTCCACGTCGATCCGTCAGCCCACCGAGGGCCGCCGTCACCGCTTCTCCTGGATCAACGAATGGCGGGAGCGCACCGATCATCGCGGCAGACCCGCGGGGATCGAGTTGATCGTGCCGGACTGGTTCTACAGCGCAGTGCTCGATGACGCGCTCGTGCTCACCATCGACCGGAGTTATTTCGACCTGACCGGCGGGCTCGAACGTTGGCTCTATCGCCTGGTGCGCAAGCATGGCGGGAAGCAGCGCCACGGCTGGCGCTTCGATCTGCGCCACCTTCATCGCAAATCCGGCTCTCTCTCGCCCTTCAAGCGCTTCGCCTTCGAACTGCGTGACATCATCCGCCGTCAGCCGCTGCCGGGCTACCAGCTCTTCCTGGAGATCGAAATCGGCGGCCGCGCGCTGCTCGCGTTCGAGCCCTCGCCGCCCTGTGGAAAAGCTGTGAACGGCTTCGTGCTATCGGGAACCCGTAGCATCGTGCCATCAGGAACCCGACCCTCGTGCTATCGGGAACCGAAACAGGGCTTAAGCGACGAAAAACACAGTCGGAATCTCGCCCTTAACTTAGAGTCTAACCAAGAATCTAACCTTGTAGAGCGCCCGCGCGGTGTGGAAAACACCGCTTTGGGCCGCGAACCGGCCGACAGAGCACCCGCATCGCACAATCGCCGCGATGCGCCTTTCGGCCAGATCGGCACAGCACTCTCCGCCACCCAACTCGCCTCTCGCCTCCCTTCAGATGATGAGCCGGGAGGTCTCTCATGACCATGAAACCAGCCCGCCGTGCGCACGGCCGTCCGCTGACGGACGGACCGGCGCCCGGCATCACATTGGTCGAGCTGACCTTCGAGAAGCGCAAGATCGAGCACTGGATACGGTTCGGCCGCAAAAGCTACGAGAAGATACTTGATCGCCGGCGCAGCATCGTCGGCTTCGCACCGAACAGCGTCTTCGCCTTCGTCCGCTGGGCGGCAAACGACTTCGGCACGGTCATCTCGCGCATGGACATCGTGCGCGCAGTTCGTCGCGGCGAGCCGTTCCAGACGCTGCCCTTCGTGCGCCCCGGCGGCGACATCCTGCTGCGTCTCGATAGCTGGCCGAAGGTTCAGCGCGCGCTTGCCGCCATCGACGCCGTGGAAACACTCGGTCTCGACCCGGCCGAGATATCGCCGGATCACTGGCGGCACGTCCACAACCGGCTGAGCGCCGGTCTGGAGGCGTTCGCCTACACCCCAGAGCGACACGCCGCCTGGCTGCGCCGCCAGAGGCTAGATCCATGACGCGCCGCCGCACCCTCGCGTTGACCGCACTGGCCGTCATCGGAATCGCCGCCGCGAGCGCCGTCGAGACGCCGACCAGACTCATCTGGAATGCGACGGCGAGCGCGCCGGTCGGCTTTTACACCGTCGAGCCGGCCGACCGGATCGAGGTGCCCGAGCTGGTCGCCGTCATGCCGCCAGAACCACTCGCCCGCTTCATGGTCGAGCGCGGCTATGTCGGGCGCGGCGTGCCGCTCCTGAAACGTGTTCTCGGCTTGCCGGGACAGGTGGTTTGCCGCATCGGCCGCACCATCACTGTCGACGCCGTGGAGATGGGCGAGGCGCTGGACCGCGACAGCATCGGTCGCGCTCTGCCTGTCTGGCAGGGCTGCCGCGTGATCGCGGACGGCGAACTCTTCCTCATGAACTGGGATGTCCGCGACAGCCTCGACGGCCGCTACTTCGGACCCGTTCCCACCAGATCCGTCATCGGTCGGGCGCTCCCGCTCTGGACCGATGAGGAAGGCGACGGCCGCTATGAGTGGCGCGCGCCAACGCAGTGATCCCACCCCCAACCGCAACCACAGGAGGCTTTGCCATGCCACAAATCGGTCAGTTCACCGCAGACAACGAGGGCTTCGTCGGGCGCGTCCATACGCTCACGCTCTACCGCGAAATCACCATCGTCCCCGCCGAACCATCGGACGCCGAGAACGCGCCGGACTATCGCATCCATCACGGCGCGGAAGACGGCCCGGAAATCGGCGCGGGCTGGAAAGAGGTCGGTGAAAAGGCCGGCGACTATGTTTCGGTGCTCATCGACGATCCCGCCTTGCCGCAGCCGATCCGCGCCAACCTGTTCCAGAACGGGGACAAGACAGCCTGGTCCCTCAATTGGAACCGCCCGCCCAAGCGCCGCGAGCGGAACTGAAGCCATGCGCTTCAATGTCGGGATCGCGCCCAAAAGCCTCATCCCTTTGTTCGCGAAAAAGCCGTCTCATCCCTTCGTCCCGCTCGGCCACCGGACAGCCGGCGCGCGCGGCGGAGGTCAAGGGCGGCCAAGGGCCGGCGCATCGCGCGCACCCTTGACGGTAGCGAGCACGCTGGCAGGCTGGAGTCGTTGCGGAGGCCGGATCGTCGCCGGCGGCGCCATTCTTCTGCTGGCCGGCGCGCTGTCGGTCAGCACGGGACCGGCCATGGCCGTCGCGCAGTCAACGCCCTTCGAGCATCGGGCCGCCGCCGATCCTTATGCAGGACATATCGCGGAGGCGTCACAGCGTTTCGGCATTCCCGAGCACTGGATACGTGCTGTGCTGCGCGCGGAAAGTGCGGGCGACATACGCGCGATCTCTTCGGCCGGCGCGATGGGATTGATGCAGGTCATGCCCGGCACCTGGGCCGAGCTGCGCATTCGTCATGGTCTTGGCCGCGATGCCTACGACCCGCGTGACAATATCCTCGCCGGCGCGGCCTATCTGCGCGAGATGTTCGACCGTTACGGCGATGTCGCCGCGATGCTCGCGGCCTACAATGCCGGTCCAGGCCGCTATGAGGAATATCTTGCGACAGGTCGCACATTGCCCGCCGAAACGCGCGCCTATGTCGCCGCGCTCGCGCCAGTTCTTGGCGGCGCGGCGGCATCCGGACCACCGTCCTCAGCGCCGCCACCGCCGCCGGATTGGCGGGAAGCGCCGCTGTTCGTCATGCGCGCGACCGACACGCAGGCTGCCGTTGCGCCGCCACGCGATGCGCGATCCGGCGACGCCCGCGCGGCCGCACCAATGCGCGATCCCGCCCACGTGGAGCCGCAGGACGACAGCAATATCGTAAGCCGCGCAAGCGACGGAGGAACGCCATGAGCACGGCGTTCCAGCGCTCGGCGCGATCCATTCCGGTGTGCAGGCAGGCAGGATTGCGCCTGGCTGGATTCCCGGCAGGAGGGGCGGAAAGGGCGAAAAAAGCGGAGGGCAAGATTAAAGAAGACGGCACCATGTCGGGCCGCTTCCGAAATTTGTTGTTGTCTGCACACTGGTTAGGCGGTCCGCGAGCGGCACCCCGGTTTTTACCCTCGCGTGCCGCGATGTCGCGCAACGCCTTGGCTTTGCTGGGTTTTGACCGGCACCATAGGTTCGAATCACCCGGTTCACGGCATTTTCGCCCGGAAGCGCGCCCATGAGCGCCGACGATGAAGACCGCTTCCGCCCCAGGCCCGGCCGCATCCGCTCCGACATCCCACGGGCGAGCAAGACCAAGAGCTTTTTCACCCAGGCCAAGAAGATCGCCCGGCAACAGCGGGCAGCCGTCTCCCATGCGCCGACCGCGCCGTCGTCTCCCCGGCCATCAGCGCGCGGCTCCCGCACCATCGTCGCCAGCGGCAAGGGCGTGAAGCGCGGCCGGGGCGCGAGCTTCGTCCGCGCCCGCAACATCTCCGGCAACTGGCATCATCGACAGCCGGTCAGCCGTCGCGTGGTCGTCAAGCAGCGCAGCGTCCGTGCGGCGTGGAAGGACGGTCGTGCCCGCGCGCATCTGCGCTACGTCCAGCGCGACGGCACGGCGCGCGATGGCGAGCGCGGCCAGCTCTATTCTGCGCATGAGGATCGCGCCGACGGCGACGCCTTCCTTGAACGCGGGAAGGAGGATCGGCATCAGTTTCGGTTCATCGTCTCGCCGGAGGATGGCGCGGACCTGTCGGACCTCACGGCATACACGCGCGATTTCATGCGTCAGGTGGAGGCCGACCTTGGAACCAAGCTCGATTGGGTGGCCGTCAACCACTACAACACCGGCCATCCCCATGTGCATGTCATCGTCAACGGCCGTGACGATACGGGCCGGGATCTGGTCATCAACGGCGACTATCTCGCCAACGGGTTGCGCGAGCGTGCCAGCGAGCTTGCAAGCCTCGAACTCGGCCCCGTCACCGAGATCGAGCAGACCCGCAAGCTGTCGACCGAGATCGATCAGGACCGTTTCAGCCGCATCGATCGGGCGATGACCGAGGAAGCTGATGGCCGCTTCCTCGATCTGCGCCATGGGCCCGCCGAACCGAGGCGGCAGTTCAACCGCACGCTGCGCCTGCGTCGTCTCGCCAAGCTGGAGAAGATGGGGTTGGCCACCGAGCACGCACCCGGCGTCTGGGAATTGAACGAGCGGATGGAACCGGCCCTGCGCGAGCTGGGCGAGCGCGGCGACATCATTGGCTCCATGCACAAGGCGCTGAAGGCCGATGGCCTGGAGCGCGATCCCATGACTTTCCAAATCCACGATGCAGTGCCCGAGACGCCCATCGCTGGCCGCGTCGTGGACAAATATCTGTCCGACGAGTTGGGCGAGAACCTGACCGTAATTGTGGACGGGATCGACGGGCGCACGCATCATATTTCCGGCATCGACCCGGCCCGCGTCGAGGATGCCCGGATCGGCAGCGTCCTCGAGATCGGCCCGGCCGACACTGCCAGCCGTCCGTCTGACCGCGTCATTGCCGCCATCGCCGAGGACGGCATCTATCGGCCGAGCCGTCATCGGGAGCAGGCGAAGTTCGAGGGTCGTGTTCCGGGCGGCGATTACGAAGGCTATGTCGATGCCCATGTGCGTCGGCTGGAGGCGCTGCGCCGCGCCGGGATCGTCGAGCGGGTCGACGCCGACCAGTGGCGCATTCCCGACAACTTCGAGAGCCGCGCGGTCGGCTACGACGCGAGCCGCAACCGCCAGGCTAGTATCCGCATTCTTTCGAGCTTCGATCTGGACCAGCAGATCGGTTCGGACGGCGCGACCTGGCTCGACCGGCGGCTTGTTTCGGGCGACGCATCGGATCTCGCGCCGGCCGGCTTCGGCCAGCAGGTGCGAGAGGCCATAGACCAGCGCCGCGAGCATCATGTCGAACGGGGCGACGCCACCCGCCAGCGCGAAGGGCGCATCTTCTATCGGGGCAATCTCCTCGCCACGCTGCGCGAGCGGGAGGTTGCCCGCGTCGGCACGGAACTGGCAACGAGCAAGGGCCTGCCGTTCCGGGCAGCGGCCGAGGGCGAGAGCATCAGCGGTAAGTTCACGGGCTCCGTGCAATTGTCGAGCGGCAAGTTCGCCGTGGTCGAGAAGGCGTATGAATTCACCCTGGTCCCCTGGCGACCCGTTATCGACCGGCAACTCGGCCGCGAGGTCATGGGCGTGATGCAGGGCGGTTCGGTGTCATGGCAGCTTGGGCGGCAACGGGGGTTGTCGCTGTGATGCTACTTGGTGGGACGAAGCAATACCTACTCCGGTGACTTCAGCCGCGCCGTTGGCAGTCAACGTGGGCATGCCGGCAAATTCACACGCCTGTCCCGCAGCGGTTCCACTTAAAGTACTAACGTCTCTTCGGGTGCGCACCGATCCACACTGCCAAATCTATATGAGATTTTTATTTCTTCGCCTCTCCGACTCTCTCGAACCTTTATGCGCTTTGGCGCCATATTCCCGCCAACATCAGTAATGTCGCCTGGCGACGCCCTTGGGAAGAATAGGTGTGCAATGATAATTGACTATGTGCTTGGTGGCCTAGTGACGTTGTTCATCACAGCCTACCTCATTTACGCACTGTTGCGACCCGAGCGGTTCTGATCTGCCGGCCGCCCGTTGCGATGAAATAGGTGATGCGCGATCGGGAGCCGGCTCGGCGACAATCGCACTTTCCCCAATCCTCTGTCCGAGCTTGGAAAGGCGCAAGGCCTCTTCGCGCATCGGACATCATCCTCGGCATGACGCTGGTGATGCTGGCGATCGTGCTCGTCGCCTGTCTGCTGACCCAGTCCTTCGCCGGGGGCAAGCACGCCGGAAACGACTTCGAGAACATCAACGCTGGAGTCTCTCATGAGCCAGTCTAAGTCCGCGAGCATCTTCGATACTCGCATCCTCGTTCCCGCGTTTGGGGGCGCACTCAAGAAACTCGATCCGCGCACGCTGGCCAGGAACCCGGTGATGTTCGTCGTCGCCGTCGTCTCGGTCCTGACGACGATCCTGTTTCTCAAGGACGTCCTAACCGGCGCAGGCGATCTCGGCTTTTCCTTCCAGATCATCCTCTGGCTTTGGTTCACGGTCCTGTTCGCGAACTTCGCCGAGGCGGTTGCCGAGGGGCGCGGTAAGGCGCAGGCGGATTCGCTTCGCCGCTCGCGCACCGAGACGCAGGCCAAGCTGCTGACCAATGGCGACAGCTTCAAGCTCGTGCCAGGCGCGAGCCTGAAGCTGGGCGACGTGGTGCTGGTCGAAGCCGGCGATATCATCCCGTCGGACGGCGAGGTCATAGAAGGTATCGCCTCGGTCAACGAGGCGGCCATCACGGGCGAATCCGCTCCCGTGATCCGCGAGTCGGGCGGCGACCGTTCCGCCGTGACTGGCGGCACGCAGGTGCTTTCGGACTGGATTAAGGTCAGGATCACGGCTGCCGCCGGATCGACCTTCATAGACCGCATGATCTCGTTGGTCGAAGGCGCGGAACGTCAGAAGACCCCGAACGAGATCGCGCTGAACGTCCTGCTTGCGGGGTTGACCCTGATCTTCGTCCTCGCGACGGCGACGATCCCGGCCTTTGCCGCCTATGCGGGCGGCTCCATTCCAGTGATCATGCTAGTGGCGCTGTTCGTCACGCTGATCCCGACCACGATTGGCGCGCTGGTTTCGGCCATCGGCATCGCCGGAATGGACCGGCTAGTGCGCTTCAACGTGCTCGCCATGTCCGGTCGTGCCGTCGAGGCCGCCGGGGACGTCGATACGCTGCTGCTCGACAAGACCGGCACGATCACGCTCGGCAATCGTCAGGCCACCGAGTTCCGCCCTGTCAAAGGCGTGACCGAACAGGAATTGGCCGACGCCGCGCAACTGGCCTCGCTCGCCGACGAGACGCCCGAGGGCCGCTCCATCGTCGTACTAGCCAAGGAGAAATACGGCATCCGCGGCCGCGACATGCAATCGCTCAACGCGACATTTGTGCCGTTCACCGCCCAGAGCCGTATGAGCGGCGTCGATTTCGACGGTTCGTCCATCCGCAAGGGAGCCGTCGATGCGGTCCTCAAGCACATCGAGCAGGTTTCCGCGGCGAACGGCTCCACCCGCGCCAGCGCCGAGAGCAAACGGGAACTGGAGGCGATCGCGAACGATATCGCCAAGATCGGCGGCACGCCGCTTGCGGTCGTAAAGGATGGAAGGCTCTTGGGCGTTATCCACCTCAAAGACATCGTCAAGGGCGGCATTCGCGAGCGCTTCGCGGAGTTGCGCCGGATGGGCATCCGCACGGTGATGATCACCGGCGATAACCCGATGACCGCAGCCGCGATTGCGGCCGAGGCCGGCGTCGATGACTTCCTCGCCGAGGCCACGCCTGAGAACAAGTTGAGCCTGATCCGCGAGGAACAGGCCAAGGGCAAGCTGGTGGCCATGTGCGGTGACGGCACGAATGACGCGCCGGCGCTGGCTCAGGCCGACGTCGGGGTGGCGATGAACACCGGCACGGTCGCAGCCCGCGAGGCCGGCAACATGGTCGACCTCGATTCCGATCCGACAAAGCTCATCGAGATCGTCGGGATCGGCAAACAGCTCCTGATGACGCGCGGTGCTCTCACCACCTTCTCGATCGCCAACGATGTTGCGAAATATTTCGCGATCGTGCCGGCAATGTTCATCGCGCTTTATCCGCAATTGAGCGCGCTCAACATCATGGGGTTGTCGACGCCGCAAAGCGCCATCCTGTCGGCAATCATCTTCAACGCGCTCATCATCATCGCGCTCATTCCGCTGTCGCTCAAAGGCGTCGCCTACAAGGCGATCGGCGCGGATGGGCTCTTGAAACGCAATCTTCTCATCTACGGGCTTGGCGGCCTGATCGTGCCCTTCATCGGAATCAAGGTGATCGACGTCGTCATCACCACCATCGGCCTCGCCTGATCATAGGAGCTCAGGACATGACCCTTCTTTATCTCGTTCTTGGTC
Source organism: Nitratireductor soli (assembly GCF_001050155.1). Lineage (GTDB taxonomy): Bacteria > Pseudomonadota > Alphaproteobacteria > Rhizobiales > Rhizobiaceae > Nitratireductor > Nitratireductor soli. The sequence continues at coordinate 84,972 of NZ_LFVY01000002.1, forward strand.
TGGCGGTCTTCGGGCTTTTGCTCGTCATGACCTACGCCGTCGACCGGGCCTGACCTTCCAGCGATGTCGGAGACAGTTCGATGCTGACCCAATCCATTCTCTTCGTCGTCCTCATCGTTGGAGGAACGGCGCTCCTTTCCTGGCCGCTCGGCCTTTACATGAAATGGGCGATGGACCCGAGCGATCCATCGTCCGGTATTGCCGGATGGAAGAACCGCGCCTTCCGGGTTGTCGGCGGCCCCCTGACCGCGCAGGACCAGAACTGGAAGCGCTACATGCTCGCCATGCTGGCCTTCAATGTGGTCATGTTCGTGGTCACGTATGGCTTCCTGGCGCTCCAGCAATACCTGCCCCTCAACCCGGACGGGAAGGAAGCGCTGGAAGGCAGCCTGATCTTCAACACGGCCGCTTCGTTCACGTCGAACACGAACCTCCAGCACTACTCCGGTGAAGTGTCGCTGAGCTATCTCTCACAGCTTGGCGGGCTCATGTGGCTCCAGTTCGTGTCGGCCGCCACAGGTATCACGGCCCTCGTTGCGCTCGCTCGCGGGCTCGCCGGCCGCCCGCTCGGCAACTTCTTCGTTGACATACAGCGCGCCGCCTTCCTCGTGCTGCTTCCTGTCGCCTTCGTGTTTGCGATCCTCCTGGTTCTCGGCGGCGTGCCGATGACCTTCAGCGGCAGTGCCATCGCAACCACGCTCGAAGGTGTTCAGCAAACAATCGCACGCGGACCCGTCGCAGCGTTCGTTTCCATCAAGCAACTCGGCACCAATGGCGGCGGCTTCTTCGGCCCCAACAGCACGCACCCGCTCGAGAACCCGAGCTTCTGGACAAACATCATCGAAATGATCGCCATCATCCTGATTCCGATGGCGTGCGTATGGATGTTCGGGCGGGTCATCGGCCGTATACGCCATGCCGGCGTGATCTTCGCGGTGATGCTCGCCTTCATCGCTATCAAGATCACGGGCGCGGTCTATTTCGAAACCGCCCCCACCCAGGCCTTCGCCAACCTGCCGATCGAACAGACCGTGGGCAACCTCGAAGGCAAGGAGATGCGCTTCGGCCCCACGGGCGGCCCGCTCTGGTCCGTACTGACCACATCGACCTCGAACGGCTCCGTCGGCTCCATGCACGACAGCCTGAACCCGATGACCGGGCTGATGCCGATGGTCGGGATGTGGCTCAACGCCACTTTTGGTGGCGTCGGCGTCGGCATGATCAACATGTTCCTCTACATCATCGTCGGCGTCTTCATCGCCGGCATGATGATCGGCCGAACGCCGGAATATCTCGGCTGGCGCGTCGAGGCTCGGGAGGTCAAGTTCGCGCTCTTCGCGCTCCTCGCCCACGGCCTGTTTATACTGGGCGGCACGGCGATCTTCGCGGCGACAGCATGGGGCGCCGACACGCTGAACAATGCCGGACCGCACGGCTTTTCCGAGATCCTCTACGAGTTCTCGTCTGCCAGCGCCAACAACGGCTCGGGCTTCGAGGGGCTCGGCGACAACACCGTGCCCTGGAACCTCGCGACCGGCATCGTGATGCTGCTCGCGCGCTTTATCCCGATCATACTGCCGCTCGCCATCGTCGGCTCGCTGTCGGCCAAACGCCGCAGCACTGAGTCGAGCGGCACACTCAGCGTCGAGGGCGGCGTCTTCGCCACCATGCTCGCCGCCACCATCATCGTCATCGGCGCGCTCACCTTCTTCCCGGCGGCAACGCTCGGCCCGATCGCCGAGCACGTCATCACCATGAACTGAATCGGAGACAGGAACATGCAGTCTCTTCTTGCAAGCATTCGCATCGCGGCGGTGACCATGCTGATCTGTGTCGCCGGCTATGCCACCGCCGTCTGGGCTGTCGCGCGGGCAATCGCGCCCGCCACTGCCTACGCCTCGCTTATCACGAGCCAGGACGGCACGATCATCGGCAGCCGCCAGATCGCGCAGGCTTTTACCCGGCCCGAATACTTCTGGCCTCGGCCTTCCGCTGTCGATTATGATGGCGCTGGTGCCGGCGGCAGCAACTGGTCGCCAACGAGCAGCGATGTTGCTGACCGCGGTCGTGAGATGGTGGAGCGCTACGGCGCAACCTCGGAAAATCCGCTGCCGGCCGAACTCGCTGCGGCGTCGGGCGCAGGGCTCGACCCTCATATCTCCGAGGCGGGTGCCCTATATCAGGTCGCTCGGGTCGCCGAAGCGCGAGGATTGGACCAGTCTCGGGTTGGAGCCTTGGTCCGCAACGCCGCCTTCTCGCCAGGCGGCTTCCTGACCCAGGATCGCATCGTCAACGTCCTCGAACTCAACCTCGCGCTCGACAGGTTGTAAACGTGGGTAGCGGCGGTCCTTCCGTGACTGCCGCTACCCCACGACGGGAGTTGAAAGATGAGTCCCCAGAATCTGACAGACGACACAAAGCGGCCCTCTCCCGAAGCCTTGCTCGAAAAGGCGGAGCAGGAGACGCGTGGCCGTCTCAAGATCTTCCTGGGTGCAGCGCCGGGCGTCGGCAAAACTTACGAAATGCTGATGTCCGGGCGCGCGCGGAAATCCGATGGCGACGACGTCGCGATCGGCGTGGTCGAGACTCATGGACGCAAGGAGACCAAAGCGCTTGTCGAGGGCTTGGAGGTCATCCCAAGAACGAAGGTCGCATACAAGGGTCAGTATCTTGAGGAAATGGACCTCGATGCCGTACTCGAACGGCGCCCGCAGCTCGTTCTCGTTGATGAGCTTGCGCATACCAATGCCCCCGGCAGCCGCCACCCGAAACGTTATCTTGATGTCCTTGAGATTCTTGATCGAGGTATCGACGTCTATACGACGCTCAACATCCAGCACGTCGAAAGCCTCAACGATGTGGTGGCGCAAATCACGCGTATCCGGGTCCGCGAAACAGTCCCGGACACGGTTATCGATCGCGCCGACGATGTCGAGATCATCGACCTGACACCGGATGATCTCATCAGGCGTCTTCACGAGGGGAAGGTCTACCTTCCCAAGACAGCCAAACGCGCGACTGAGAATTACTTCTCACCGGGCAACCTGACTGCGCTGCGCGAACTGGCGTTGCGCCGCACGGCCCAGCGGGTCGATCAGCAGTTGCTGTCGCAGATGCGGGCTCGCGCGATTGAAGGACCTTGGCCCGCCGGCGAGCGTATCTTGGTATGCGTCAGTGAGGATCCACGTTCCGCCGGCCTCATTCGCTATGCGAAGCGATTGGCGGATCGGCTGCACGCGCCATGGACGGCGCTTTATGTCGAGGGTCAGCGCAATCTGCAACTAAGCGAAAATGAGCGTGATCGCGTTGCCGAAGCGCTCCGATTAGCCCAGAATCTTGACGGCGATGCAGTGACAATCCCCGGCGGGGATCGTCGCGTGGCCGATGACGTCATCGCTTATGCGCACGCGAACAACATCACTCACATCGTCATTGGCAAGAGCAGCCGATCGCGCTGGTTTGAAATCTTGCATGGTTCCGTGGTGCACGAGCTTGTACGCCGCGCTGGCAATATCAGCGTGCACGTCGTTGCGGGCGACAGGGAGACCGAAGTTCGCGCTTCCAGAAAATCGGTCGAAACGGCCAATCTCCGGCAGCGCTTCGATTGGGCAATCTATGTCAAATCCACACTTATTGTTGCGGCAGCGGCCGGGATCGCCATGCTGCTCTGGCCTTGGATAGGTGTTGAGCATATCGGCCTGGTGTTCCTGACGGCCGTGGTGGCCGTCGCCGTCCGGTACGGGCTTTGGCCGTCGCTATATGCCAGCATCGCCTCGGCACTCACCTACAATTTTTTCTTCACAGAGCCTTATCACACCTTCTTCATTTCCCGCCCGCGCGAAATCACCTCGGTTGTTTTCTTTACGATCGTCGCAATCATCGTATCAAATGTCGCTGCCCAGGCGAGAGCGCAGACGGTTGCCGCCAAGGCAAGGGCTCGTACGACGGAATCCCTTTATTCCTTTAGCCGCAAGCTTGCAGGGGCCGGGGTGCTTGAGGACGTGCTATGGGCCACAGCTTACCAGATGGCTTCGATGCTGAACGTCCGCGTCGTCATCCTGCTTCCCGACAATGGCGCAGTCGCGGTCAGAGCTGGCTATCCGCCCGACGATACACTGGTTGATGCCGACATAGCCGCTGCGCGCTGGGCCTGGGAGCACAATCGGCCGGCGGGCCGCGGCGCTGACACGCTGCCCGGCGCGAAGCGACTCTATCTGCCGTTGATAACCGGAAGCACACCGGTCGGTGTGGTCGGGTTGGACAATGACAGGGGAGGCCCATTGCTGACGCCGGAGCAGCAACGGCTGTTTGACGCGTTGGCCGACCAAGCAGCGGTTGCCATCGAGCGCATCCAGCTTGTTGCCGAACTCGACAGAGCCAGACTGGCGGCGGAGGCTGACAAACTGCGCTCGGCGCTACTCACGTCGATCTCCCATGATCTCAAGACCCCGCTTGCTTCAATTTTCGGTGCCGCCGGCACGCTGAGGGACTATTCGAACGCATTGTCGGAGGCTGATCGCGCCGATTTGCTCGCGACGGTCGTTGACGAATCCGAACGCCTGAACCGCTTTATCGCCAATCTTCTCGATATGACCCGGATCGAGACGGGGGCGATGGAGCCCAACGCTTCGCTCCAGTATCTGGACGACATTGTCGGCTCGGCGCTCCAGCGCGCCTCAAAGATCATGTCGCTCCATCGGACGGTCACGGAGATACCGGCGAACTTGCCGATGCTCAAGCTCGACCCGGTCCTCTTCGAGCAGGTGTTGTTCAATCTGTTCGACAACGTAGCCAAATATGCGCCCGCCGACACGGCGGTGCGGGTTCGGGCCTGGGAGGATGACCGATGGGTCGCGATCCAGATCCTCGATGAAGGTCCGGGGATTCCGCCATCCGACCTCGAACGGGTCTTCGACAGTTTCCACCGCGTCCGAAAAAAGGATCACGTGCTGGCGGGAACCGGGTTGGGCCTGTCGATCTGCAAGGGGTTCATCGAAGCGATGGGCGGAACAATCACGGCCGCCAATCGGACAGATCGCAGCGGCGCTATCTTTACGATCCGCATGCCGATCCCGACCGAAATGCCAAAACTGGAAGAATTGTGATGACAAATTCCTCCGTAAAAATACTCGTAGTCGATGATGAGCCACCAATCCGAAAATTGCTGCGGCTGGGACTCACCGCCGAAGGCTACGCGATCGTCGAAGCGACGAATGCCAGGGACGCGATGGAAAAGGTTGAGGCCGACCCGCCCGACCTCATCCTTCTCGACCTCGGCCTGCCCGACATGCAGGGGCATGATCTTCTGGCCAGGTGGCGCAACGAGCTTCTCGACCTGCCGATCATCATCCTGTCGAGCCGGACCGACGAAGCCGGCATCGTCAAGGCGCTCGAGCTTGGCGCCGACGACTATGTGACCAAGCCCTTCGGAACAAAGGAACTGGTGGCGCGCATCCGCGTCGCCCTGCGCCACAAGCTCCAGCAGCAGGGCGAACGGCCGATCTTCCAGACCGGTGACCTGTCGGTCGATCTCGTCAAGCGGATCGTCAAGGTCGCGGATAAGGAGGTTAAGCTGTCGCCGAAGGAATACGACATCCTTCGGGTCCTCGTGCAGCATGCAGGCAAGGTCATCACGCATCAACATCTGCTCAATCAGGTCTGGGGCGGATCGACCGATGTCCAGTATCTGCGCGTCTATGTCCGCCAGCTTCGCCAGAAGATCGAGCGGAGCCCCGACGGCTTGCAATACATCACCACGGAAACGGGGGTCGGTTACCGGCTGCGCGAAGCCGATTGAGGTCGACCAAGGAGAGTACGTGGCCACAGGCCGCGCGCATAGGAATGGAAGTGAGTCAACGTATGAATATCTCTGAGGTCATGAAGCCGGACGATGTGCTCATCGGCGTATCCGCCTCCTCGAAAGGCAGACTGTTGCAGCAACTCTCGGAAAGAGCTGCGCGTGCGCTCGGTGTCAGCGAGCACGATATATTGGCCGCCTTGACGAACAGAGAGGCGCTTGGCTCCACCGGAATCGGGGCCGGCATCGCGATCCCGCATGCGCCGATCGCCGATCTTGAACGGCCTTTCGCACTCCTTGTCCGGCTCACCGAGCCGATCGAATTCGACGCGATCGACGATGAACCCGTAGACATCGTTTGCCTGATCCTGACACCACCTGAAGGTCAGGCCAAATACCTGAAGCTGCTCTCTAACGTCGCGAAGCAATTGCGATCTGCGGATGTCGTTAAGGAAATCCGATCAACAAGCGAGGCCGAGCATATATATTCAGCATTCACAAGGTGTGATGATTGAGAAGCTTATCCTTGCGGACGAAATAATCCGGTTAGCCCAGCTCACCTAATTCTCCGCGACTCGACTCCAAATGCGCAGCGGGTCGACGCAGACGGCCGGCACGCCCCGTCCTATTCATACGCCACAGTACCCGGCACCCCTCCGACCCAGTCTTAACTGTTGCCTCTCGCGCAAATGCCTATTCTCTGATCGGCTCCATCTCTTTTGCCGATTGGAGCCTTTATGCGCGGAGGCAGAATACTCTGGGGTCAGATTGCCACCGTCTTCACGATTGTACTGGTGATGACCTGGGCGGCAACGCAATGGGTTGCCCTTCGCCTCGGCTTCCAACCGCAACTCGGCAATCCGTGGTTCGAGCTGGCCGGCTGGCCGGTCTATTATCCTCCGGCCTTTTTCTGGTGGTGGTTCTCTTTCGACGCCTATGCGCCCGCGATCTTCGTCGAGGGCGCGATCATAGCAGCGTCTGGCGGCTTCATCGCCATCGCAGCCGCCATCATGATGTCGATCATCCGGGCGCGCGAAGCGAAGAACGTGGCGACCTACGGCTCCGCGCGATGGGCCGAGGCCAGGGAAATCCGCACCGCCGGCCTGCTCGGTCCCGATGGTGTCGTGCTCGGCCGATACGACCGGGACTACCTGCGCCACGATGGGCCGGAGCATGTCCTATGTTTCGCGCCAACGCGGTCGGGCAAGGGCGTCGGCCTCGTGGTGCCGACGCTGCTGACTTGGCCGGGAAGCTGCATCGTCCACGACATCAAGGGCGAGAACTGGACGCTGACGGCAGGCTTCCGGGCGCGGCACGGCCGGGTCCTGCTGTTCGATCCGACCAACGTGAAGTCGTCGGCCTACAACCCGTTGCTCGAAGTCCGGCAGGGCGAATGGGAAGTGCGCGACGTGCAGAATATCGCCGACATTCTGGTCGATCCCGAAGGCAGTCTCGACAAACGAAACCATTGGGAAAAGACCAGCCACAGCCTGCTTGTAGGCGCGATCCTGCACGTCCTCTACGCCGAGCCCGACAAGACGCTGGCCGGCGTCGCCAACTTCCTGTCCGACCCGCGCCGCCCGGTGGAAGCCACCTTGCGCGCCATGATGGACACGCCGCATCTGGGCGAAGCGGGCGTTCATCCCGTCATCGCTTCGTCCGCCCGCGAGTTGCTGAACAAGTCCGAGAACGAACGCTCAGGCGTGCTCAGCACGGCCATGTCCTTTCTCGGCCTCTACCGCGATCCCGTCGTGGCGCGGGTGACGGCCCGCTGCGACTGGCGCATCGCTGATCTGGTCGGAAGCCGGGAACCCGTCACGCTCTACCTCGTCGTGCCGCCCTCCGACATCAACCGCACCAAGCCGCTGATCCGCCTGATCCTCAACCAGATCGGGCGACGGTTGACCGAAGAGCTGGAGGCGTCGGGCCGGCGCCATCGCCTGCTGCTGATGCTCGACGAGTTTCCCGCGCTCGGCCGGCTCGACTTCTTCGAGAGCGCCTTGGCGTTCATGGCCGGCTACGGCCTCAAGAGCTTTCTGATCGCGCAGAGCCTCAATCAGATCGAGCGCGCCTATGGGCCAAACAACTCGATTCTTGACAACTGCCATGTCCGCGTCGCCTTCGCCACGAACGACGAGCGAACGGCCAAGCGCGTCTCGGACTCGCTCGGCACCGCGACGGAACTGCGCGATTCCACCAACTACGCCGGCCACCGTCTCGCGCCCTGGCTCGGCCACCTTATGGTGTCGCGGCAGGAGACGGCGCGGCCGTTGATGACGCCGGGCGAGATCATGCAGCTTCCGCCAGCCGATGAGATCGTCATGGTGGCGGGCACGCCGCCGATCCGCGCGAAGAAGGCGCGCTATTTCGAGGACAGCCGGTTCACCGAGCGGCTGCTGCCGCCGCCCGGCCTTAAGGCTCAGGACGCCGGGCCGCCGACAGACGAATGGTCCAGCCGCGTGATCGCGCCCGCGAACCAATCTGCCACGAACGCAGCCGGCGGGGCCGAGGGGGACCCGGCCAATGCCGGTATCCGCCGCGAGCCGGAGCTGCCCGAGCACGAGGAGGTCGTTCCGCCACTGCCTTCGCCAGCGCAGGAGTTCGAGCTACTGGACGACGAGCCGGACGTTGACGCGGCCAAGGCCCGTGCCATGCGTCAGCGGATGCGCATGGTGGCGCGGCAGGCGTCGATGAACCCCGATGACGGGATCGAACTTTGAGGGGATGCCTATGACGACCCGCACCCGCATGAATGTCTATTTCGACCCGGAGCTGCTCCGCCAAGTGGAAGCGTTGGCGCTGCGCCGGAAAGTGTCCAAGTCCGCCATCGTCGAGGCCGCCGTCGCCTCCTTCCTGTCCGGCGATTCTGCAGAGCGGCTGGAAGCGGCGTTATCCCGCCGTATGGACAGGCTCGGTCGCCAGGTCGACACGCTCGACGAGGATCTCGCCATCCTGGGCGAGACCGTCTCGCTGTTCATCCGCTTCTGGCTCACCATCACCCCGCCGCTGCCGGAAAGTGCTCAGGCTTCGGCCAAAGCAAAGGGCGCCGAACGCTTCGAGGGCTTCCTGCAAACCCTCGGCCGGAAGCTCGCCACCGGCGACAGGTTCCTGAAAGAGCTGTCGAGAGATGTAGAATCGCAAGCTGCCGATTCCAGCCCATCCGAAGGGCTGGGAGATTGAGCGTGCGGGTTCAACCCATCCTATTTACCGCCGCTCGCCGCCGACCACCGCACGGGCGTAAATACTTGTTGAACCCGCCAGATTTCAGGCTCTCTTATTCGACCCCGATGCGGGGACCGTCTGTTGCGCCCCGTGAAGAAGCGGGGCCGAGATGACTTCCATTCACCAGAAACCGGAGGCGATCCAGCGCGGTGCGCGCATGCTGCGCACCGCGCTCGGTCCCGCCATCGCGCGGTTTCTCGAAGACCTCGCCGTGGTCGAGGTGATGCTGAACCCGGATGGTCGCCTCTGGGTGGATCGGCTATCCGAAGGGCTGGCCGATACGGGAGAGCGGCTGTCGCCCGCCGATGGCGAACGCATCGTGCGTCTCGTCGCCCACCATGTCGGCGCGGAGGTGCATGCGCGCCGCCCCCGCGTCTCCGCCGAACTGCCCGAAACCGGCGAGCGATTCGAGGGCCTGTTGCCGCCCGTCGTCGCCGCCCCGGCCTTCGCCATCCGCAAGCCGGCTGTCGCGGTGTTCACGCTCGACGATTACGTCGCCGCCGGCGTCATGACCGCCGACCAGGCCGAGATGCTGCGCGCGGCCGTAGCGACACGCGCCAACATCCTCGTCGCCGGCGGCACCTCGACCGGCAAGACCACGCTGACCAACGCGCTGCTCGCCGAGGTGGCGAAGGGCACGGATCGCGTCGTCATCATCGAGGACACGCGCGAGCTGCAATGCGCCGCGCCCAACCTCGTCGCCATGCGGACGAAGGATGGCGTCGCCACCTTGTCGGACTTGGTGCGGTCCTCGTTGCGCCTCCGCCCCGACCGCATCCCCATTGGCGAAGTGCGCGGCGCTGAAGCCCTCGACCTGCTCAAAGCCTGGGGCACCGGCCATCCCGGCGGCATCGGCACCATCCACGCCGGCTCCGGCATCGGCGCGCTGCGCCGCCTCGAACAGCTCATTCAGGAGGCCGTCGTCACCGTCCCGCGCGCCCTGATCGCCGAGACCATCAACGTCGTGGCCGTCCTCGCCGGGCGCGGTTCTTCGCGCCGGCTGGCCGAACTCGCCCGTGTCGAAGGGCTCGGGCCGGACGGCGACTACCGCATCACCCCAGCCAACTCCAACACAGGAGACCCTTCATGATCCGCACTCTTTCGCGCGGCTATCGCACCATGGCGACCGCCGCCTCCACACTTGCCATCAGCGTCATGCTCGCGCCCGCCGCCTATGCCTCCGGTTCGTCGATGCCGTGGGAAGCGCCGCTGCAATCCATTCTTCAATCCATTGAGGGGCCGGTCGCCAAGATCATCGCCGTCATCATCATTATCGTCACCGGCCTGACGCTTGCCTTCGGCGATACGGGCGGCGGTTTCCGCAAGCTGATCCAGATCGTGTTCGGCTTGTCGATCGCCTTCGCCGCTTCGAGCTTCTTCCTGTCGTTCTTCTCGTTCGGCGGCGGGGCGCTCGTTTGATGGCGGCTGTCCTCGAACAGCTCGACGCGGTGCCGGGCTTCACCGTCCCGGTCCACCGGGCGCTCACCGAACACATCCTGCTCGGCGGCGCTCCGCGCGCCATCGCCATCATGAACGGGACGCTCGCCGGGGCCGTGGGCCTCGGCCTGCGCCTCTGGCTGGTCGGCCTCGCCATCTGGGCCATCGGCCATTTCGCGGCCGTGTGGGCGGCAAAGCGCGATCCGCTCTTCGTGGAAGTCGGGCGGCGGCATCTGCGCATCCCCGGCCACCTTTCGGTCTGACGGAGCAGCGTGATGATGAACCTTGCCGAATATCGCAATCGCAACACCAGGCTGGCCGACTATCTGCCCTGGGCCGCTCTGGTCGGTCACGGCGTCGTCTTGAACAAGGATGGCTCGTTCCAGCGCACCGCGAAGTTTCGCGGACCGGACCTCGACTCCGCCGTCGCCGCCGAGTTGGTCGCGGTCGCCGGCCGCATCAACAACGCCATGCGCCGTCTCGGTTCGGGCTGGAGCATCTTCGTCGAGGCGCAGCGCAGCGAGGCCGCGACCTATCCCGACAGCACCTTTCCTGATGCGGCTTCCGCCCTGGTCGATGCCGAGCGCAAGGCCGGGTTCGAGGAAGCCGGCACGCATTTCGTATCGGGCTATTTCCTGACTTTCCTCTATCTCCCGCCCGCCGAGGATGCCGCCCGCGCGGAAACCTGGCTCTACGAGGGCCGCGAGCAATCGGGCGTCAATCCTCACGAGATCCTGCGCGGCTTCGTGGACCGCACCGACCGCGTGCTGGCGCTGCTCGACGGCTTCATGCCCGAATGCCGCTGGCTCGATGACGCCGGCACGCTCACCTACCTCCATTCCACCATCTCGACCAACCGGCATCGCGTGCGCGTGCCCGAAGTGCCGATGCACCTCGACGCACTCTTGGCCGACCAGCCGCTGACCGGCGGGCTGGAGCCGCGCCTGGGCGACGCGCATCTGCGCGTCCTGACCGTCGTGGGATTCCCCACCGCGACGACGCCCGGCCTGCTGGACGAGATGAACCGGCTGCCGTTCCCCTATCGGTGGAGCACGCGCGCCATCCTGATGGACAAGACCGATGCGACGCGGCTGCTGACCCGCATCCGCCGCCAGTGGTTCGCCAAGCGCAAGTCCATCGCCGCGATCCTCAAGGAGGTGATGACCAACGAGCAATCCGCGCTCCTCGACACCGACGCCGCCAACAAGGCGCAAGACGCCGACATGGCCCTGCAGGAACTCGGCGCGGACATGGCGGGCATGGCCTATGTCACCGCGACCGTCACGGTCTGGGACGCCGATCCGCGCATCGCCGACGAGAAGCTGCGCCTGGTCGAAAAGATCATTCAGGGCCGCGACTTCACCGCCATGCCCGAAACCGTCAACGCCGTCGATGCCTGGCTCGGCTCGCTCCCCGGACACGCTTACGCCAATGTCCGCCAGCCTCCGGTCTCGACGCTCAACCTTGCCCACATGATCCCGCTTTCTGCCGTGTGGGCAGGGCCGGAACGGGACGAGCATTTCGGTGCGCCCCCCTTGCTTTATGGCAAGACCGAAGGTTCGACCCCGTTCCGGTTTTCTCTTCATGTCGGGGACGTGGGCCACGGCCTCGTCGTCGGCCCCACGGGTGCTGGAAAGTCCGTTCTGTTGGCGCTGATGGCGCTCCAGTTCCGGCGCTACACGGGAAGCCAAGTCTTCGCCTTCGACTTCGGCGGCTCGATCCGCGCCGCCACGCTCGCCATGGGCGGCGACTGGCACGATCTGGGCGGGGAACTGACCGCTGCGGGCGTGTTCAGCCCCGACAGCACCGTCGATCATGATCTGACCGTCGCCCTCGCACGCGATATCGCCGGCGTCTCCCTGCAACCGCTCGCCCGCATCCACGAAACCCATGAACGCGCCTGGGCGGCGGACTGGATCGTCGCCATTCTGATGCGCGAGGGCGTGACGATCTCCCCCGAGGTGAAGGAACATATCTGGACCGCATTGACCTCGCTCGCCTCCGCGCCGGTCGAGGAACGCACCATCACGGGCTTGAGCGTGCTGCTCCAGTCGAACGACTTGAAGCAGGCCATCCGCCCTTACTGTGTCGGCGGCGCCCATGGCCGGCTGCTTGACGCCGAGGCCGAGCATCTGGGCAGTTCCGACGTGCAGGCGTTCGAGATCGAGGGGCTTGTCGGGACCGGCGCGGCTCCCGCCGTCCTGTCCTATCTGTTTCATCGCATCGGCGACCGGCTCGATGGCCGGCCGACGCTGCTCATCATTGACGAGGGCTGGCTGGCGCTCGATGACGAGGGATTCGCCGGCCAGCTCCGCGAATGGCTGAAGACGCTCAGGAAGAAGAACGCGTCCGTCATCTTCGCCACGCAGTCGCTCAGCGACATCGACGGCAGCAACATCGCACCGGCAATCATCGAGAGCTGCCCGACGCGGCTCCTGCTGCCGAACGAACGCGCGATCGAGCCGCAGATCACGGCGATCTATCGCCGTTTCGGCTTGAACGACCGGCAGATCGAAATCCTCGCGCGGGCTACGCCCAAGCGCGATTACTACTGCCAATCGCGGCGCGGCAATCGCCTGTTCGACCTGGGCCTCAGCGAAGTCGGGCTGGCGCTCTGCGCCACATCCTCCAAGACCGATCAGGCCGCCATCGAGCGCATCCATACCGAGCATGGACGCGACGGCTTCCTCGCCGCCTGGCTGCGCGAGCGCGGCGTCGATTGGGCGGCCGACCTGATTCCAAACCTCATCAATCTCACTGAGCGGCCGGAATCCACCGCGCCGGTCGCGCCGGATACACCCCCAAGCCCCACAGCACAGGAGACCCTGCCATGACCCGTATTCGTATTCCCCATCTCGCCAGCGCCTCGGCGCTGGCACTGGCGCTCGCCGTGCCCGTTGCACTTTCGCCGATGATGGCAAGCCCGGCCCATGCCCAGCTTTTCGGCTTCGGCCGGATCGTCTTCGATCCCTCCAACTATGCCGAAAACGTCCTGACGGCCGCGCGCACGCTGGAGCAGATCAACAACCAGATTACCTCGCTCCAGAACGAAGCGCAGATGCTCATCAATCAGGCCCGCAATCTGGCGAGCCTGCCGCATTCCTCGCTCCAGCAGATTCAGCAGAACGTCCAGCGCACGCAGCAGCTCTTGGCACAGGCGCAGAACATCGCCTTCGACGTGCAGAACATCGACCAGGTGTTCCAGAGCCAATACGGCAACGTCTCGCTCTCGGCCACCGACCGGCAGCTTGTCGCCGATGCCCGCGGGCGCTGGGAAAATACCGTCGGCGGCTTGCAGGACGCCATGCGCGTGCAGGCCGGCGTCGTCGGCAATATCGACGCCAACCGCGCCGAGATGTCGGCGCTCGTCGGCCAGAGCCAGGGTGCGACCGGCGCGCTGCAAGCGACGCAGGCCGGCAACCAGCTTCTCGCCCTCCAGTCGCAGCAACTCTCCGACCTGATCGCGGTGATCTCCGCCAACGGTCGCGCCGATGCGCTGACCGAGGCGGAGCGTGCAGCCGCCGCCGAACAGGGCCGCGAGCAGCGCCGCCGGTTTCTCACGCCCGGCACCGGCTACCAGCCGGGCAATGCGCAGATGTTCAACAACGGCAACAACTGACGGGAGCGTCGCCATGGACGGCAAGATGCTGGCCCGGCTCGGGGCCGTGGTGTTCGTCGCCATCGCCGTCACGGCAACTGCCATCGACATGGCGCGGAAGGACGAACCTTCCGTGCCGCCCGCCGCGCCGATCCTCCAGCCGCCGGCCGATCCGCTGCGCGAGGGACAACGCCGCTGCCAGCAGCTCGGTGAAGCCGCCGCGAGCGACGCCGAGTGCCTGCGCGTGTGGGCCGAGACCCGCGACCGCTTCCTCGGCCGCACGCCCGCACCAGCCGCGCCGCGCTCCAGCGAGGAGCGTTGAGAGATGGAGGGCACCGGCGTCATCGACAATTTTCTGGGGGTCTTCACCTCATACATCGACTCCGGGTTCGGCCTGCTCGGCGGCGATGTCGCCTTCATCGCAACCACGCTGATTGTTATCGACGTGACACTCGCCGCGCTGTTCTGGGCCTGGGGCGCCGATGACGACATCATCGCGCGGCTGGTGAAGAAGACCTTGTTCGTGGGCGTCTTCGCCTACATCATTTCCAACTGGAACAACCTTGCGCGCATCGTCTTTGACTCGTTCGCCGGGCTCGGCCTCATGGCCTCGGGCACCGGCTTTTCCGTCGAGGATCTGATGCGGCCGGGCCGCGTGGCGCAGACCGGCCTCGACGCCGGCCGGCCGCTGCTCGATTCCATTTCCGACCTGATGGGCTGGATCGCGTTCTTCGAGAACTTCATCCAGATCGCGTGCCTGCTGTTCGCCTGGGCCCTTGTGGTGCTCGCCTTCTTCATTCTCGCCATCCAGCTTTTCGTCACCTTGATCGAGTTCAAGCTGACGACCTTGGCGGGCTTCGTGCTGATCCCCTTCGGCCTGTTCGGCAAGACCGCCTTCATGGCCGAGAAGGTGCTTGGCAACGTGGTGTCGTCCGGCATCAAGGTGTTGGTGCTGGCCGTCATCATCGGCATCGGTTCGACGCTGTTTGGCCAGTTCACAGCCGGATTCGGCGGCGTCACCCCGACTATCGACGAGGCGATGGCCATCGTTCTGGCCGCGCTTTCACTGCTCGGACTGGGGATATTCGGACCGGGCATCGCCAACGGCATCGTCTCGGGAGGACCGCAGCTCGGCGCAGGCGCAGCCGTTGGCACGGGCCTTGCCGCTGGCGGCATGGTGCTTGCGGGCGGTGCGGCGGCTGGTGGCGCGGCCATGCTCGGCGCTAAGGGTGGAGCCGCCGCCCTGTCCGGCGGTGCCGCGGCCGTTCGCGGAGGGGCGGCAACCGCGGGAGCGGCGACCGCAGCCTATAGCGTCGGCTCGCTCGGCCAGACCGGGGCCGCAAGCGTCGCCTCCGGCCTCGGCGGTGTCGCCCGCGCGGCAGGCTCCGCCGCCATCTCGCCCCTCAAGCGCGCCGCTGCCCGCACGACCGAAGGCGTCAAGTCCAGCTTTTCCGATGGCGCACGCGCGGGCTTTGCCGCCAGCGGCGGCACGTCCTCAATGGGCACGGTTGGCGCCGCGAGCGCCGGGCCGGCCGCATCACCGCCGTCCCCGGCTGGCGATTCTCCGGCCTGGGCGCAGCGCATGCAGCGTTCGCAGGCAATTACCCACGGCACCACCATGGCCGCCCATGCGGTGCGCTCCGGCGACAGCCACGGCGGCGGCTCTTCCGTCAACCTTTCAGAAAGCGACCGCTCATGAACATCTTCAAACGACCCGCCGCCCATTACGGCAAGACCCCGCAGCCCGAGACGCCCTATCAGAAGGCCGCGCAAGCATGGGACGAGCGCATCGGCTCATCTCGCGTGCAGGCGAAGAACTGGCGGCTGATGGCCTTCGGCTCCCTGATCCTGTCGGCGGGCTTCGCCTCAGCGCTCGTCTGGCAATCGACGCGCGGAACGGTTGTGCCCTGGGTGGTGCAGGTCGACAATCTCGGCCAGGCCCAGACCGTCGCGCCGGCCGTTGCCGATCATCGCCCCACCGATCCGCAGATCGCGTTCCACCTCGGCCGTTTCATCGAGCAGGTCCGCGCCATCCCGGCCGACGCCATCATCGTCCGCCAGAACTGGCTTCGCGCCTACGAGTTCACCACCGACAGGGGCGCGGCTTCCCTGAATGACTATGCGCGGGCCAACGATCCGTTCACCCGCGTCGGCCGCCAACAGATCGCCGTCGAGGTGTCGAGCGTCATCCGGGCCTCACCCGACAGCTTCCGCGTGGCCTGGACCGAACGTCATTACGAGAACGGCCAGCTTTCCACGACCGAGCGATGGACCGCGATCCTGACCATCGTGATCCAGACCCCGCGCGATGCCGAGCGCCTGCGCGCCAATCCGCTCGGCATCTACGTCAATGCGATTTCCTGGTCGCGGGAGATGAGCCAATGAGCACGAGCATCCGCAACCCCGCGATGGCAGCCATGCTGCTTTCGGCCACCATGCTCGCAGGCTGCGCCACCAATCGCACCCAGCAATGGAGCTATGACGCCGAGGTGCCGCCGCTGCCGACCGTGCAGACGGTCGCTACCAACGACATGCCCCGCCCATTGCATGTGCCCCCTGCGTGGACCGTGGCGCGGGGCGGCCCCGCCGCCGGCACAGCGACCGGCCGCGTCGAGAACGCCAATGCCGCCGCCCGTGTCGAGCCGCGCCGCGAGGGCTACTACAACGCCATCCAGATTTATCCCTGGTCGGAAGGCGCGCTCTATCAAGTCTATGCCGCAGTCGGCCAAATCACCACCATCGCTCTCGAACCGGGCGAGAGCCTGACCGGCGCGGGGCCGATCGCCGCCGGCGACACTGCCCGCTGGATCATTGGCGACACCGAGAGTGGAAGCGGCGCGACCCGGCGCGTTCATGTACTGGTGAAGCCGAGCCGGCCGGACATCTCGACCAACCTCGTTATCACCACCGACCGGCGCATCTATATGATCGAGCTGCGCGCCCGCGACGCGCTCTACATGCCCGCCGTCGCCTGGGCCTATCCCGCGCCAGCGGCAGGCCAGCGCCAAAGCGTTCCGGCAGCACCTACCATTCCCGCCGAGGCGGCGCGCAACTATCGCTACGGCTTGTCTGGAGACAGCCCGCCGTGGCGGCCGATCTCGGTCTTCGACGACGGCCGACGCGTCTATGTCGTTTTCCCGCGTGGCATCGTGCAGGGCGAGATGCCACCGATCTTCGTTCTGGGCTCGGATGGCGAGCCGCAGATCGTCAACAGCCGCATCCATCAGAACATTCTGATCGTGGACCGTTTGTTCGGCGCGGCCGAGCTGCGCCTTGGCAGCGGCAACCGTCAGCAGACGGTCAGGATCGTCCGCATCAGCCCGACGCAGGCCGCCGCCTCGCAACCCGCAGCGACCGGAGACTCCCCGTCATGACCGACACCAATGCCACGATGGACCCCGCCGCACCGATGCAACTGCGCGCCGAACCGCCCCGCGTCACGCGCCTGTCCCGCAAGATGCTGGCAGGCGTCGGAGCCGTCGCGCTTCTCGGCATCGGCGGCGCGCTGATTTACGCGCTCCAGACCCGCGAGGCAGGACCGGGAGGCGACGAACTCTATTCGACCGAAAACCGGCCCACGGCGGACGGGCTGTCCGGCCTGCCGAGCGACTACAGCGGGCCGGTCCTGGGGCCGGCATTGCCGGGAGACCTTGGCCGCCCGATCCTCGACGCGCAGAACCGGGGCCAGCCGGTTGCGCCGCCCGTCATGGCGACACCTGCCGTCGATCCAGAGGAAGAGCGCCGCCGTGCCGAGGAAGAAGCCGCGCGGCTAAGTAATGTCTTCTTCCAGACGGGCTCGCGCGCGGGAGCCGCACCCGGCGCGACCATGCCTAGCCTTACCGGTCTCGACCTTGGTGGACAGACCGGGACGCAGGACCGGCACACGGCCTTCCTCAACGGGCCGGTGGATCGCCAGATCGTCGCCCCTGATCGCGTCACGCCTCCTGCATCGCCCTGGATTCTCCAGGCTGGGGCGGTAATCCCGGCAGCGCTCATCACAGGCATCCGTTCCGACCTTCCCGGCCAGATCACCGCGCAAGTCACCGAAAATGTCTATGACAGCCCCACCGGCTCGCTGCTCCTGATCCCGCAGGGCACGCGCATCATCGGCCAGTACGATGACGGCGTGACCTTCGGCCAGCGCAGGGTGTTGCTGGTGTGGAATCGCCTGATCCTGCCGGGCGGCCGCTCCATCGTTCTGGAGCGACTGCCCGGCGCGGATGCGTCTGGCTATGCCGGCCTTGAGGATGGCGTCGATTACCACTGGTGGGATCTGATGAAGGCGGCCGGGCTATCCACGCTGCTCGCGGTCGGCACGGAACTGGCGACCAGCGACGAAGACCGGCTGATCGCGGCCATCCGCGACGGGGCGCAGGACACCATCAACCAGGCGGGCCAGCAGATCGTCCAGCGCCAGTTGCAGGTCTCGCCGACGCTGACCATCCGGCCGGGTTTCCCGGTCAGGATCATCGTCACCCGCGATCTTGTTTTCGAGCCCGTTGGAGGTTGACCATGACGAAACTGAAACTCGGGCCGCTCCCCGACGACAAGCCGGTGAAGGTGACGCTGGAGCTACCCGCGCCGCTCCATCGTGACCTGATCGAATATGGGCGATTACTCGCCGACGCGGGAAATCCGCCCATAGAACCGGCCAGGCTGATCGTGCCGATGCTCGAACGCTTCATCGCTACGGATCGCGGGTTTGCGAAGGCAAAACGTCAGGCGTCGAGCGCCAAACCCCGAAAGGATTCCGAAAGCGCCCTCAGGAACTGATCCCTTCGCATCGATTTGGCAAACGGCGGGAAATCCTCGCCCGGCAAGCAACCAAGCCGGACGCCGTCTGAGACCGACGACAGAGCTCCGGCGCAGCAAACCAGGCGACCACCGGCAAGCCGACTTCGGCAATGTAGCGCTTGGCCGCGAGGTCACGGGCGTTCCAGGGAGGATCGGTGTCGTGGCAGCTTGGGAAGACGCGGAGGTTGGGGCTGTAGATTCGCCTTGAGAGACGGGTTCGAGTCCTGTCGTTGCGTCAACCTTCAGGTGTCAACCGGCAATCCGATGTCGGCGACCAGGCGCTTGAATTCTGGCTTGTCGCGAATGGGCCAGAAGGCGGGGTCGACCAGAATCCCGATCAGCCTTTCCTCCCGGCGCTCCAAGCTGATGCGCAGCCAGCGGATCGCCTCCTCGGCGTTGCCGATCAACGCATGGTGGCGGGCGATATCCCAGGCCAGCGCCTCTCCGCGTTCGTAGTATTCGGTCTCGACGGCGATCATGGCCGCCGCCATCGCCTCGACGCCGCCATCGGCAAGCGCCGCCGCGCCGGCCTCGGCCGCATCGCTATAGCGGGGCACGCCGATCATGTTTCCGAGCGTGGCGTAGTGTTCAAGGTAGGCCTCGAAGTCGCCTTGCGCGGCTTTGATAAAATACAGAGCGTAGTTGGCCCAGGCATGGCCCGGATCGCGTGCCCTCACCTCGTCGAGCAGCGCGACCGCCTCCTCCACGCGGCCGTTGTAGAACAGCGCCTGCGCCTTCATGGTAAAGATCGAGCTGGAGTCCGGATCGGCCTCCTGGGCTTTGCTGATCAGTGGCAGCGCTTCGGCCGGGCGTCCGGCAATCATCAGCGCACTCGCGTACCACATCAGCGTGTTGGACGATTGCGGGTCGAGCCGCAGCGCCTCCTCGAAGCGGGCAAGCCCGGCCTCGACGTCCCACAGCCAATGGAATTCGACGAAGGCGAGAACGCTTTGCGCGAAGCCGAGCGTCGGGTCGAGTTCGACGGCTCGCCGGGCGTGTCGCTCGGCCAGCGGATAGGCGTCGAACCCCGACATGCCGCTATACTGCCGCGCCAGATTGTAGGTCATCGCCAGCCCGGCATGGGCCTCGGCATAGTCGGGATGAATCGCGATGGCGCGTTCCAGCGCCTCTGTCGCGCCTGTGATCCCTTCCGGCGTACGCCGGTTCCAGAGGTAAGTGCCGCGCAGGTACAGCTCGCGCGCCTCCTCGGGGATCTCGGCGGCCTGCACCTGGCCGCCATCGTCCCGCGTCATCGTTCCCGGCAGCACGCCGGCAAGCCATCCGACCGCAACGATCAGGACGACAGCGGAGGCGGCGACCGCGATCCACAGCCGGCGCCGCCCGCGCGCCGGTTGGATCGGCAACGGATCAGCAAGGTCCGCCTGCGGCTCATCCACGGTCTCGGTTGCCTGACGCCCTTTTTCCGCCCTCAGCCATGATTCGAGCTCGCTCGGATAGGCGTGCACGAGCACGCCGCGCTTGGCCTGCTCGCCGGCGCGATAGACCGGCAAGCTCTTTTCGGCCGCCCAGCGTTTGACCGTGCTTTCGTTGCGACCGAAATAGGCGGCGATCTCTCGCCAGCCCGTCAGCCGCTGTCCGTGTATCGGCTGCCCGTTCCCTTCGTTCAGTAGCTCGCTCCCTTCGCCCCCGATCGAGACCGCTCAGTAACTATACTCGAATACTTGACGTTGACTACCCGGTTCTGACGTCGGGTGACCCGGCCCGAATTTGACCGATTCGGAAGGCGCTGCACGCGCGAAAACCGCGCTCCACCGCGGATTTCCGGTCAAATGAGCTACCTTGCCCTTTCGTGCACTTTCTTGCGCGGTTTCACCCTCTTTGCGCGGATGCTACAATACAACCCTAAGATTGGCGACGTTTCTCTCGTTGTCCGGTCGGCTTTGATTTGATCGAGCGAGGGATGGATGAGTATTGCCGAAAATATACTGAAGCAACTCGACATTTTTCCAGAATTCTCTCCTCGGATTTGCGGGAAGTTACATCTTCCACGCAGGTTTTGGGAGCGGGGGTCGGCGTGTGCCGAAATGACCATCGGCGCGGAGGCCACGCGACATGGGCGTCAATACCTGCCGGTGGCGGCGTGGCCGGACGATGGCGCCTTCGCCAATCCGGGCGATGCCGATGGCCCGGTTTGCTCACCACTGTAGGACGAAGGGGGGACGATATGGATTTCGATCAACTGCCGCAGGCGGAGAGCTACCGCCGGATCGACTTCGACGTGGCCGAGGTCAAGGAACAGGACGGCATCAAACTGCTGGTCGTGTCCGGCGAAGCGCCCTGCGCCAACATGGAGGTGACGCTCTCGCCGCTGATCTACATCGAGAAGCCGGATCATTGGGGGATCGAGGTCGTCGGACATCTCGACGGCGGCATCTGCCTGACGGCGATCAAACCCTACACGGTCAGCATCCGGCTCGACGGCATCGTCGGCCACAAGGGCATCGAGGTCATCGGCGCCAGCCGGAAGAAACGGATCGATATCTAGGCGGGGGCGCCGGGGCGCGCTCACGCGAAGGAGGACGGACATGGCTGAAGAGATCGGGACCGAAAAGGTCGAGGGCGGCTACACGCTCGGCATCGGCGGGCGCACGCTCATATTCCTGCGCGGCGAGGACGGCTCTCTCGTCGCGGAAGCGGTCACGGGATCGGGCCTCTCCGACGACAAGCAGAAGTGTTTCGACGAGTGCTTCGCCAAGACGGACGGCAGCCTCGGCTCGGCGAAGGCATGCTCGAAGAAATGCGGCCTGGAATGACGCCGTCTTCGGGTCGGGACGAGAAAAAGTAGCAGGGCGGCCGCGCCGCGCGCGATAGCCGGAACAGTGACAACCAGGGCCGCCGGGGCGGGCCGAATATTTGACGACAGGGGATAGTGACGATGACGGGCAACCGCCGCAAACCGACAAGAAAACTTCAGACCCTTATGACCGGCTCCTCGGCGGTGGCACTGCTGGCGGGCGTCGCGCTCGCGGCGCTGGCCGGACCGGCGGCGGCGCAGGATGCGACGTGGCTGCTCAATCCCGCCACGGGCGACTTCAACACCGGCGGCAACTGGACCCCGGCGACGGTGCCGACCGGCACCGCGTTCTTCGACACGTCCAACACGACCGCGCTGACGTTCTCAGCCCCCACCACAACGATCGGCGGATGGACGTTCAATGTGGGTGCCTCGGACTATGTCTTCACCGTGGACGGCTACAGGGAACTCGAATTCGATGGCGACGGCATCGTTGTCAACGGCGGCAGCGCTGAGATCGTAATTGCGCCAGGCATGGGCGCGAACAGTAATGTCGTTACTTTTCTCAATACCAGCACGGCCGGCGCCGCCACCATCACGAGCAACGCCCTCGGCAATCTGTACTTTCGGGACGCGAGCACGGCCGGGGACAGCACCATCAACAACAACGGCCTTCTGCAGTTTCGCAATGACAGCACGGCTGGCACGAGCACAATTCTTCACAATGGCGGACCGCTTTCGTTTCACGATGATAGCAGCGCAGGTGATTCGAACATAACAAGCAATGCATCAATTAGCTTCTTCAACAACAGTACGGCCGGAAACGCAACAATCTCAATCGATGGGAATATTGTAAACTTTATCAGTTCGTCTACTGCGGGCAATGCAACTATCTCGAATAATTCGAACTTGAATTTTCTTCAAACTACAAACGCGGGCACCGCCACCATCCTAAATAACGCGACTATGCAGTTCCGGGACGACAGTTCCGCCGAAAGTTCCCATGTGACAAACGATGGAACTCTGTATTTTCAGGAGCAAGCCACTGCGGGCGACGCGACCATCACCAATAACGACACGCTGGAATTTTACGGCAACAGCACGGCGGGCAATGCCACCATCACCAATAATCTGCTTGGTGGTCTAGCCTTTGCCGATGCCAGCACGGCTGGCAGTGCTGTGATCGGAAATGATGGTCATATGCTTTTCCAGGACAGCAGTTCCGCTGATGCCGCCCAGATCGTCAACAACAGCACGGGCGAAATCCATTTCACCGATACCAGCACGGCGGGCGACGCGACCATCGTCAATGACAACACTCTGGTCTTTGGCGCTGACAGCACGGCGGGCAATGCCATCATCACCAATAATGCCGGCATGGGTTTTGCTGACAGCAGCACGGCTGGCGATGCAACAATAGCCAACAACGATTTTCTGAACTTCATACAGGACGCCACGGCGGGCAGCGCCGCCATTACCAACAACGCCACGCTTCGGTTCTTCAACACCAGCACGGCTGGCAGCGCCGACATCACCAATAACAGCGGCCTGCATTTCAGCAACACCAGTACGGCCGGCAGCGCCACTATCACCAATAACGGCTCGACGAACTTCAACAACACCAGCACGGCCGGCAGCGCCACCATCGCAAACAACCTCACCATCAACTTCCACGATACCAGCAACGCCGGCAGCGCCACCATCACCAACAACGCTGGCGGCTTCCTCTACTTTCAAGCCGCCAGCACGGCCGGCAGCGCCACCATCATCAACAATAACAATCTGAGCTTCAACGGCAACAGCACGGCCGGTTCGGCCACGATCACCAACAACGACACGCTGGAGTTCTTCAACACCAGCACGGCGGGCAATGCCACCACCGTCAATAATGGCACTGCCGTCTTCAACGACAGCAGCACTGCTGGAGACGACAGCAACATAACCAACAATCTCTTTTTGTTTTTTCAAGACGACAGCGTAGCCAACGGCATAATTGCCAACAATTTTACCATGGCATTTCAACACGGAAGCACGGCCGGCAACGCCACTATTACCAACGAAGTCAGTCTTGATTTCTATGATGCAAGCACCGCTGGTAGCGCCTCGATCGTCAACAATGATAGTTTGCAGTTCCGCGACACAAGCACCGCAGGCACTGCCGTAATCACCAACAATGATCGCTTGGTTTTCGGGCATAGCAGTACGGCGGACAACGCCACCATCACTAACAATAGTTTTCTTCAGTTTAGCGATACCAGCACGGCGGGCAATGCTGCGATCACCAACAATGCCGCGGGATTGGTTGATTTCTCTCACACGACGGGTCCGGCCAGCGACGGACAGATCAGCGCCGGCTCGATTGCTGGCGCGGGCGACATCTATCTCGGATCGAGAACGCTCACGGTCGGCGGCAACGGTCAAAGTACCGAGGTGAGCGGCGCCATCAGCGATTGCGGCCCGACCGGCACGGAATGCTGGACCCCCGGCGTTGGCGGTTCGCTGGTCAAGGTGGGAACCGGCACGCTGACGCTTTCGGGCGTCAACACTTATACCGGCAGCACATCAGTCAATGCCGGCACGCTCGACGTCGCCGGCTCGCTTGTCTCGGCCGTCACGGTCAACTCCGGCGGCACGCTGACCGGCATCGGCACGATCAGCGGCCTCACGCTGAACACTGGCGGCACGCTCTCGCCCGGCAATTCCATCGGCACCATGACGGTGGTAGGCGACGCGACCTTCAACGCCGGCTCGACCTATGTGGTCGAGGTCGAAGCGCCGAACCAGGCCGACCTGCTCTCGGTCACGGGCACAGCAACCATCAACGGCGGCGCGGTCGAAATCGTCAAGCTCAGCCCGGAAGTCAGCTATGCGGACGGGCAGACCTATCGGCTCATCACGGCCGGGACTTTGGTGCGCAATGGCGACTTCACGCTCAACCAGCCCTTCCTGTTCCTGACGGCCGACCTCGACTACGGCGCGAGCTTCGTCGACCTGCTGTTGAGCGCGGGCGGAACCGGCGGCGACTTCACCACGGTCGCGCAGACCTTCAACCAGTTCCAGGCGGCGACGGGACTGAACGATCTCGAGCAGAGCGGCGATGCGCTTGCCGTCTACAACGAGCTTTTGTTCCTGACCGACGCCAACGAGGCGCGCCGCGCCTTCGACCTGTCCTCGGGCGAGATCCATGCCTCGGGCCAGCACGTCATCGACCAGACGTTCGGGCTGTTCTCGCGCACGCTGCGCCAGCAGGGCGCGGCGGGCCTTGGCGGCGGGGGCACGGGCGGTCGGGTCTACACGGCCCCACTCGGCTACGGTCCCACGACAACGGCCGGTCCGGGCGTGGCGGCGATCGACGGTGCGACGACCTCGGCCTATGCCAGCAACCGCGTCGCGCAGGCATGGCTCGCCCCGCTCGGCGGGCGCGGCGTCATCGAGGCGGACGGCAATGCCGGGAAGCTCGACTGGTGGACGGCCGGCCTTGCCGGCGGCTACGAAGGTCCGATCGACGTCGCCAGCGGCGAGGCTTGGCTCGGCTTCGGTCTCGGTTATCTCAGGAGCCATGGCGCGGTCGATGCGCGGCTGTCCACGATGGATGCCGACAACTTCAACATCGGCGTCTATGGCGGCTGGGCCGACGGGCCGTGGTCGGTGGCCGGCTCGCTTGCCTACTCGGCCAGCAGCGTGTCGACGGAGCGGAGGATCGTCTTCGGCGGCATCGACCGCACGGCCGAGGCCGACTACTGGAACCACACGATCGGCTTCTCCGGCGAGGCGGCCTACGGCTTCAATGTCGCACCCGGCACGACGCTCTCGCCGCTGTTCACGCTGGACGCCGGCTGGTCGGGCCATGGCGGCTTCACCGAGACGGGAGCCGGGGCGCTCAACCTCACCGGCGCCTCCGAGAGCTGGACGCGGCTCGATACCGGGCTGGGCGTCGCACTCCAGCATGTCATCCTCACCGAGACCGGCAAGGTGACGCTCGACGGCCGGCTGCTCTGGGAGCATGCCTTCGCCGATGTGGTGCCGAGCCAGAATCTCGCCTTCGCGGGCAGCCCGACGGGCTTCGAGGTGCGCGGCCCCGACGCCGGCCGCGATCGCGTGCGGCTCGGCCTCGGCCTCTCCTACGAGGCCACCGAGGCCATGACCGTCCGCGCCGGCTACACCGGCCTGTTCTCCGGCAACCAGCAGAGCCACGGCGCAAGCCTAGGCCTCAACGTCAAGTTCTGAGGCGCATGGGGAACGTTCGTAGAGTATCCGGCCCCATATTCGCGCTCGCACTCGTCTTGGGAAGTGCGGGAAGCGTCGCGGCGCAGGGCCTGCCGGGCGGGGCCACGTCGCTCAACGAGACGCATGGCGACTGGACGGTTGGCTGCCGCACGGCAGAGGGCGCGGTACGCTGCGCGATGACCCAGACCCAGGTGAGCGGCGAGAATCGTCAGCGGATTCTCGCCGTCGAGTTGGCGGCCGCCGAGGGCGGAAACGCTGCGAGCGGCGTTCTTGTGCTGCCATTTGGATTGCGGCTTGATTCCGGCGTTCGTCTCGCCATAGACGAGACCTCACCGCGCGAACCGTTGCGTTTCTCGACCTGCCTTCCGGCGGGCTGTATCGCTCCGCTCGTCTTCGACGCGGCGACGGTGACGGCGCTCAAGGCCGGCACGGCGGTTTCGGTGACAGTGACCGCCAATGACAGCGGGCAGGAACTGGCCTTCTCGATCTCGCTGTCGGGCTTCAGCTCGGCGCTGAACCGCATTGCCGAGTTGAACGGCTCGTAACTCACCGCGCTTTCCAATCACTCTCCAGACGGGACGCACCGCGCCAGCATCGCGAAAGGAGGTGTGAGCACAACTATCGAACGATGCATGAATGAAGCCGCCTTACGCTATCTGAAATATGTGCTGGCAACCGCCGAGTCGGGCAGTATGCGCAGCACCGCCAAGGCACTGGGCGTGCGAGAATCGACCGTGAGCCGAAACATCGGTACTCTTGAGCAGCAGCTCGATATCCAGATCTTCCAGCGCGGTCACAATGGGGTGCGGCTGACCGGCGAGGGCCGGGACTGGATCGAAAGTGTTCGTGGTCACTATGACGGCCTTGAGGAGGCCCTGAGCCACACCGCGCGGCGAAACAAGGAGCACGACAAGCTCCGCATCGGCCTCAGCGCGCCCTTCGGCCGCGAGTTCCTGATCCGTCTCATCGATCGTTTCGAAAAGGCTTATCCGGATGTCGATATCACCATACAGGACGGAGCCTGTCACAAGCAGGCCTCCGCCATCCGCCGTCGCCATCTCGACATCGCCTTCATGTGCGATGGCTTCGACACACCGGCCTGCCGCTTCGAGACAATTTGGGAGGAAGGAATGGCCGCTCTGCTTCCTGCCCGCCATCCACTTGCCGGAAAAAGCGCACTGACCTGGGCCGATCTAGCTGGCGAACGTCTGCTCGTACCCCAAGGCGCCGATGGTCCATTACTCGATCCCTGCCTGATACCGCCGATCAGGGACAACGACCGCTCTCCGATCATAGAGCAATGCCAGGCCTGTCAGGCGACCGTCATCCTCAAGATACAGATCGGCAAGGGGTTCACGATCACCGGCGCAAGCTTCGCCAAGGGCGTCAGCATCGAGGGGACGGTCTGGCGGCCGATCACCGGTCAGGGCACCACCGGCGTGGTCAAGGCCGTCTGGCTCGAATCCAATCCAAAGCGCGCTGTCCTTCGCCTGCTTGGAATGGCCCGGAATATGGCTGCCACACGAAAACCGCTGGCGGACTGACGCATAGGATCACACGCCAAGTCGGTCATTTGCTGCGCCTCGGCGTTCACCGCAATGCGGCGGCTCTGAGCGGATTTGTTTCTGACCTTTGGAACTGGCGCACCCGACAGGATTCGAACCTGTGACCTTCGGCTTCGGAGGCCGACACTCTATCCAGCTGAGCTACGGGTGCATTCGGTGTTCAGATAGTGATCGCGACCTAACATGGCCAATCACAAATCCAACTTCGTAACAACTCAAACCGAGCGAAGCAAAAAAGCTCTGCCGATTGTCGCCGTTCGTACTCTACACACTCCTTCAATTTGCTTCCGTGGTGCTTCCGTGACCACGGAAGCGGTCTCTCTGCTTCCTTCGAGTTCGACCAACCCTTTGGTTTCCCTCGATTTCTTCGACAACCGCCTCTAGCCCACTTGACTTAGCCTTGCCTTCGGAGGGCAGCGCTCTATCCAGCTGAGCTACGGGTGCCGGGCCAAGTGTCGCGCGGCAAACTTGCCGGAACGACGCCTACATAGCCGAACCGCGGGCCAGCATCAACGGTGAAATGGAGGCGCCTGCTTGACCGCGCCGGCCCGGCGTCAGACCGACGGAGACAGGATGACATGCCCGTCCCGTCGCATTGCCGCCATTGCCAACAGTCGCGCCGATGGTGCTTTCGCTGGTCCCGCAATCACTTTTCAGGCGCTCAAACGGCGCGGATCGTGGTATGCGCCAGGAACAATGTCCAGAACACCCGCCATCGCAGGACCATCCTGAATGCCCAGAGCCTATAGCGGCGGCGATCGGGGGCCGGCCGGGCGCTCGTTCCGGGAACGGCTCGGCGCGCTGAGGAATATCGGCCCCTTCCTCGCCATGGTGTGGCGGACGAGCCCGCGGCTCACCGTGACCTCGCTCATCCTGCGGCTCGTGCGGGCGTTGCTGCCCGTCGTCACCCTCTACATCGGCAAGCTCATCATCGACGAGGTGGTGATGCTGGTGCAGCTGGCGCAAAAGCCCGCCTCGCTCGGCGCGTGGATCGACAGCGGCCTCGTCAATTGGCTGGGCGCGCTGCTCCTGGCCGAGTTTGCGCTGGCAGTGCTGTCCGACATTCTGGGCCGCGTCGTCTCGCTGGTCGATAATCTGCTGTCCGAGCGCGTGTCGAACGCTTCCAGCGTGCGCCTGATGGAGCACGCGGCGACCCTCGACCTCGAGGATTTCGAGGATGCGGAGTTCCAGGACCAGCTCGAGCGCGCCCGCCGGCAGACCAGCGGCCGCATGACGTTGATGGGCCAGCTTCTCGGCCAGGCCCAGGACATGGTGACGGTGGCCAGCTTCGCCGCCGGCCTGCTGATCTATGCGCCATGGCTGATCGTGCTCCTGTTCGTCGCGCTGGTGCCAGCCTTCCTCGGCGAGGCGCATTTCAACGCGAAAAGCTATTCGCTCGACTATGCCCGCACGCCCGAGCGGCGTGAGCTCGACTATGTGCGCCAGACCGCAGCCAGCGTCGAGACGGCAAAGGAAGTCAAGATTTTCGGGCTCCATCGCTTCCTGATCGACCGCTACATGCAACTGGCGAAGGATTTTTACGCCGCCAACCGCCGGCTGGCGCTGCGGCGCGCCTCCTGGGGCGGGCTGTTCACGGCGCTCGGCACGATCGGCTATTACCTCGCCTATGCCTACATCGCCTGGCGCACGCTGGAAGGCGCCTTCACCATCGGCGACCTGACCTTTCTCGCCGGCTCGTTCCGCCGCCTGCGCACCCTGCTCGAAGGGCTTCTGTCCAGCTTCTCGACCGTGGCGGGGCAGGCGCTTTATCTCGACGATTTGTTCACCTTCTTCGCGGTCGAGCCCGAGATCATGTCGCCGGAGAACCCGCTTCCCTTTCCGCAGCCGATCGGTGAGGGCTTCGTGTTCGAGGATGTCGGCTTTCGCTATCCCGGCGTCGAGCGCTGGGCGGTGCGCCACCTCTCCTTCACGATCCGTGTCGGCGAAGTGGTGGCGCTGGTCGGCGAGAACGGCGCCGGCAAGACGACGCTCGTCAAGCTGCTCACCCGCCTCTACGACCCCGACGAGGGCCGCATCCTGCTCGATGGCCGCGACCTGCGCGATTACGATCTCGACGAATTGCGCGGCAATATGGGCGTCATCTTTCAGGATTTCGTCCGCTACAATCTGAGCGCCGCCGACAACATCGCCGCCGGCCGCATCGATGCCCGGGGCGACCGCGCCCGCATCGAGGAAGCGGCGATGCGCAGCCAGGCCGACGAGGTGATCGCCAGGCTTCCCGCCGGCTACGACCAGATGATCGGCAAGCGCTTCAGGAAGGGCGTCGAGATATCCGGCGGCGAATGGCAGAAGATCGCCATCGCCCGGGCCTATATGCGCCAGGCGCAGGTGCTGATCCTCGACGAGCCGACGGCGGCGCTCGACGCGCGCTCGGAATACGAGGTGTTCCGGCGCTTCAAGGAACTGTCCGAGGACAAGACGGCGGTGCTGATCTCGCACCGTTTCTCCAGCGTGCGCATGGCCGACCGCATCCTCGTTCTAGCCGACGGCAGGGTGGAGGCATCCGGCACCCATGACGAGCTCGTCGCGCAAAACGGCCGTTATGCCGAGCTGTTCGAACTGCAGGCGGCGGGTTACCGTTAGCGTGGACCGGACACCAACGTCGCGGCTTGGCATGTAGCAAGGTCGTGCCTTGCGCCATCACCGCCCCTTTCGCCGCTCGGCGGCATGGGGTAAAGCCGTGCCTGGCGTCACAGCTTACAGGCCAGGCACCGGCAATGAATGATACCACGGCATCCCCAGACACTCTTATGCTCGGCATCGATACGGGCGGCACCTACACCGATGCCGTCCTGTACAGCGAGCGCTCCGGCGTCGTCGCCAAGGCCAAGGCGTTGACGACGCGGCATGATCTTGCCGAGGGGATCGCCGGTGCCGTCGATGCCGTGCTGGCGCGTGCGGCGGCCCGGCCCGGCGCCATCGGCCTCGTCTCCATGTCGACGACGTTGGCGACGAATGCGCTGGTCGAGGGGCAGGGCGGGCGCGTCGCCCTGGTCATGGTCGGCTTTTCGCCGGCCGATCTCGACCGCGCCGGCCTGCGCGGCGCGCTGGGCTCAGACCCTGTCCTGTTCCTGCCCGGCGGTCATGATGTCCACGGCAATGAGACGCCGCTTGAGCTTGGCGACCTCGAACGGCAGGTCGAGGCGTTGGCGCGCGATGTGACGGCATTCGCCGTCTGTGCCTATTTCGCCGTGCGCAATCCGGCGCATGAAATCGCCGTTCGCGACCTGATCCGCGCCGCCACGGGCCTGCCGGTGACGGCGAGCCATGAGCTTTCGGCCCAGCTCGGCGGGCCGCGCCGGGCGCTGACCACCCTGCTCAATGCGCGCCTCGTCTCGCTGATCGATCGTCTCGTGGCGGCGACGGAAACCTTCCTGGAAACGCGCGGCATCGCCGCCCCGCTGATGGTGGTGCGCGGCGACGGGGCGCTGGTCTCCGCCGCCTTCGCCCGCGCCCGGCCGATCGAGACGATCCTGTCGGGACCTGCGGCAAGCCTTGTCGGCGCGCGGCATCTGACCGGCCTGGCCAATGCGCTCGTCTCCGACATCGGCGGGACGACCACGGACATCGCCGTCCTTCAGGACGGGCACCCGCGCATCGATCCCGAAGGCGCCAGCGTCGGCGGCCATCGCACCATGGTCGAGGCCGTCGCCATGCGCACCTTCGGGCTTGGCGGCGATTCCGAGGTGGCGCTTGAGGAAGGCACGCTGCAGCCGCGCATCCTGCTGGGTCCGCGCCGGCTGGTGCCGCTGTCGCTGGCCGCCCATCTGCATGGGGATACGATCGTCGAGACGCTGGAGCGGCAACTCGGCCGGCCGCTCGTCGGTCGCCAGGATGGCCGCTTCGCCTGCCTGAGTGGCGTGCCGCAGCAATACGCCGCCGGCCTGACGTCGGGCGAACAGGCCCTATACGAGCGGCTCGAAAGGATACCCCAGCCGCTCGAGAGCCTGCTGGTCTCCAACGCGCAGATCGCCACGTTGGGGCGCCTGGTTTCGCGTGGCCTGGCGCTTTTGGTCGGTTTCACGCCGTCGGACGCCGCCCATGTGCTGGGCCGCCAGTCCGGCTGGAACGCCGAGGCGGCGCAATGCGGAGCGGCGCTTTTCGCCCGCCGGCGCGATGGCAATGGCGATGCGCTGGCGCCTTCGGCCGAAGCGCTCAGCGTCCAGGTTCTGGCGTGCCTGACGCGGCGTTCGGCCGAAGTGCTGCTCGAAACGGCCTTGTGCGAGGACGGGCTGGATGGCGGTGCTCTGGCCTTGCATCCGCTGGTGCGCCACGCGCTGGATGACACGCAGGGCCTGGTGCGCCTCGACATCGCGCTGGACAGGCCGATCATCGGTCTCGGCGCGTCCGCCCCGCTGCACTATGCCGCGCTGTCGGGCCTGTTTGGGCAGGAATGCATCCTGCCAGAGCATGCGGATGTGGCCAACGCCATCGGCGCGGTGGTCGGCCAGGTGCGGGTGCGGGTCGAGGCTCACATCGGCCAGCCGCGCGAAGGCGTGTTCCGCGCCAGCACCACCGGTGCGATGCGCGATTTCCAGGATGAGGAAGAGGCCATCTCCTTCGCCGAGGATGTCTTGCGCACCGAGGCGCGCATGCGCGCCGTCGCCGCCGGCGCGCATGAGGCCGAACTGCGCGTCGCGCGCGATGTGCGGGCGGTCGATGCGGATGGGCGGCGCAATTTCGTCGAGGCTTTCGTTATCGTCGAGGCAACGGGCCGCCCGCGGGTCGCCCGCCATCGCGATGCTTGAGGATGCATCTTGTGCCTTCCGGCGAATTGACCCGATGCGCCGGGCGTGGTGAAAGCAGGCAACGGATTTGACCTGCGGGAAGAGGAGTATGGGCCAGATGACGAACCGCGTTGAGCTTCATGGATTGGGTGTTGCGGAAGAACTGCACGACTTCGCCGTCAACGAGGCCCTGCCGGGAACCGGCGTTGAAGCTGACGCGTTCTGGGCGGCCTTTGCCGAGATTGTCGCCGAAATGGCGCCGCGCAACCGCGCCCTGCTCGACACACGCGATGCGATGCAGGAGAAAATCGATGCCTGGTATCGCGCCAACGGCGCGCCAGCGGATTTTGCCGTCTACAAGGCCTTCCTGTCGGAGATCGGCTACCTGCTGCCGGAAGGGCCGGACTTCAAGGTGACGACCGAGAATGTCGATCCCGAGATCGCCGAGGTCGCCGGGCCTCAGCTCGTCGTGCCGATCATGAACGCGCGCTTCGCGCTCAATGCCGCCAATGCCCGCTGGGGTTCGCTCTACGACGCACTCTACGGCACCGACGCGATTGCCGAGGCGGACGGTGCGGAGAAGGGCAAAGGCTACAATCCCAAGCGCGGCGAGAAGGTGATCGCCTGGGCGAAGGATTTCCTCGACCAGAGCGTGCCGCTGAAGGGAGCCAGATGGGCCGATGTCACCGGCCTGCGGGCCGACAACGGCAAGCTGGTCGCGGTGACGGCCGGCGGCGAAACGGGTCTTGCCGATCCCGGCCAGCTTGCCGGCCTGCTGAAGGACGATCTGTGCGAACTGCAGGTGCTGCTGCGCCGCAACGGGCTGCTGATCGAGATACTGGTCGACCGCACCTCCGAAATCGGTCGGTCGGATTTGGCGGGGATTTCCGACGTGTGGCTGGAATCGGCGCTGACCACGATCATGGACTGTGAGGATTCGGTCGCGGCTGTCGACGCGAAAGACAAGGTCGTCGTCTACCGCAACTGGCTGGGCCTGATGAAGGGCGACCTGGCCGAGGAAGTCACCAAGGGCGGCAAGACCTTCACCCGCAAGCTCAATCCGGACGCCGCCTACAAGACGCCCGATGGTCGGGACTTCATGGTGAAGTGCCGCTCGCTGATGCTGGTGCGCAATGTCGGCCACCTGATGACCAATCCGGCCGTCCTCGATGCAAAGGGCGACGAGGTGCCGGAAGGCATCATGGACGCCATGTTCACCGCGCTGATCGCCCTGCACGACATCGGTGCGAACGGCCGGCGCATGAACAGCCGCGCAGGCTCCATGTATGTGGTGAAGCCGAAAATGCACGGGCCGGAGGAAGTGGCCTTCGCCGTCGAGCTGTTCGGCCGCGTCGAAAAGGCGCTCGGCATGGCGCCGAACACCATCAAGATGGGCATCATGGACGAGGAGCGGCGCACCACCGTCAATCTGAAGGAGTGCATCCGCGCCGCCAGTGATCGCGTCGTCTTCATCAACACGGGCTTCCTCGACCGCACGGGCGACGAGATCCACACCTCGATGGAAGCCGGCCCGATGATCCGCAAGGGCGACATGAAGCAGGCGCCCTGGATTTCGGCCTACGAGAACTGGAATGTCGACATCGGGCTCGAATGCGGCCTGTCCGGCCATGCGCAGATCGGCAAGGGCATGTGGGCCATGCCTGACCTGATGGCCGCCATGCTGGAGCAGAAGATCGGCCATCCGAAGGCCGGCGCCAACACCGCCTGGGTGCCCTCGCCGACGGCGGCCACCCTGCACGCCACGCACTACCACAAGGTTGACGTGCACGCGGTGCAGGCGGCGCTGAAGGATCGTCCGCGCGCCAGTCTGTCGGACATCCTGTCCGTTCCTGTCGCCGTGCGCCCCAACTGGACGCCGGAAGAGATCCAGAAGGAACTCGACAACAACGCGCAGGGTATTCTGGGCTATGTGGTGCGCTGGGTCGACCAGGGCGTCGGCTGCTCGAAAGTGCCGGACATCAACGATGTCGGCCTGATGGAGGACCGCGCGACGCTGCGCATTTCCTCGCAGCACATCGCCAACTGGTTGCACCATGGCGTGACCGGCGAGGCACAGGTGATGGAGACGATGAAGCGCATGGCCGCCGTGGTCGACCGGCAGAACGCCGGCGACCCGCTGTACCGGCCGATGGCGCCGGACTTCGACCATTCGATCGCCTTCCAGGCCGCCTGCGACCTGGTGTTCAAGGGCCGCCAGCAGCCGAACGGCTATACGGAGCCGGTGCTGCATGCGCGAAGGCTGGAACTCAAGGCTCGGGACAAGGCCGATGTTGCGACTGCGACCGCCAGCGCCTGACGAAG
This sequence comes from Nitratireductor soli, assembly GCF_001050155.1. GTDB lineage: Bacteria > Pseudomonadota > Alphaproteobacteria > Rhizobiales > Rhizobiaceae > Nitratireductor > Nitratireductor soli. Next base: position 119,437 of record NZ_LFVY01000002.1, read on the forward strand.
GCGCCGCGTTGACCGAGCTCTGCCTGCGTTCGAAGGCGGTGCATGGCTATGACGCCGCCTTCATCGAGGCTTGCCGTGCCGAACTGACGGTCGATCCCCTGAACCGGTCCGCGTCGATCGTCGTCGCCGAGCTTGATGGTGCCTGCGCTGGAATGGCCGAAATCACCGTGCAAGGCGGCGAGGCCGAGCTCAACAAGCTGTTCATCGAGCCGGCCTGCCAGGCGAGGGGCATCGGCAAGGCGCTGCTCGACTGGGCGAAAACGGAAGCGGCATGCCGCGGCGCGCGGGCGCTGGTCTTCGACGCCGATCCCGGCGCGGCGGCGTTCTACGAGCGCCAGGGCGCCGTGCTGACGGGCCGGTCGCCTTCGGGCTCCATCCCCGGCCGGTTTCTGCCGCACTATCGGTTGCTCTTGCCGGATGCGGCAGCGCCGTGAGGATCCTCGCCATCGATACGGCCGCCAGCCTCTGCGCGGCATCCATTCATGACACCGCTGCGGATACCGAGCTGGGCCGCAGTGTGCTCGATCTCGGCAAGGGGCACGCCGAGCATGTCATGGCCGTCATCGATGCGGCGCTGGGCGCGGCTGGCTGCACCTATCAGGCGCTCGATGCCATTGCCGTCTGCGTCGGCCCCGGCTCCTTCACCGGCGTGCGGGTCGGCGTGGCGGCGGCGCGTGGGCTCGCCCTGGCGCTGCGCATTCCGGCCATCGGCGTCAGCACGCTGGAGGCTCTGGCGGCCGAGGCGCGCGAAACCTTCCCCGAGCGCCCCGTCCTGGTGGTGCTCGGCCAGCGCCGCGAACAGCTTTTCGCCGCCGGCTTCGGCGCCGACGGTGACGTTCTGCTTGAGCCCGCAAGCTTGTCGGCCGATGATCTGGCGAACTGGGCAAGGCGGGAGAATCCGGTTCTGTGCGGAAGCGCCGCGTCTCTGGTGGCCGAGGCGGGAGCGATGGATTTCACCATGGGAGCGATGGACGCCACGGCTGACATCGCCACCTATGCGCGTCTCGCGGCGGCAAAGGGAGCGGGCGCGGAAAAGCCGAAGCCGCTTTATCTGCGGGCGCCGGACGCCGCGCCGCAGCAGAATTTCGCGCTGCCGCGCAAGGGGGCGTGATGGCGCTGTTTTCCAAACGACTGGAACATGCGGTGCGCCCGCTCGAAGTCGCCGACAGCCTGATCCTCGCCGATCTGCATGCCGAGGATTTCGCCCGGCCGTGGAGCGATGCGGAGTTTGAATCGCTGCTCTCGCAGACCACGGTTTTCGGCTTTGCCGTCTTGCCGCTCGGCAAGCGCCCGGGTGCGCCCACCGGCTTTGTCCTGGCGCGCCAGGCGGCTGATGAGGGCGAAATCCTCACCATCGCCGTCTCGCGGAGCCAGCGCCGGCAGGGCCTTGGGCGGCAATTGATGGATGCGGTGCTGCGCAAGCTGCACGCCGACAGGGCTGCGGCCCTTTTCCTCGAGGTGGAGGAAAACAATGCGCCGGCCATCGCGCTCTATCGCCGTCTCGGCTTTCACCAGGTCGGCGGACGGCCCGACTACTATCGCGACGCCAAGGGCGCGCGCAGCGGCGCGCTTGTCATGCGCCGGGACCTTCGTTAGAGCGCCATGCGTCCATTCGGACGCATAAAGGACGCTCTATCTCTTTGAATCTACACATCGTGCTTTCCGAAAATCGATTCCGATTTTCGGGCCGATGCTGTAGAGCGACGATCTAACGGAAAGGCGGCAGCGGCTGATGTTCAGCACAATTCGTTTCCTCATCGCGATCCTGATCATCGCTCTCTACACCCTGCCGCTTCTGGTGGTGCAGGAGATCGCGCTGCGCACGCCGCTGATGAGCGACCGGCGCATTCCGCAACTCTGGCACCGGTGGACGTTGCGCGTTCTCGGCGTGAACGTTCATGTCGATGGTGTTCCGGTCAGGGACCGACCGTTGCTGATCGCCGCCAACCATGTCTCCTGGCTGGATATCCTGGTGCTGGGTTCGCTCGATGGCGTGCATTTCATCGCCAAGGCGGAGATGCGCCGCTGGCCGATCCTCGGCACCTTCGCCCGGCAGCAACGCTCCGTCTTCGTCGAGCGCGACCGCCGTGGCACCTCGCCTCAGCAGGCGCGCGAGATTGCCGAGCGCCTGGCCGATGGGGATCCCATGGTGCTGTTCGCCGAGGGCACGACCGGCGATGGAAACCGGCTCCTGCCCTTCAACAGCACGCTGTTCAGCGCCGCGCAACTGGCGCTGGCCGCGTCGCAGACGGAGCGGGTCACGGTGCAGCCTGTCGCCATCGCCTACACGCGCAAGGGCGGGCTCCGGCTCGACCGGCGCGAGCGCGCCCAGATCGCCTGGATCGGCGATACCGACCTCGTGCCGCATCTGCGATCCGTGTTTGCTGCCCGACCCCTCGATGTCGCGGTGCGCCATGGCGAGGCCATCCCGTTCGCCGCGCAGGGAGATCGCAAGAGCGTCGCCCGCCAGGCCGAGGTCCAGGTGCGCGGCATGCTGGCCGTCATGCTGCGCGGCGACAATTCCTGAGGGATTGGCCGCGCGGCAAAGAATCGTCTGTTTTTTGACACGCAAAAACGTTAGGAAACCGGCATGGAACAGAATTATACGCCGGAAACTGGCGGCGAAATGGCCCTGCGCGATGCGGATGAAACGCGTCGTGATGGCAAGAAGGTTTTTGTCAAAACCTATGGCTGCCAGATGAATGTCTACGATTCGCAGCGCATGTCCGATGCGTTGGCGGCGGACGGCTATGCGCCGACCGACAGGATCGAGGAGGCCGATCTGGTCCTGCTCAACACCTGCCATATCCGCGAGAAAGCGGCCGAAAAGGTTTATTCCGAACTTGGCCGCATTCGGCAACTGAAGCACGAGCGCAGCCTTTTGGGGCGCGAGACCGTGGTTGGCGTGGCAGGCTGCGTCGCCCAGGCCGAGGGGCGCGAGATATTGCGCCGCGCCCCGGCCGTCGATCTGGTGATCGGGCCGCAGACCTACCACCGCCTGCCGGCGGTGGTGAAGCGCGCGCTTGGTGGCGAGAAGATCGTCGAGACCGACTACGCCATCGAGGACAAGTTCGAGCACCTGCCCGCGCCGCAGAAGAAGGTCGTGCGCAGCCGTGGGGTGACGGCCTTCCTGACCGTCCAGGAGGGTTGCGACAAGTTCTGCACCTTTTGCGTGGTGCCCTATACGCGCGGGTCCGAGGTATCGCGGCCCGTGGCGCAGATCCTCGCCGAAGCCGAGCAACTGGCCGATGCCGGGGTTCGCGAACTGACCCTGCTCGGCCAGAACGTCAATGCCTGGCATGGCGAGGGCGCCGTCAATGGAGGCGCATCGCGCGAATGGGGCCTGGGCGAGCTCCTGTTCCGGCTGGCCGAAATCCCCGGGCTCGCCCGGTTGCGCTATACGACGAGCCATCCGCGCGACATGGATGACGCGCTGATCGCCGCCCATCGTGACCTGCCGGCGCTGATGCCCTACCTGCACCTGCCGGTGCAATCGGGCTCGGACCGCATCTTGAAGGCGATGAACCGCCGCCACACCGGCGACGATTATCGCCGCCTGATCGACCGTATTCGCACGGCCCGGCCCGATATCGCCATGTCGGGCGATTTCATCGTCGGTTTTCCCGGCGAGACGGACGCGGATTTCGACGACACGATGCGGCTCATCCGCGACGTGACCTATGCGCAGGCCTTCTCGTTCAAATACTCGCCGCGGCCGGGCACGCCGGGCGCCGAACTGGGCGATCAGGTGCCTGAAAACGTCAAGAACGAGCGCCTGCAGGCCCTGCAGGCCCTGTTGCTCGAACAGCAACGCGGGTTCGCCGCCAGCCTCATCGGCAAGACGATGGACGTGCTGCTCGAAAAGCCCGGTCGCGAGCCCGGACAGCGCGTCGGCCGCTCGCCTTGGCTGCAGCCGGTGATTGTTGATGAAAAGGCCGGCGAAATCGGCGACATTGTCAGGGTTCGAATCACCGAAGCGGGCTCGAACAGCCTGTTTTCTGAAGCGGTGTTTTAAAGGAGAGGCGTTTGACCGCCAGCACTGAGTTGAAGAACCTGCCCTCCGGGGCGTCGGACATGGCGCACATCGTGCTCACCTTCGATAACAACAAGCTGGCCAGCGCCCTTTACGGGCCTTTCGACGAGAACCTGGCGCGCATCGAGCAGACGCTCGGCGTCGACATCCGCTCGAAGGGCAACCAGCTTTCGGTGAAGGGTGACAGCGTGGCCGCCACGCAGGCCCGTCGCGCGCTGGATTACCTCTATGAGATGGCACAGGGCGGCGCCGAGATCGCCGCCTCCGACGTCGATGGCGCGGTGCGCCTGGCCATCGCCGCCGACGACCAGCTGGTCCTGCCGACGCTGGAGGGCAAGGGAAAGCTGGCGGCGGCGCAGATTTCCACGCGCAAGCGCACCGTTCACGCCCGCTCGGTCAATCAGGATGCCTATATGCGCGCCCTGGAGCGCTCCGAGCTTGTCTTCGGCATCGGTCCCGCCGGCACCGGCAAGACCTTCCTGGCGGTTGCCTATGCGGCGATGCTGCTCGAGCGCGGCGCCGTCGACCGCATCATCCTGTCGCGCCCGGCGGTGGAAGCCGGCGAGCGGCTCGGCTTCCTGCCCGGCGACATGCGCGAGAAGGTCGATCCCTATCTGCGGCCCCTGTACGACGCGCTGTATGACATGATGCCCGCCGACAAGGTGGAGCGGGCGCTGGCCGCCGACGTCATCGAGATCGCCCCGCTGGCCTTCATGCGCGGCCGCACGCTGGCCAATTCCGTCGTCATCCTCGACGAGGCGCAGAACACCACGCCGATGCAGATGAAGATGTTCCTGACCCGTCTGGGCGAGAACGCGCGCATGATCGTCACCGGCGATCCGAGCCAGATCGACCTGCCGCCGAACACGAAATCGGGGCTCGTCGAGGCGTTGGAAGTTTTGACCGAGGTGCCCGGCATCGTCACCGTCCGCTTCGACGACAAGGATGTCGTGCGCCATCCGTTGGTCGCGGCGATCGTCAGGGCCTATGATCGCCAGGCGCGGGGCTGACCCGGACGAGACTGATGAACGCCACCATTCCCGCCGGGGGCGGGGCCGAGATCATCCTTGACTATGCGATCGAGGCGGGCGCCTGGCCGGCCGAGGATGCCCTGCTCGCGCTGGCGCGCCGGGCCATCGGCGCGGCCATTCTCCGCAGCGATGCGCAACGTGATGAAAGGGTGTCGGTCAGCCTGCTGTTCACCGACGACGACGAGATCAGGGAGATCAACCGGCAATGGCGCGGCAAGGACAAGCCGACCAATGTGCTGTCCTTCCCGGCGGCGCAGCCCGCCATTGCCGGACCTGTTTCTTCCTCGCTCGGCGACATCGTCATCGCCTATGAGACGGTCGCGCGGGAAGCTGGCGAAGAGGCCAGGTCTTTCGAAGATCATCTGACTCACCTCATCGTTCACGGTTTTCTGCACCTCCTGGGCTATGATCACGAGACGGATGAAGAGGCTGAGGAGATGGAAGCGCTGGAGAGGAATATTCTCGAAAGTCTTGCCATCGCCGATCCATATGCATAACTGAAGGGTGCAATCGACCACAGGGCCATGACAGAGAACACGATGATCGCCGCGGGCGAGACGCCGGGCGGCGAGACGAACTCTCCCGAGGAGGGAGACGAGGGATCGAGTAGATCCACATATGGCGCCGGCAATGGCCGCCTTTCCCTCTGGGAGAGGATGATGGCCACGCTTGGCCTGCGCAACGGTTCGTCGCTGCGCGACGACCTCGCCGATGCGCTGTCCCAGCACACCCATGACAACACCGCCTTTTCGCCCGGCGAGCGGGCGATGCTCAACAACATCCTTCGCCTGCGCGAGTTACGCGTCGAGGACGTGATGGTGCCGCGGGCCGACATCGAGGCGGTCGAGCTTTCAACGACGCTTGCCGATCTCCTGAATGCCTTCGAGCGGTCCGGCCATTCGCGCATGCCCGTCTATGGCGAAACGCTCGACGATCCGCGCGGCATGGTGCATATCCGCGACGTGGTCGGGCATTTGATCCGCGCCTCGCGCCCGAAGCGCGGCCGCGGCAGGGCCAAGGCGCTTGACGCTTCGAGCTTCGACCTCAGCAAAGTCGATCTGGCCAGCACGATCGGCGAATTGAGCCTGATGCGCACGCTGCTGTTTGTTCCTCCCTCCATGCTTGCCTCCGACCTGATGGCGCGGATGCAGGCCACCCGCACGCAGATGGCGCTGGTCATCGACGAGTATGGCGGCACGGACGGTCTGGTCTCCCTGGAAGACATCGTCGAAATGGTGGTCGGCGACATCGAGGACGAACATGACGACGACGAGGCGCCGATGATCGAGGAGGTCGGCGACGGCGTTTTCGTCGTCGATGCGAAGGCCGAGATCGTGGACGTTGCCAAGGCCATCGGCGAAGCCTTCCATGCCGAGGAGCACACCGAGGACGTCGATACGATCGGCGGCATGATCTTCAACGCGCTCGGTCGGGTTCCGGCCCGCGGCGAGGTGGTGCAGGCGATCCCCGGTTTCGAGTTCCAGGTTCTCGACGCCGATCCGCGCCGCGTCAAGCGGGTGCGCATCGTCCACAACCGCGCCTCCGAGAGGCGTCGCCGCGTGGTCAAGCCCACCGACGCACAATAGCATTTTGCAGTCAGGTGGCGTCACCTGACGTCCGCACAAATGCGGAGAACAAAAAAGATAGAGCGTCCTTTGCGCGTCCAGATGGATGCGCGGCGCACTATAGCATTTTGCAGTCGGGTGGAATCACCTGACGTCTGCACAAATGCGGAAAAATAATGAGATAGACTGGTGCAGACGGCGGCTCAGCCGTCCGTCGCCACTCTGTCTTGTGAAGCTTTGGCGAAACCGCTCGATAGGGTTTTGCCGCGCTGCGATGTGCTGATACTCCTTGACGCCTGATTCGTGCTGCGCGGATATATTCATGGAGAGCCTTGCCGGACGGGTGATTTTGCTGAGCGGGTGGCGCCGCGCTCTGCTCGCTTTTGTCGCCGGCGCCGGCGCCGCGCTCGCTCACCCTCCCTTCGACTTCTTTGCCGCCTGCTTCATCGCTTTCCCCATTCTCGTCTGGCTGCTCGATGGGGCGGTGGGCAGCGGGCGCGGCCCGTTGACGCGCCTTCTTCCGGCATTCACGACGGGCTGGTGGTTCGGTTTCGGCTATTTTCTGCTCGGCTTGTGGTGGATCGGCAATGCGCTGCTGGTCGATGCGGATAATTTTGCTTGGGCGTGGCCTTTCGCGGTGGTGGGATTGCCCGCTTTTCTGGCGCTCTTCTATGGCCTCGCAGCTTTCCTGGCGCGCCTGGCCTGGTCCGGCGGCATCTTCCGTCTTGTTGCACTTGCGCTTGCCTTTGGCTTGGCCGAATGGCTGCGCGCGTTCGTTTTCACGGGATTTCCCTGGAATGCGATCGGCTATGCGGCGATGCCGACATTGCTTGCGATGCAGTCGGCTAAATTTTTTGGCCTGGACGGCATGAACATTCTCGCGGTCTTCGTGTTTTCCGTTCCCGCCCTGCTCGGTACCCGGCGCCACCTGGCGTTTGGCGCGGGCGTTGCGACATTGTGTATCGCGCTGCAGCTGGCCTATGGATATGTGCGCCTGGCCCATACGCTGGAAGTCGGCAAAACCCTGGCTGTTCGCATCGTCCAGCCATCCATCACGCAGAGCGAGAAATGGGATACGGCCGAGCAGGATCGCATTTTCAAGATCCTTCTCGATTTGTCGTCCGGCCCCGGCGTGAACGGGGATCTGCGCCCCGAGGTCATTTTGTGGCCGGAGACGGCAGTGCCCTTTCTGTTCACCGACCGTCCGGAGGCATTGGCCCAGCTTGGTAGCCTGGTCGATGACGGTCAGGTGCTTTTGACTGGCGCCGTGCGCAGCGAGGGCGGCGACAGCCCGGGCGACGCCCGGTACTACAATTCGGTCGTGGCGATCGCTTCCGACGGCACGATAACCGATGCGGTGGATAAGACCCATCTGGTGCCGTTCGGCGAGTATGTGCCCTTCGGCAGCCTGTTGAAAAAGCTTGGGATTGGCGAGATCGTGCAATCCGCGGGACCGTTTTCCCAAGGCGCGCCACGCCACGCGATCACGATTGGAGAAGGGGTGCGGGCGCTCCCGTTCATCTGCTACGAGATTATTTTTCCAGACCTGGTTAACGGTGCCGGCGGCAAAGCCGACCTGCTGCTCAATGTGACCAATGATTCTTGGTTCGGGGTCTCGCCGGGGCCTTATCAACACTTTCGTCAGGCGCGCTTGCGGGCGATCGAGACAGGGCTTCCGCTGATCCGGGCGGCCAACAACGGCATTTCCGCCGTGGTTGATTCCGATGGTCGCATTGTCGATGCTTTCGACCTCAATGCCGTGGGAACACTAGACGTCCAGGTGCCGCTGCGCAGAGGAGAATATTTTTCTTTCGGTCAACCCGGAACCAATGGCGCCATTGTTGCGTTGTGTTTCGGGGTTCTGCTTGTCCTGAGGAGTATCGTCCAACGCTTTAGACCGAATTGACACAGCGCCATTCGGGTACGCATAGTGTGTAAGCCGACTACTCCGATACCGCATTTGTCAAGCTTGGGGCTGAGACAAGGTTTCGGGCGGGTCGGTCAATGGCAACCCCGTGCCGGATGGCGAGGGAATATATGAACAAGAATAAGAAAAAACCGAATCCGATCGATATCCATGTTGGCGGTCGGATAAGACTTCGAAGAAACATGCTCGGAATGAGCCAGGAAAAACTTGGTGAAAGCCTCGGGATAACTTTCCAACAGATCCAGAAGTACGAGAAGGGCACGAACCGCGTTGGCGCCAGCCGCCTTCAGGCGATAGCGTCGGTTTTGAGTGCGCCGGTGTCGTTCTTCTTCGAAGGGGCACCGGGGGAGGACACGGGTGCCGCGGGCGGAATGGCTGAGGATGGCGCATCGTTCGTCGTCGATTTCCTGAGCAGCAGCGAAGGGGTTCAGCTCAACCGCGCCTTCGTCAAGATCTCCGATCCGAAGGTTCGACGCAAAATCATCGATCTGGTGAAGGTGTTGGCCGCCGAAAGCCAGGATTGAGGCCATGCCTCCATCCAACCGGCTTTAGAAGGACTGATTGCGGCAAAGGCCGCGGCACAGGGGGACGGGCGCACGCGCCCCTTCCCCTTCTGCTTCTTTTTTGAGATGCGCGCCGGCGATCCTAGCTTGACCTGAACGGGCGAGCTTGGCTAACAGGAGGGCGCCTGTTGCCGACGTTCCGATCGGCTTCTTCTCAGAGGGGACACCCGTGGCACGCAAGACCTATCTCTTTACAAGCGAATCCGTTTCCGAAGGCCATCCCGACAAGGTGTGCGACCGCATTTCCGACGAGATCGTCGACCTGGTTTACCGGGAAGCGAAGAAATCCGGCATGGACCCGTGGAAAGTGCGCGTGGCCTGTGAAACGCTTGCCACGACCAACCGCGTGGTCATCGCCGGCGAAGTGCGCGTGCCGGAAACGCTGCTGAAGCACGGCAAGGATGGCAAGGTGGTGATGGACGCCAAGGGCAATCCGCTGATCAACCCGGCGCGTTTCCGCTCCGCCGCGCGCCGCGCCATCCGCGCCATCGGCTACGAGCAGGACGGCTTCCATTGGAAGACGGCCAAGATCGAAGTGCTGCTGCACGGCCAGTCGCCGGACATCGGCCAAGGCGTCGACAGCGCTGCCGACCGGCAGGGCGAGGAAGGCGCGGGCGACCAGGGCATCATGTTCGGCTACGCCTGCCGCGAGACGCCGGACCTGATGCCGGCGCCGATCTACTATTCGCACAAGATCCTGCAATTGCTCGCCGACGCGCGCAAGGAAGGCAAGGGCGATGCCGGCAAGCTCGGACCCGACGCCAAGGCGCAGGTGACCGTCCGCTACGTCGACGGCAAGCCGACGGAAGTGACGGAGATCGTCCTCTCCACGCAGCATCTCGACGAGGCCTGGGACAGCGCGAAGGTGCGCCAGGTGGTCGAACCCTACATCCAGGAAGCGCTTGCCTCGGGCGGCATTTCCGTTGCGGCCAATTGCAACTGGTACATCAACCCGACCGGCAAGTTCGTCATCGGCGGCCCGGACGGCGACGCCGGCTTGACCGGCCGCAAGATCATTGTCGATACCTATGGCGGCGCGGCCCCCCATGGGGGCGGCGCCTTTTCGGGCAAGGATACGACCAAGGTCGACCGCTCGGCTGCCTACGCGGCCCGTTACCTTGCCAAGAATGTGGTGGCGGCAAACCTGGCCGAGCGCTGCACGATCCAGCTTTCCTATGCCATCGGCGTCTCCCAGCCGCTGTCGGTCTATGTCGACCTGCACGGCACCGGCCGGGTTTCGGAGGAAGAGGTGGAGGCAGCCGTTCGCCAGGTGATGGACTTGTCGCCGAGCGGCATCCGCCGCCACCTCGATCTCAACCGGCCGATCTACGCGCGCACGGCGGCCTACGGCCATTTCGGTCGCAAGGCGAGCCGCGACGGCGCCTTCTCCTGGGAGCGCACCGATCTGGTCAAGGCGCTGAAACAGACTGTCGCACAGGCTGCATAAACAGGTCTGCGGCGCCGGGGATCCATCGGGTTGCGCGGCGCCGCGGGCGAGTTTGCTGGGAATTTTCGAATGGCCGAAGAGCGGCGCAAGCGGGCCACGGAAGCCTTTTACGGCCGCCGGCATGGCAAGACCCTGCGCCCGAAACAGGGCGCGGCGCTGGAGGTGTTTCTCGCCACGGCGCTGATCGATCTTCAGCGCGATCCGCCCGCCGACCTGGGATCATTGTTCGCCGATCCGGTCGAAACCGTGCGGCTGGAGATCGGCTTTGGCGGCGGTGAGCATCTCTTCAGTGAAGTCGCACGCCATCCGCAGACCGGCTTCATCGGCGTCGAGCCCTTCGTCAACGGCATGGCCAAGATGGCCTCGGCGATCGTTGATGCCGGCGGCCTTCCCGGCAATCTGCGGGTCTACAATGACGATGCGACCGTCCTGCTCGACTGGCTGCCGGAGGGCGGGCTTTCAGGCATCGACCTTCTGTATCCCGACCCGTGGCCGAAGAAGCGGCATTGGAAGCGGCGGTTCGTCAGTCCGGTCAATCTCGACCGTTTCGCCCGCGTCCTGCGGCCGGGCGGGCTGTTCCGCTTTGCCTCGGACATCGACACATATGTGGATTGGACGTTGCAGCATTGCCGCGCGCACCCGGCTTTCGAATGGCGGGCAGGCAGCGCCGAGGACTGGCGCACGCCTTATGGTGGCTGGCCCGGCACGCGCTATGAAGCCAAGGCCGTTCGCGAGGGGCGGACGCCGGCCTATCTGACCTTCCGCCGCATAACGATGGAAGAGATGGCGCGCCAGTAGCTGCGCATCAGTAACGGCGCATTGCGTAAAACTGCTCCGGATCGATGCCGAGGCGCTTCAGGTCTGCTTCCTTGGCGCGCCGGCGGTCGCGCACCGCCGCCGAAACCGCCACGGCGCTCTCGACGACCCCGAAGAACTCCCCGATGCCGTTCATGAATCTGCGGCCGATCATGATTGTCTTCCTTTTCTTGTGCGTCGCAACATAGATAGAGGCTGCAATGCCTTGAAAGAAGTGATGAATCGGCAGGGCTGCCATGCAATTGTGCGATGCAACATCAATCGATGGCGACGGCATGGCCCATCGGGCCTTGAAAAGAGGGGCTGTCTCGGCTATATCCCCAGTCAAATTCTTGGTCACTATGACGGAGAGTGGGTCCCGCCGGTCCCGCTCTTTTTTGTTAAGGGCGTTTGCCCGGAGGTTTGATGACGGCAGTTTCAGGGGACATGATCGGTGACGACCGGCTCATCCGCGAAAGCGGCATCGAGGCGCGGGTGGCCGCCATCATCACCCCGGTTCTGGGCGCCGTCGGCTATCGCCTGGTGCGCGTGCGGATGACCGCGCAGGAGGGCGCCACGCTGCAGATCATGGCCGAGCGCCCCGACGGATCGATGACCGTCGAGGATTGCGAGGAGGTCAGCCGGGCCCTGTCTCCGGTGCTCGATGTGGAAGACCCCGTCGACACCGCATACCAGCTCGAAATCTCGTCGCCCGGCATCGACCGGCCGTTGGTGCGCAAATCTGATTTTACCGCCGCCGTCGGCCATCTCGTCAAGATCGAGACCTCGGAACTGCTCGAGGGGCGCAAGCGCTTTCGCGGTTTCGTCGTCGAGAGCGACGAGGAGACGGTGACCATCGAGCCGGAAACGGCCGAGGGCGAGGAAGACGAAGCCTTTCTCTATGGCATTCCCTTCCAGGCGATCGCCGAGGCGCGGCTGGTCCTGACGGACGAGCTGGTCCGCGATGCCTTGAGGCAGGACAAGGAAGAGCGCCGTCAGCGCAAGCGCGACCGCCGCCCTTCCGCAAGTGAAAGGGCCGCCCAGCGGTCCGCCAAGGACAACGGAACTGAGCTGGCCCGGGACGAAGACCCCGGAACCCACGCCGAAGGAGAGTGAAATGGCAGTCAGTGCGAACAGGCTGGAGCTTCTGCAGATCGCCGACGCGGTGGCCCGTGAAAAGTCCATCGACAAGCAGATCGTCATCGCCGCCATGGCTGATGCGATCCAGAAGGCTGCTCGGTCGCGCTACGGTCAGGAGACCAACATTCGCGCCGACATCAACGCGCAGACCGGCGAGATGAAGCTGCAGCGCCTGATGGAAGTCGTCGAGGAGGTCGAGGAGCCGGCCCGCGAGATTTCGCTGAAGGACGCCCGCACCCGCAACCCCGACGCCCAGGCCGGCGACTTTATCGCCGAACAGCTGCCGCCGATGGAGTTCGGCCGCATCGCCGCCCAGTCGGCCAAGCAGGTCATCGTGCAGAAGGTGCGCGAAGCCGAGCGCGATCGCCAGTACGACGAATACAAGGACCGCATCGGCGAAATCGTCAACGGCACGGTCAAGCGCGTCGAATACGGCAACGTCATTGTCGATCTCGGCCGCGGCGAGGCGATCATCCGCCGCGACGAGCTGATCCCGCGCGAGATCTTCAAATATGGCGACCGCGTGCGTGCCTATGTCTATGACGTGCGCCGCGAGCAGCGCGGCCCGCAGATTTTCCTGTCGCGTACCCATCCGCAGTTCATGGCCAAGCTGTTCACCATGGAAGTGCCGGAAATCTACGACGGCATCATCGAGATCCGCTCGGTCGCCCGCGACCCCGGTTCGCGCGCCAAGATCGCTGTTATCAGCCATGATTCCTCGATCGATCCGGTCGGCGCCTGCGTCGGCATGCGCGGCAGCCGCGTCCAGGCTGTGGTTGGCGAGCTACAGGGCGAGAAGATCGACATCATTCCGTGGAACGAGAACGCGGCGAGCTTCATCGTCAACGCGCTGCAGCCGGCGGAAGTCGCCAAGGTGGTGCTCGACGAGGATGCCGAGCGCATCGAGGTGGTGGTGCCCGACGACCAGCTGTCGCTGGCCATCGGCCGCCGTGGCCAGAATGTGCGCCTCGCCTCGCAGCTGACCGGCTGGGACATCGACATCCTGACCGAGGAAGAGGAATCGCAGCGCCGCCAGAAGGAATTCACCGAGCGCTCGGGGCTCTTCATGGATGCCCTCAACGTCGACGAGATGGTCGGCCAGGTGCTGGCCTCGGAAGGTTTTTCGAGCGTCGAGGAAGTGGCCTTCGTCGAATCCGGCGAGATCGCCTCCATCGATGGCTTCGACGACGATACGGCCGAAGAGATACAGATGCGCGCCCGCGAATACCTGGACCGCATCGAGGCCGAGCGCGACGCCAGGCGCAAGGAGCTGGGCGTCGAGGATGAGCTGCGCGAACTGCCCGGCATGACCACCGCCATGATGGTGGCGGTCGGCGAGGACGGCGTGAAGACCATCGAGGACTTCGCCGGCTACGCGGTCGATGACCTGGTCGGCTGGAAAGAGCGCAAGGACGGCGAGACCAAGTTCGAGGCGGGTGTTTTCTCCGATCTCGAGATTTCGCGTGTCGAGGCCGAGCAGATGGTCGTCGCCGCCCGCGTGAAGGTCGGCTGGATCACCGAGGAGGACTTGGCAGCCGAGGCCGCCGAGACCGAAGACGGTGAGGAAGCTGCCGCCGAAGGCGTGGAAGCTGCGGAAGCCTGAGATGGGCCTGACCGGGAGATATCGTGGACGAGATGAACGACCGCACTTGCATCGTCACGCGCACAGCGCGGCCGGCGGAGGACCTGATGAGGTTCGTCGCCGGGCCGGACGGCATGGTCGTGCCCGATCTGAAGCGAAATCTTCCCGGGCGCGGCTGCTGGGTCACCGCTGACCGCGCGCATGTCGACCAGGCGGCCAGGAAGAACCTTTTTGCCCGCGCGCTGAAGACGGCGGTCAAGCCGCCGGCCGATCTGGGCGGAATGGTCGATGATTTGCTCGCCAGGGCCGCTCTTGGCGCTCTTGGTCTTGCGCGCAAGGCCGGTGCCGTGGCATTGGGTGCGGCCAAGGTCGAGGCTTCGGTGCGCAGCGGCAAGGCCGTTTCGGTCCTGCACGCACGGGAAGCCTCGGAAGATGGCGTGCGCAAGATCGCTTCCGCCCGGCGCTCGGTTGTCCATTTGGGCGGACCGGAGGTGCCGGCATACAAACTCTTTTCAGAGCAAGAATTGAGTTTGGCATTGGGGGCAACAAATGTGATACATGCTGCCGTGTTCGGGCGGGACGCGGGCAAGGCGGCGCTGAAACGCGTGGTGGCGCTCGAGAGATTTCGAGGCGATTTCGCGGAAAACCCGGCAGCGGTTGCGCTAGGCACCGCAGAGGATGTGGAATGACGGATACGAAAACCGGTGACGACAAGACGCTGAGCGTCAATACGAAGAAGACGCTGACGCTGAAGCGGCCCTCCGTCGAGCAGGGCACGGTGCGTCAGAATTTCTCGCATGGACGCTCCAAGTCCGTCGTTGTCGAGACGAAGAAACGCAAATTCTCGCGGCCTGACGAGCCGGCCGCCGCTCCAGCGGCGCCAGCGCCGGTCAAGCCGCGCCCGATCGTCCAGACGCCTCAGGCCCAGACGAGAGAGCGCCCGCGCCCTTCGCCGAACGCCGGCGACCGCTCGGGCGTCGTGCTGAACTCGCTTTCCAGCGGTGAATTGGAGGCGCGTCGCCGCGCCCTGCAGGATTCCAAGGTGCGCGAGGCCGAGGAGCGCGTGCGCGCCTTGGAGGACGCCAAGCGCCGTGCCGAGGAAGACGCTCAGCGCCAGCGCGAGCGTGAAGATTCCGCACGCCGCCAGGCAGAGGAAGAAGAGCGTCTGAAGGTCGAGGCGGAAGCCCGCCGCCGCTCCGAAGAGGAAGCGCGCCGTCGCGCACCGGTGGCCGATCAGGCCATCGTCGTGCCCGAGGATGACGACGAGGGCAAGTCCAAGAGCAAGGGCCTGCCCGTCAAGCGTGTCACGCCGACCAAGACCGAGGTCGCTCCGCGTCCGGCCAAGCCGCGCACGGAAGATGAGCGCCGGCGCGGCAAGCTGACCCTCAACAAGGCGCTGTCCGACGATGGCGAGGCCCGCGGCCGTTCGCTGTCCTCGATGCGCCGCCGCCAGGAAAAATTCCGCCGCGCCCAGCATCAGGAGCCGCGCGAGAAGATTTCCCGCGAGGTCGTCCTGCCGGAGACCATCACCATTCAGGAACTGGCCAGCCGCATGGCCGAGCGGGCCGTCGATGTGGTGAAGTACTTCATGAAAGAGGGGCAGATCCTCAAACCCGGCGACGTGATCGACGCCGACACCGCCGAGCTGGTGGCCGAGGAATTCGGCCACACGGTCAAGCGCGTCGCCGAATCCGACGTCGAGGAAGGGCTGTTCAACATCGCCGACAAATCCGAGGACATGAAGTCGCGTCCGCCCGTGGTCACCATCATGGGCCATGTCGATCACGGCAAGACGTCGCTGCTCGATGCCATTCGCCACGCCAACGTGGTGTCCGGCGAGGCCGGCGGCATCACCCAGCACATCGGCGCCTATCAGGTCGTGCAGGACGGCCAGACGATCACCTTCATCGACACGCCCGGCCACGCCGCCTTCACGGCCATGCGCGCCCGTGGCGCCGAAGCAACGGACATCGCCATCCTGGTGGTTGCCGCCGATGACAGCGTGATGCCGCAGACGATCGAATCGATCAACCATGCCAAGGCGGCAGGTGTTCCGATCATCGTCGCGATCAACAAGATGGACAAGCCGGAAGCCAACGCCCAGAAAGTGCGCACAGAACTGCTCCAGCACGAAGTGTTCGTCGAATCCCTGGGCGGCGAGGTGCTCGATGTCGAGGTGTCGGCCGTCAAGGGCACGAACCTGGACAAGCTTCTCGAAGCCATCGTGCTGCAGTCCGAGGTTCTCGAGCTGAAGGCCAATCCGGACCGCACGGCCGAAGGCGTCGTCATCGAGGCGAAACTCGACCGTGGCCGCGGCTCCGTTGCCACCGTCCTGGTGCAGACCGGCACGCTGCATACCGGCGACATCATCGTTGCGGGCAATGAGTGGGGCCGCGTGCGCGCACTGGTCAATGACCGTGGCGAGCAGATGAAGGAGGCTCCGCCCTCCATGCCGGTCGAGATCCTTGGCCTTCAAGGCACGCCGCAGGCCGGCGACCGCATCGCGGTCGTCGAGAGCGAAGCGCGTGCCCGCGAGATCGCCGAGTATCGCCAGCGTCTGGCCCGCGATAAGTCGGTGGCCCGCCAGGCGGGTCAGCGCGGCTCGCTCGAACAGATGATGTCGCAGCTTCAGGACAGTGGCCTGAAGGAGTTCCCGCTGATCATCAAGGGTGACGTGCAGGGCTCGATCGAGGCCATTTCGTCGGCGCTCGAGAAGCTCGGCACGGAGGAGGTGCAGGCGCGCATCGTGCATGCCGGCGCTGGCGCCATCACCGAAAGCGACGTCTCGCTGGCCGAAACCTCGGAAGCGGCCATCATCGGCTTCAACGTGCGCGCCAACAAGCAGGCGCGCGACGCGGCCGAGCAGGCCGGCATCGAGATCCGCTACTACAACATCATCTACGACCTGGTGGATGACATCAAAGCGGCCATGTCCGGCCTTCTGTCGCCCGAGCGCCGTGAGACTTTCCTCGGCAATGCCGAGATCCTCGAGGTCTTCAACGTCTCCAAGGTCGGCAAGGTTGCCGGCTGCCGGGTCACCGAGGGCAAGGTGGAGCGCGGCGCCGGCGTGCGTCTCATCCGCGACAGCGTGGTCATTCACGAGGGCAAGCTGAAGACGCTGAAGCGCTTCAAGGACGAGGTTTCCGAAGTGCCGGCCGGTCAGGAATGCGGCATGGCCTTCGAGAATTACGAGGACATCCGTGCCGGCGATGTCATCGAGGCGTTCCGCGTCGAGCATATCACGCGGACCCTCTGATCCCGTCCGGATCGACTTTTGGCGGGGCGCATCGTCGCCCCGCCTGTTTCGTCCGGCATCCCGCTCTTCGATTTCCTTGATTTGCTGATATCCGCCAGACGGGTAGAATAGAGCATTCCCGCAAGAAGGTGTCCCATGCCGTCTTCCGCGCCATCCCAGCGTCAGCTTCGCGTCGGCGAGCAGGTGCGTCATGCCATTGCCCAGATGCTGCAGCGCGGCGATGTGATGGACGACACCCTGGAAAACACCGTCATCTCCGTATCCGAAGTGCGCATGTCGCCCGACCTGAAGATCGCCACCGCCTATGTCTCGCCGCTTGGCGCAGGCGACAAGGATGTGGTCGTCGAGGCGCTCAACCGCCACGCGCGTTTCATTCGCGGCCGCATCACGCCGGCGCTAAGGCAGATGAAGTACATGCCGGAGCTGCATTTCCGCTTCGATGAGAGTTTCGACAATTTCAGCAAGATCGACCGACTGCTGAAATCGCCCGAAGTGGCGCGCGACCTGAACGAAGACGGCTTGAGCGAAGACAACTTGCGCGAAGACGGGCAGGACGACGGCCGGGACGAGGGCGATCGCTGATGGCCCGGCGCGGTAGCAAGAAGGGTCGTCCTGTCCACGGATGGCTGATCCTCGACAAGCCGGCGGGCATGGGTTCGACCGAGGCGGTCTCCAAGGTCAAATGGCTGTTCAAGGCGGATAAGGCCGGCCATGCCGGCACGCTCGATCCGTTGGCCTCGGGCATGCTGCCCATCGCGCTCGGCGACGCCACCAAGACCGTGCCCTTCGTCATGGATGGCGCCAAGGTCTATCGCTTCACCGTTGCCTGGGGCGAGGAGCGCAGCACGGACGACCTGGAAGGTCCGGTGGTCGATACGTCCGACACGCGCCCGAGCGAAGAGGAGATGCGCAATCTCCTTCCCCGCTACACCGGCATCATCATGCAGACCCCCCCGCAGTTTTCCGCCATCAAGATCAATGGCGCGCGCGCCTATGATCTGGCGCGCGAGGGCGAGACCGTCGAGATCGCCGCGCGCGAGATCGAGATCGGCCGCCTCGACCTGGTGTCGTTCAGCGAGGACCAGGCCGTGTTCGAGATCGAGTGCGGCAAGGGCACCTATGTGCGCAGCCTGGCCCGCGACATGGGGCGTGATCTGGGGTGTTTCGGTCACATCGCCGAACTGCGCCGCACCGAGGTCTATCCCTTCACGCCCGAGCAACTGGTCGATCTGCCGCCGCTCGAGGAGGCCGCCGTTGCGGCCCATGCGGACGGCGGTGATTTCGGCCCGCTCGATGCCGTGCTTCTCGACATCGCCACGGCGCTGGAGGGCCTGCCCGAGATCGCCGTCAACGACGATGCCGCCGCACGCATCCGCCTGGGCAATCCGGTCATCGTGCGCGGTCGTGATGCGCCTGCCGAGGCACCGGAGGCCTGGGCCAGCGCGCGTGGCCGGCTGGTCGCGTTGGGCGCGGTCGAGGCGGGCATGTTCAAGCCCAAGCGGGTTTTCGCGTCCGGGGGCTGATCGTGCGGACCTGACGGATGGCACCTGTCTGTTTCGGCCAGGCCACCAGGGCATTCCCATTTTCCCTGGAAGTGCTCGAGCAGGCGGCGAATTTGCCTGATTGACCGCGCAACCGTTACGCGTTTCGTGCATTGTCTTCGCGAGCAAGCAGAGGTCGGGGCGGGATGCGGACAGACGAAAGTGGGAGCAAGGCACCCCGGACTGGCTTTTTCGAGCGTTTGCGAACGCTGACCGCGGGCCCGAAGCCGATCGGCTTGTTTCTCTTTCTGCTGATCGCCGTAACCATCATTCCAGCCATTGCCGTCGCGGTCGTACTCCTTCAGCGCAACAACGACGCACAGCGCGAGGTCGTCACCACGCTGGCTGAAGCCATGGCCGGATCGATCGCCGAGGCGATCGACCGCGAATTGAGCGGCATGGCGACGACCCTGCGCGTTTTGTCGACCACGCCGTCGCTTGCCAACGGCAGTCTGGAGGATTTCTACGACCGCGCCAAACTCGCGCTGGCGGGCACCGGCTCCTACTTCATCCTGCTTGACGAGAACTACCGGCAATTGATCAACACGCGTGTGCCGTTCGGCATGCCGCTCGGCCCCACATCCGATCCACAATCGGCCGAGCTGGCGCTGACGAAGGGCGGCACGGTGATTTCCGGCACCTTCTTCGGCAAGATCTCGCGCGAATGGGTTTTCAACGTGGTGATGCCCTTCGTTCCGGAGAATGGTCCGCCGCGCATCCTGGTCATGACGCGCAACGCCGAAACCCTGAGCGACGCGCTGTCCCAGCAGATGCTGCGCGGTGGCTGGAACGCGTCGGTGGTCGATCAGGACAATCTGGTCATCGCCTCATCCTTCATGTCGTCGGACGTTGGAAAGCCCTTCTTCCTCGACCTCCGAGGCCCTGGCATGTATCGCGAGGCGGAACCTCGTGAAGGCGTTGCCGGCGGAACCTACATGAGCATCGTCGACAAGTCGCAATACAGCGGCTGGCAGGCCGTGGTCTGGGCATCGACCGCCTCCATAGAGGAGCCGATGCGCCGATCGCTGCGCATGCTCCTGGTCGGCGGCCTTCTGGTCATTGCCATCGGCACTGCCGCCGCCTGGCTGCTCGGCCGGCAGATCGCCGGGCCCGTGCGGCGCCTGGCGCGCGACGCGCGGCGGCTCGGCGCCGGTGAGCCGGTTCACGCCATCGACTATCCGATTGCCGAAGTGGCCACCGTGTCGTCAGCGCTCGCCGAGGCCGCGTTGGACCGCAAGCAGGCGGAAAACGAAATCCGCCTCCTGATGCGCGAAGTGGCGCATCGGTCGAAAAACCAGCTCACCGTCGTGGCCTCCATGGCCAAGCAGACAGCGCGCAGCGCCCGCACTTTCGCTTCGTTTCAGGACGCGTTTCAAAAGCGCCTCTACGGTCTGGCGCGTTCGACCGACCTGCTCATCGCCGGCGGCGCGGCCGGCGTCGAACTGCGTGAATTGCTGGCCATCCAGATCGAACCATTCTGTCCCGACGATGCGGATCGCCTGCAGATGGAGGGGCCGAACATCAGGCTTGCCAACCAGCCGGCGCAGACCATCGGTCTTGCCATCCATGAACTGGCCACCAACGCCTCGAAATACGGGGCGTTCTCGTCGGCAACCGGCAGCTTGGCTCTGTCCTGGCGGGTGAAGGACGAGGTTCTGACGATCATCTGGCGCGAGCACGTGCCGCGCCTGCGCCGCCGTACCGGAAGGCGTGGCTTCGGCACCGAGATCATCGAGCGCATGCTGGGCGGCACCCTCGACGCGGAAATCTCCCGTGTGTTCCATCGCGACGGCCTGGAATGCGTGTTCAAGATCCCGGTCGACCGTCTGTTTCCCGATGACGCAAAGGCAGCATCGGACGCCGCGCGGCCGGATTGATCGCCGGCCTGGCTCGGCTTAAAAATGTTTGGGCTGGCGTTTATGCGCATTTTCGCTTATATGCCGCCCAACATCGTGCTTGAAGCGCCCAATATTGTGCTTGCAACGCTATGTGAAACGGCCCCGGCTGGACGACATCCCGGCTGAGGGCGTCCCTTTTCCCAACATTCGCGAAAGGAACACCGATGTCGATTACTGCAGAGCGCAAGCAGGAATTGCTCAAGGAATTCGCCACCGTCCAGGACGATACCGGCTCTCCGGAGGTCCAGGTCGCTATCCTGACCGAGCGGATCAAAAACCTGACCGAGCACTTCAAGGACCACAAGAAGGATAATCATTCCCGACGTGGTCTTCTCAAGATGGTCTCGCAGCGCCGTCGACTTCTCGACTATGTGAAGAAGAAAGACGAAGGCCGCTACAAGACGCTGATCGAGAAGCTCGGAATACGGCGCTAAGCGTTTTGGCCGGCGGATACCAGGGGGTGTCCGCCGGCCGCATTTGGGACGGTGGTTTTCCATCGCGCCCGTCGGCTCCGGACTGATGCATGATTTGACAACCTATGTGGGCAAAGGCTCGCGGTCTCATGCAAAGGGAAGGTTTGAAATGCCGGAGTCCCATGGACAGGTCATGGGGCAGGATTGCAGGATGCTTGCGGCCGGCACAGGCCGGCGATTGCCAAGCCTCCCGTTGTCTTGCCCGTGGCTCGTCTGAAACATGAAGCCAGTCCGGAAACGCGCGGCCAAACCATTGCCGCGCGACGTTTCGGCATCGAAGGACAAGATATGTTCAAGCATCACAAAGTGGAAATCGAATGGGGCGGCCGTCCGCTCACTCTTGAAACCGGCAAGATCGCCCGTCAGGCTGACGGCGCCGTTCTCGCCACCTATGGCGAGACGGTGGTTCTGGCCACGGTCGTCTCCGCCAAGGAGCCGAAGCCCGGCTTCGATTTCTTCCCGCTGACCGTCAACTACCAGGAAAAGACCTTCGCCGCCGGCAAGATCCCCGGCGGCTTCTTCAAGCGCGAAGGCCGTCCGAGCGAGAAGGAAACGCTCACCTCGCGCCTGATCGACCGTCCGATCCGCCCGCTGTTCGTCGATGGATACAAGAACGACACGCAGGTGGTCCTGACCGTCCTGCAGCACGATCTGGAGAACGATCCGGACATCGTCGCCATGGTCGGCGCCTCCGCTGCCCTGACGCTTTCGGGCGTGCCCTTCATGGGCCCGATCGGTGCGGCCCGCGTCGGCTACATCGGCGGTGAGTATATTCTCAACCCGCATCTCGACGAGATGGAGGAATCCAAGCTCGACCTGGTCGTCGCCGGCACGGGCGACGCGGTTCTGATGGTCGAGTCCGAGGCGCAGGAACTGGCCGAGGACATCATGCTCGGCGCGGTCATGTTCGGCCACAAGGGCTTCCAGCCGGTGATCGACGCGATCATCAAGCTGGCCGAAGCCGCCGCCAAGGAGCCGCGCGACTTCTCCTCGCCGGATTATTCCGAGCTGGAAGGCGCGATGCTGAAGGTCGTCGAGGCCGATCTGCGTGAAGCCTACAAGATCACCGACAAGCAGCAGCGCTACAATGCCGTCGACGCCGCCAAGGCGAAGGTCAAGGCCGAGTTCCTGCCCGAGGGCGAGGAAGCCCTGAAATGGTCGTCCGAGCAGGTCAATGCGGTGTTCAAGAGCCTGCAGGCCAAGATCGTCCGCTGGAACATTCTCGACACCAGCCTGCGCATCGACGGCCGTGACCTGTCGACCGTGCGTCCGATCGTTTCGGAAGTCGGCGTTCTGCCGCGCACGCATGGCTCGGCCGTCTTCACCCGCGGCGAGACCCAGGCGCTGGTCGTCGCCACGCTGGGCACCGGCGAGGATGAGCAGTTCATCGACGCCCTGACCGGCACGTACAAGGAACGCTTCCTCCTGCACTACAACTTCCCGCCCTATTCGGTCGGCGAAACCGGCCGCATGGGTTCGCCCGGCCGCCGCGAAATCGGCCATGGCAAGCTCGCCTGGCGCGCCATCCGCCCGATGCTGCCGACCCCGGACCAGTTCCCCTACACGCTGCGCGTCGTCTCCGAGATCACCGAATCGAACGGTTCCTCGTCGATGGCCACCGTCTGCGGCACCTCGCTGGCGCTGATGGATGCCGGCGTGCCGCTGGCCAAGCCGGTTGCCGGCATTGCCATGGGCCTGATCAAGGAAGAAGAACGCTTCGCCGTTTTGTCCGATATCCTGGGTGATGAGGATCACCTTGGCGACATGGACTTCAAGGTTGCCGGCACGGACGCCGGCATCACCTCTCTGCAGATGGACATCAAGATCCACGGCATCACCGAGGAGATCATGCAGATCGCCCTCGACCAGGCCAAGGGCGGCCGCCTGCACATCCTCGGCGAAATGTCGAATGCGCTTTCGGAAAGCCGCGGCGAGCTGGGCGAGTTCGCACCGCGCATCGAGGTGATGAACATCCCGACCGACAAGATCCGCGACGTGATCGGTTCCGGCGGCAAGGTGATCCGCGAGATCGTCGAGAAGACCGGCGCCAAGATCAACATCGAGGACGACGGCACGATCAAGATCGCCTCGTCCAACGCCAAGGAGATCGAGGCGGCGAGGAAGTGGATCCACTCCATCACGGCTGAGCCGGAAGTGGGCGAGGTCTACGAAGGCACGGTCGTCAAGACCGCCGACTTCGGCGCGTTCGTCAACTTCTTCGGCCCGAAGGACGGTCTGGTCCACATCTCGCAGCTCGCCTCCGAGCGCGTGCAGAAGACCACGGACGTCGTCAAGGAAGGCGACAAGGTGTTCGTCAAGCTGATGGGCTTCGACGAGCGCGGCAAGGTTCGCCTGTCGATGAAGGTCGTCGACCAGACGACGGGCGAGGAAATCGCCCGCGAGAAGAAAAAGGAAGAGGCCGAGGAAGACGCCGAAGGCTGATTCTCGAGCCGACACCGTTTCAAGCGGGCGCGCGCCATAAGGCCGCGCCCGTTTTCGCATCCGAAAGCCGCATCATGACTGACGCACCGCTCGCCACCCTCCTGTTTCCCTTCGAACGCGGCCTGGTCGACCCGCCGCGTGCTGATGATCGCGTCTTGTTTCTCGGCGCGCCGGGTGGGCTGATCCTGCCGGCGGATTTCGCCGGCTCGCTCGCCGCCGTGCAGGGGTTTCGCCCCGATTATCTGGCCTTGCAGCGGGCCGGCTTCGCAGTGTCGCCGGAGCCGCAGGGCGAAGGCTACGACATGGCGCTGGTGCTTCTCGGCCGGCACCGCCGCGAGAACGAGCAGCAGTTGGCTGAAGCGCTCGGCCGCACACGCCCGGGCGCGTTGATCGCCGCCGCCTGTGCCAAGAAGGATGGCGGCGGCAGCCTGCGCAAGCGCATGGCGGAGCTGCTGCCGCTGGAGGATCATGTCTCCAAGCATCACGGCGTCGTTTTCTGGCTGCGTCGCCCGGAAGGACCGAACGAAAGCCTGCTTGCCGCTCTGTCGGGTGCAGCGGGTGAGGTGGATGGCTTTGCAACGGCGGCGGGCGGCTTTTCAGACGATGGGATCGACGCCGGCTCGGCGCTGCTTGCCGAGTGCCTGCCCGACGACCTCAAGGGCACGGTGGCCGATTTTGCTGCCGGTTGGGGCTATCTATCGGTCGAAACGGCCAGGCGGTGCCCGGCGGTGGGCGCCATCGATCTGTATGAGGCGCACCATGCCTCGATCGAAGCGGCAAGGCGCAACATGGCCGCCAAGGCACCGGGCACGGCTGCCCGCTTCTTCTGGCACGATCTCCTGGGCGAGCCGGTCGCGGAGCGCTACGACGCCATCGTCATGAACCCGCCCTTCCATCGCAGCCGGGCGGCCGAGCCGGATATGGGACAGGCGATGATCTCTGCCGCCGCCCAGGCGCTGAAGCCGCGCGGAAGGCTGTTCCTGGTCGCCAACCGGCCGCTGCCCTATGAGCAAACGCTCGAACGGCAGTTCGCGGCGCATGGCGAACTGCGCCGCGATACGGTCTTCAAGGTTCTGTGGGCGCGGAAGAAATAGGCATCAGTCGCCCGTGGCGGCGCTCATGCGCTTCAGCTCTTCCATGGTCGGCATCGACACGGTGCTGTAGCCCGAATCCACATAGTGGATTTCGCCCGTCACGCCCGAGGACAGATCCGACAAAAGGTAGAGCGCCGAGCCGCCGATCTCGTCGATCGTGACGGTGCGCCGCAGCGGCGCGTTGCGCTGCTGGTAGGCGAACATGTAGCGCGCATCGGCAATGCCGGCACCGGCCAGCGTGCGCACGGGGCCAGCCGAAATGGCGTTGACGCGGATGCCGCGCGGGCCGTAGTCGCTTGCCAGATAGCGCACGCTCGCCTCGAGACCCGCCTTGGCGACGCCCATGACGTTGTAGTTCGGCATGACGCGCGTCGAGCCTGCATAGGTCAGCGTCAGCATCTGGCCGCCATCGTTCATCATCGCCGCCGCCCGCCTTGCCACATCGGTGAACGAGTAGCAGGAGATGACCATGGTGCGGATAAAGTTTTCGCGGCTGGTGTCGGCGTAAAGCCCTTTCAACTCGTTGCGGTCGGAAAAGCCGATGGCGTGGACGATGAAGTCGAGCGTGCCCCACGCGTCTTTCAGTGCCGCGAAGACCGCATCCAGCGATGCCTCGTCCTCGACGTCGCAAGGCAGGACCAGAGACGATCCCGCCTCTTCCGCCAACGGCTTGACACGCCGGCCGAAGGCTTCGCCCTGATAGGTGAAGGCCAGCTCCGCGCCCTGGCTTGCCAGCTTCTTGGCGATGCCCCAGGCGATCGAATGATCGTTGGCGACCCCCATGATGAGGCCGCGCCTCCCTTTCATCAAACCGTCCATCAAATCAACCTGCGTAACGCTGGAACACGAGCGTGGCGTTGGTGCCGCCGAAGCCGAAGGAGTTCGACAGGACCGTGTCGATCTTGGCGTTGTCGATGCGCTTGCGGACGATCGGCATGCCCTCGAATTCCGGGTCGAGTTCGGTGATGTGGGCGCTCTCGCCGATGAAGCCCTGCTGCATCATCAGGATCGAGTAGATCGATTCCTGCGCGCCGGCGCCGCCGAGCGAATGACCGGTCAGCGACTTGGTCGAGGCGATCGGCGGAATGTCGTTGCCGAACACCTCGCGCACCGCGCCCATCTCGCCGGAATCGCCCACCGGCGTCGCCGTGCCGTGCGTGTTGATGTAGTCGATCTTGCCGTTGACGGTGGCCATCGCCTGGCGCATGCAGCGCACCGCGCCTTCGCCTGAAAGCGCCACCATGTCGTAGCCGTCCGATGTCGCGCCGTAGCCGACGAGCTCGGCATAGATCTTCGCGCCGCGCGCCTTGGCGTGCTCCAGCTCTTCCAGAACCACCACGCCGGCGCCGCCGGCGATGACGAAGCCGTCGCGCGTGACGTCATAGGCGCGCGAAGCCGTTTCCGGCGTGTCGTTGTGCTTGGACGACATGGCGCCCATGGCATCGAACAGGTTGGACATGGTCCAGTCGAGATCTTCATGGCCGCCGGCGAACATGACGTCCTGCTTGCCCCATTGGATCATCTCTGCGGCGTTGCCGATGCAATGCGCCGAGGTCGAGCAGGCCGACGAGATCGAATAGTTGACGCCGTGAATCTTGAACCAGGTGGCGAGCGTGGCCGAGGCGGTCGACGACATGGCCTTCGGCACGGCGAACGGCCCGATGCGCTTCGGCGAGCCCTTCTCCAGTGTCGTCTGCGCGGCTTCGACGATGGCGCGGGTGGACGGGCCGCCCGATCCCATGATGATGCCGGTGCGCTCATTGGTGATGTCGCCCTGCTCCAGGCCGGCATCGGCGATCGCCTGCTCCATGGCGACGTGGTTCCAGGCGGCGCCCTTTGACAGGAAGCGCATGGCGCGGCGGTCGACCAGTTCCGTCGGGTCGAGCTTCGGCGCGCCCCAGACCTGGCAGCGGAAGCCGTGATCGGCGAAATCCTGCGAGAAGCTGATGCCCGATTTTGCATCGCGCAGCGAAGCGGTGACCTCTTCGGCATTGTCGCCGATGGAAGATACGATACCGATGCCGGTGACGACGACGCGTCTCATGTGCTCTCCTTGGCCGGGATTGCCGGCCGTCATTCAAAGTTGATGTCAGGCTTCCTGCTGAGCCAGGCCGACCCGGAGGTCGGTTGCCCTGTAGATGGGTTCTCCGTCGGCCTTTAGCCAGCCGTCGGCAATGCCCAGCACCAGCCTGCCGCGCATGACGCGCTTGAAATCGACGCCGTACTCGACCTTCTTGACCTTCGGCGTGACCATGCCCTTGAACTTCACCTCGCCGGTCGACAGCGCCATGCCCTTGCCGGGCAGGCCGAGCCAGCCGAGGTAGAAACCGGTCATCTGCCACATGGCGTCGAGGCCGAGACAGCCGGGCATGACCGGGTTGCCGATGAAGTGGCAGGGGAAGAACCAGAGATCGGGCTTGATGTCGAGCTCGGCGCGAATATAGCCCTTGCCGAACTCGCCGCCTTCTTCCTGGATGTCGGTGATGCGGTCGAACATCAGCATTGGCGGCGCCGGAAGCTGCGCATTGCCGGGGCCGAAAAGGTCTCCCCGGCCGCAGGCCAGAAGGTCTTCGTAATCGTAGCTGTTTTTCGCTTGCGCCATGAAATGCCATCCCGTCGGCGGTCCGGTCTTTCCGGATCCGTTCTTTTGATTATCAAAACTCCCTATCACAGCTTGTTTCCCGCTGGAAACCGCCGTTGTGGGAAATTGCCACGCCCCGACGCCCCAGGCAGCGGGAATTCGCCGCTATTGATCGCTTTGCCGTGACGGAATATATATCGGGATAGGAAAAGCGCCGCGCGCCGCGCCGATTGCCGCTTTGGCGGCTGCATTCGAGAATGGACGGGACGATCAATTGAGGACTGGGAACAACGGGCAAGAACCGGGTCTGGAAGACCGGTTGCGCACGGCGGGATTACGCCCGACACGGCAGCGTATCGCCTTGGCCGACCTTCTGTTCGCCGCCGGCGACCGTCACGTTTCCGCCGAGGCCCTGCATGAGGAAGCACAGGCCGCTGGCTTCTCCGTATCGCTCGCCACGGTCTACAACACGCTGCATCAATTCACCGAGGCGGGCATGCTGCGCATTGTCCAGGTGGAAGGCGCGCGCACCCATTTCGACACCAATGTTTCCGATCACCACCATTTTTTCATCGAGGATGAGAACCTGGTGTTCGACATTCCATCGGGCCGCGTCGAGGTGAAAAACCTGCCGGAGCCGCCGGAAGGCACCGAGATCGCCAATGTCGACATCGTCGTGAGGCTGCGCCGCAAGGTGCGCTGAGATTTCCCCGGATCTTTATTCCTTGACGGTCTCGCCCGGATAGGCGCCCCAGACCAGCGACTGGTTGATCCAGCCCGAATACCCGGCAAACTCCATCTCGCACCAATCGCCATTGCAGGCCTTGATGGAGCCGATGGCGCCGGGTTCCACCTGGACGACCGGGCGCGCTTCCTTCTGCGGCGTGGCGAAAAGCTCGATCGCCGCTTGCTTGCCCTTGAACCAGGGGGCGGCGATGCCGGTGCGGCGGCCTGAAAGCAGTGCCTGGTTGATCCAGCCTTCCGCGCCCTCTGCGTCGCGCACGCGCCGCCAGTTGTCGTACTCCTGGATGATCTCCACCGGCAGGCCGGACTTCAGGTACATCCAGTTGACGGCGTAGCTGATGCCGGGCCCGACGCGCATGTTCACCCGCCCCGACTTCAGGCTGACGAAGCGCGGCAGCGGCAAGCCGCTCGGCCCCGTCTTCACATTCGATTCGGTGTTTGCCTGTGCCTTGGTCGTTGCGGGTGCCGCGATCATGGCGGCCCCTATAACGGTCAAGGCGAAGGCGACCAACACTGAACGGAATGGCGCGATGGCCGGCATTTGCGAACTCCCGATGAACCTCTGTTTGAGTGGGACCCGGGTCCCACCCTTTTTCTTTGTCTTGGGTTCCCCCGCTTGATAGACAGGGGGAGGCCCAGCACGGCATTGAAGTGTCGCGCGTCTTGGTTAAAGAGGTATCAACAGGGCGTTATTTTGGAGAACCCATGACCGGCAGGAAGAAGCCTCTCGTCGTCATCACCCGCAAGCTGCCGGACCAGGTCGAAACACGCATGCGCGAGCTGTTCGACGCGCGATTGAATGTCGACGACAAGCCGATGACGCAGCCCGAACTGGTGGCTGCCGTGAAGGAGGCCGACGTCCTCGTCCCGACGATCACCGACCGCATCGATGCAGCCCTTCTGGCCCAGGCCGGGGAGCGCCTGAAGCTGATCGCCAATTTCGGCAATGGCGTCGACAACATCGACGTCGCCGCGGCCGCCAAGCATGGCATCACCGTCACCAACACGCCGAATGTGCTCAACGAGGACACGGCCGACATGACCATGGCGCTGATGCTCGCCGTGCCGCGCCGGCTGACCGAGGGCGCGGCCCTTCTCAAGGACGGCGGCAAATGGGCCGGCTGGTCGCCCACCTGGATGCTGGGGCGGCGCATCTGGGGCAAGCGGCTGGGCATTGTCGGCATGGGCCGTGTCGGCACCGCCGTCGCCCGCCGTGCCAAGGCCTTCGGCCTGTCGATCCACTACCACAACCGGAAACGCGTCGCGCCGGCCATCGAGGATGAGCTGGAGGCGACCTATTGGGACAGCCTCGACCAGATGCTGGCGCGCATGGACATCATTTCGGTCAACTGTCCCTCGACGCCGGCCACCTTCCACCTCTTGTCGGCGCGCCGGCTGGAGCTGATGCAGCCGCGGGCCTATGTGGTCAACACGGCGCGCGGCGACGTCGTCGACGAGGACGCGCTGATCCGCCTGATCGAGGAAGGCAAGCTGGCCGGCGCCGGCCTCGACGTGTTCGAGCACGAGCCCTCGATCAACACGAAGCTTCTCAAGCTCGCCAAGACCAACAAGATCGTCATCCTGCCGCATATGGGATCGGCCACCATCGAAGGCCGCATCGACATGGGCGAGAAGGTCATCATCAACATCCGCACCTTCTTCGACGGCCACCGCCCGCCCGACCGGGTTCTGCCGCGCAGCGCGTGACGGAGTTGGTGGGCAGGAAGCAGGATTTGTCGGCGGGTTCTTGTGCGCTCAGGCATGGATCCTCGGGTCAAGCCCGAGGATGACGAACTGGCTGGATGGTGAAGCTGAACGAGTTCGAGGACTGACGTCGGCCAACCCGCCTTCGTCATCCCCGGCCCCTGAGCCGGGGATCCATGCCGGAACGGCACTGACGGACGCCAGCGGTCCGCAAAAAGCCTACCGCCGCGCAGCGCGATACTTGATAGTGTCGAAGCGTGCCGACAGGGCGTCGTAAAGCAGCAGGCGGCCGATCAGCGGTTCGCCGATCCCGGTCACCAGCTTGATCACCTCCATGGCCTGCAGAGTGCCCATCACGCCGGTCAGCGCGCCGACGATGCCGGCCTCGGCGCAGCTCGGCACCAGGCCGGCCGGCGGCGGCTCGGGAAACAGGTCGCGGTAGCCGGGCTGTGCGTTGCCGGCCGCATCCCTGGCGAAGGGCTTCAGCACCGTCAGCGACCCGTCGAAGCGGCCGACCGCCGCCGTCACCAATGGACGATGCTCGGCCGCGCAGGTGTCGGCCAGCAGGTAGCGCGTGGCGAAATTGTCCGACCCGTCGACCACCAGGTCATAGGCGGCGATTAGCGCTCCGGCGTTGTCCGCGTCGAGGCGCAGCGCATGGGTTTCGACGCGGATATTCGGGTTGATGCGCGCCAGGCTCCGCGCCGCGCTCTCCACCTTTGCCCGGCCAATGCCGTCCGTATCGTGAATGACCTGCCGCTGCAGGTTCGACAGCGACACCGTGTCGTCATCGACGATGCCGATCGTGCCGATGCCGGCCGCCGCCAGGTAGGACAGAACCGGCGCGCCAAGGCCGCCGGCGCCGATCACCAGGACGCGGGCGCGTTTCAGCTTCTGCTGGCCGGCGCCGCCGATTTCCGGCAGCACGATATGGCGCGCGTAACGCTCCAGTTCCAGGTCGGAGAGGGGTGGCGAGGCTTGCTGTGTCATGAGGCGAGCATAGTCCGCGTGCGGGGTTGTGTCTTCCTTGGTATCAGGGGCCGGGCGTGACCGCG
The DNA here is from genome assembly GCF_001050155.1 of Nitratireductor soli. Lineage (GTDB taxonomy): Bacteria > Pseudomonadota > Alphaproteobacteria > Rhizobiales > Rhizobiaceae > Nitratireductor > Nitratireductor soli. Next base: position 150,308 of record NZ_LFVY01000002.1, read on the forward strand.
CCGGCGGAGACGGAGAGAAACTGGCCGCGCCCCTCGAGCGCCGAGAACAGGCTGGCCTCCGTGCCGGTCATGAAGGCCTGGCAATTGAGCTCTTCGAGAATGGCGAACAGGGCGGCGCGCCGGTCCGGGTCAAAATGCGCCGAGATCTCGTCGAGAAGCAGGATCGGCGCATTGCCGGAAAGCTCGGCCGTCAGCCGCGCATGGGCCAGCACGAGGCCGACCAGCAGCGCCTTCTGCTCGCCGGTCGAGCAGCGCGCCGCCGGCATGTCCTTCGGCGCGTGCCGCACCAGAAGCTCGCTGCGATGCGGCCCCTCCAGCGTGCGCCCGGCCGCCCGGTCGCGGTGCCGCTGGTCGTGCAGCAAGGCGCGGAACATCTCCTCGACATCGACCGCCGGGCGATGGCCCATCTCTGCGTCGATCGTCCCCTCCAGGGCGATTTCGGCCTTCGGGAATGGGCCGTTTTCAGGCAGGCGCTCATTCATCGCCGCGATGAGCCGCACCATTTCGGCGCGCGCCGCCGCAATGGCGACGCCGGTCTCGGCCATCTGCGTTTCGATGGCATCGAACCAGCCGGCATCGCGTGAATCCTCGCTGAGCAGGCGATTGCGCGCCCGCATGGCTTTCTCATAGTCGAGGGCGCGGCGACCATGCGCCGGATCGATCGCCAGCACCAGCCGGTCGAGAAAGCGGCGGCGGTCGCTGGCCGGCCCGGTGAACAGCGCGTCCATGGAAGGCGTCACCCACAACACGCGCACCCATTCGAGCATCGCATCCGCCGAGCGCGCCGTCTCGCCATTGATGCGCACGCGCCGGCCAGCGGCGTCTGCGCCGTTGGCCACACCCGCGGTTCCCGTTCCGATCTCGCAATCGCCGAAGGCGCCTTCCAGCCGTATGTGGACGGCAAACCCGGTCTCGCTGCCGGTGCGCGCCACATCGTCCAGCGTGGCGCGCCGCAATCCGCGGCCTGGAGAAAGAAATGAGACGGCTTCCAGGAGGTTTGTTTTGCCGGCTCCGTTCTCGCCCGTCAGCACCACCGCGCCCGGATGGAGCTCCAGCGACAGGGCACGATAATTGCGGAAATCGCTCAGGCTCAGCTTGGCGATATGGGTCTGGGCTGCTTGCCCTTTCACCTCTGTCTGGTCTGCCAAGGCTTTCTCGGTGGCGCGCCTCTACACGCGCATCGGCATCAGGACATACAGCGTGCTTTCGTCGCCTTCGTCCTGAACCAGGGTCGGTGAGCCGGCATCGGCCAGCAGGAAGCGGGCCTCGCTGCCGGACAATTGCGCCGCGACATCAAGCAGGTAGCGGGCGTTGAAGCCGATCTCGATCGGATCCGACTGATAGTCGGCGGCGATCTCTTCCGTGGCGCTGCCGGAATCGGGATTGTTCACCGTCAGCGTTACCTGGCCTTCGGCGATCGACATCTTTACAGCGCGGCCGCGCTCGGATGAAATGGTCGAAACGCGGTCGACGGCGGCGGCGAAGCTCTGCCGGTCGATGATCAGCTTCTTGTCGTTGCCGGTCGGGATGACGCGCTGGTAATCGGGGAAGGTGCCGTCGATCAGCTTCGAGGTCAGGATGACGCTGCCGATGGTGAAGCGGATCTTGTTGTCGGAAAGTTCGACCGTGACAGCCACATCCGGATCATCGACGAGCTTCTGCAACTCGCCGACCGTCTTGCGCGGAATGATGATGCCGGGCATGTCCTCGGAACCGGCCGGGGCTTCCATCTCGGCGCGCGCCAGCCGGTGTCCGTCGGTTGCCACCGAGCGCAGCTTAAGCGCGCCGCCATCCTCGATCGCATGCAGGAAGATGCCGTTCAGATAGTAACGCGTCTCTTCCGTCGAGATGGCGAACTGCGTCTTTTCGATCAGATCCTTCAGCGCCGTCGAATCGAGGCGGAAGATGTGCGAGAAATTGCCGGCGGAGAGTTCCGGGAAATCCGTCTGCGGTAGGCACTGGAGACGGAAGTTCGAGCGCCCCGAAACCACCGACATGGCATTGCCGCTCTCATCGGTTTTCAGCATCACCTCGGCGCCGTCGGGCAATTTGCGCACGATGTCGTAGAGCAGATGCGCCGGCACGGTGGTGGCGCCGGCCTGCTCGATCGTCGCCGCCGCCGCCTCGGTCACCTCCAGGTCGAGGTCCGTCGCCTTCATCTGCAGGCTGGCGCCGTCTGCATTGAGCAGCACATTGGACAGGATCGGTATGGTGTTGCGTCGCTCGACCACGCGGTGCACGTGGTTGAGGGATTTCAGGAGGGTGGAGCGTTCCAGAATAACACGCATGACCGATTGATCTCACTTGAATGAAGTATCGTTCCACGGGCGTGAGGCACGCCCCGAGACAGCCTTGAACAGGCTTGATTTTCAACAAACTGACAGGAAATCAAGACGAAAGGCAAGCCCGTGATCGGGCGAAGCCGCGCTTGTCCTGCCTTTCTGGGGAAAACGCCCGAGAGAGGGCGGGTGGAGCGGTCAGGCGACCTCGTCTCGCCTGACCCGTCCGCTTCTATCGCAGCCGGGTCGCATTGCCGGCTGCACCATGCGTTACGCCTGGTCGCTGATCAGCCGCTTGAGCAACTCGATCTCCTGGGCCAGTTGCCGGTCTCCGTCCGTCAGGCCCTCGATCTTGCGCACTGCGTGCAGCACGGTCGTGTGATCGCGCCCGCCGAAGCGGCGGCCGATCTCGGGCAGGGAGCGCGGGGTCATCACCTTCGACAGATACATGGCGACCTGCCGCGGCTTGACGATGGTGCGCGTGCGCCGGTTCGACAAGAGCTCGGTCTTCGAGACATTGTAGTGGCGAGCGACGATGCGCTGAATATCCTCGATGCGGACCCGCTTGGGCTCACCGGCGCGGCAGACATGGCCGAGGATCTCGTCGATCCGGTCGAGGGTGATCTGCGGTTCGAAGGACTGGCGAAACAGAAGCTGATTGAACGCGCCTTCCAGTTCACGCCCGCTGCCGGTCACCGAGCGGGCTACATGCACGAGGATTTCCTCGGGAATGTTGAGCGAGGCGTCTTCCGCCTGGGCGCTTGCCAGGCGCTGCTTGAGGATCGCCAGGCGCATGCTGAAGTCCGGCGCGCCGATTTCCAGGGAGACGCCGCCATTCAGCCGCGATTTGACCCGCGGCTCGAGCGATTCCAGCTCGGAGGGCGGACGGTCGGCCGCCACCACCACCTGCCGGGCGCTGTCGAGCAGCATGTTGAGCAGATGGCAGAATTCGTTCTGGATCGACTTGCCCTGCAGGAATTGCATGTCGTCGATGATCAGGAGGTCGATGTCGCGCAGCTGCTCCTTGAGCGTCAGCGCATTGTTGTCGCGGATCGCCGTGGCGAAGCGCCACATGAAATACTCCGCCGTCAGATAGACCACGCGCGCCTGCGGCTTGCGGCGCAGGGATTCGGCGGCGATGGCCTGCAGCATGTGGGTCTTGCCGAGGCCGACCGAAGCATGCAGGAACAGCGGGTTGAAGCGGATCGCATTGGAATCGGATTCCGCCACCGTGCGCGCCGCGGCACAGGCAACCCGGTTCGACGGTCCCTCAATCAGGGAATCGAACGTGTAGCGGCTGTCGAGCGGCGAACCCAGAATGTTCGAGCGGCCTTCCACCTCGGCGCTCTGCACCATGGCGCCGCGCGGCCCGTGCGATGCGGACAGCGTGCCCGTCGCCAGCGCCGTCTGCGGCCGGCTGGTAATCTTGCGCGCCACGGGCGGCTTGGCTTCCTGCGGCAGGCGCACGTTGCGGGTCGCCGTACGCACGACGATCTCGACCTTCAGCATCTCCGGCTCTTCCTGCTTCCACAATTCGGTGATCAGGTCGAGATAATGGCCGTTGATCCAGGAGCGCAGGAAGGCGGTCGGCACGGAGATCCGCACGCCGCCCTTCGATGCTTCCATCAGTTTCATGCGGCCGAACCAGCTCGAATAGACCTCGCTGCCCAGGCGCGCCCTGATCTGTGCCTTCACGCGCTCGAAGACGATCTCGGATGCGCCGGAATTGGTGCTGGCTTCCGCCTGGATGCCCATCTGGGTCTCTCCGCCGCTCCGGCTTGTGACTGTATCTGCCTTTTCAATGGCTTCTTGCTGAGACAATTGCTCTTGAAAAGAAAATCCCCCCGTAACTTCCCTTTCGGCGCCGCTTTGCATTCCTCATGTCCCTGTTTTTTACGAATGGCGTTTTCCCGGCCGGCACTTTGTCTTGAAGCGGTCTCGCAACTTGTCTTGCGACAGTCTCTCGACCGGCTCCTACCTGACCAGGGGTCCTTATTGATTGTCTTGTTGATGCGTCTTGGTCGTCGCCATCGACCACGTTCCGGCTTCACTCTCCTCTACCACGTTCCGTCCGGCCCCGACTTTATGTTTCACATAATCTTCTCAACCGCCAGTTGTTTTGCGGCCAAGCGCAACCAACCATGCTCGCATGGCCGCAAGACACAAAGTCGTCCACAATTTATCCCCGACGAGCAGGCCCAAAAGGTCTGCTTTCGAGAGCGCAATGAACCACGGCGCGCGGAAAAGACCGCGTCGCAATCGGTGCCGATTTTGGCTTGAAGTCGCTGGCTCTGAACGCCTCTCGATGGCCAGACATTAGCGAAATCCCTGTGGAAAGAGCAAGAGCGGGTCTAATCCTTTTTTCTCGAATCTGCTTCTCTCCGCCGCCTGGAAATCGCCCCGTTCGGCGCGCTGCCTGCATAAGCCTTTTGGATTCAAAAGCCTTTTCCGAATGCACGGCCCGATTGGCTGGCGCGAAAAAAAATCCTAAAAAAAAGCTTGACATTTGCGCATGATGGCGCACCCCGGTGTGACATGAGCAAGCTGTGGATAAACTCTTGTAACTATCTGATAGATAACAGAAAATCCATGCTTAGCACAAAAATGACCGAACGTAATGTGACGAAATTAAACCGATTTTCCGGCTGCTGTGCCGGCAAACCAAAAAAGGCCGGCTCCGCACGCTATGCGCGCATGGATGGCCAACCTCTTGCAGGATAAAGAAAAAACCCGGCGCTGACGCCGGGCTTATTCGTCTGTTTTGTCGGGAATCAGGCGCCGAGCGACTTGACGCGCTGCGCCAGGCGGGAAACCTTGCGCGACGCCGTATTACGATGCAGGACGCCCTTCGTGGCGGCGCGCATCAGCTCGGGCTGGGCTGCCTTGAAGGCCGTCTCGGCCGCAGCCTTGTCGCCGGAAGCCAGTGCTTCCTCGACCTTGCGCACGAAGTTGCGCACGCGCGAGCGGCGGCTCTTGTTCACCGCGGTGCGGCTGGCGATCTTGCGAACCGCTTTCTTGGCCGAAGAAGTGTTGGCCATGGATCCTCACTTATTTCTATGGTCATTGCCCGGTGCGAAAGGCTCTCGGGCGCAAAACAAAAAGGGCAGCCGCAGGGCCACCACAGTCGTGGCGGCTTATAGTGGAGCTTTTCCGGCGCGTCAACGCCTGTGATGGCGAAAGCTCCCTATCCGAAAGCGAAGAGCGGCGGTACGCCGGCGCTCCCACGGCTCAACGGTTCTTGAAGTTCGCCGAGCGCTTCTCGCTGAAGGCCGCCATACCTTCCTTCTGGTCGTCGAGGGCGAACATCGAATGAAACACCCGCCGCTCGAAACGCAGGCCCTCGGCCAGCGTCGTCTCGTAGGAGCGGTTGACCGCTTCCTTCGTCATCATCACTGCCGGCAGCGAAAAGTCGGCAATGGTCTCCGCCGCCTTCAGCGCTTCCTCGATCAGCTCGCCGGGCCGCACGACACGGGAAACGAGGCCCGAGCGCTCGGCTTCCGCCGCGTCCATCATCCGGCCGGTCAGGCACATGTCCATGGCCTTCGATTTGCCGACGAACCGGGTCAGGCGCTGCGAGCCACCCATGCCGGGCATGACGCCGAGCGTGATCTCCGGCTGGCCGAACTTGGCGTTCTCCGCCGCGATGATGAAATCGCACATCATGGCCAGCTCGCAGCCGCCGCCGAGCGCATAGCCGGCAACGGCGGCAATGACCGGCTTGCGCACCCGCGTAAGACCTTCCCAGCCGGCAAAGAAATCTTCCATATAGGCGTCGATATAGCTTTTCGGCAGCATCTCCTTGATATCGGCGCCGGCGGCGAACGCCTTCTCCGAACCGGTGATGACGATGGCCCCGATCCGCGCGTTCTCGTCGAACGCCTGCATCGCCGCGACGACTTCCTTCAGCACCACAGAATTGAGCGCGTTGAGCGCCTTCGGCCGGTTGAGCGTCACCAGGCCGACCCGGTCGCGCGTTTCCACCAAAATCGTTTCATAGGCCATTGGTCGTGTTCCTCTCCATATTCCTGATGCGTCTAGAGCATTTTGCAGGCAGGTGGAATCACCTGACGCCCGCATAAATGCGGAAAAACAATGAGATAGATCGGTTCAGCGTTTCTATGGAACACCGAACCGGTCTAGCGTTGGCAGGCCGGGCAATAAAAGGTCGAACGCCCGCCCTGGACGATGCGTTGCACCGTGCCGCCGCATTCCTCGCGCCGGCACGCTTCACCGTCCCGGTCATAGACGTTGAAGCGGTGCTGGAAATAGCCGAGCGAGCCGTCTGTCTGCACGTAGTCGCGCAGCGACGAGCCGCCGGCGGCAATGGCCTCGGCGATAACGGTGCGGATGGCTTCGGCGAGCCGCTGGCTGCGCTCGGAGGCACCCGCCTTACGGGCCACCGTCTCGGCGCTGCGGAGCGGCGACAGGCGGGCCCGCCACAGCGCCTCACAGACATAGATGTTGCCGAGCCCGGCGATCAGCCGCTGGTCCATCAGCGCGGTCTTGAGCGGTGCGCGCCGGCCGCGCAACAGGTCCGCCAGAAGAACGCCGTCCAGCATGTTGCCCGTCGGCTCGACCCCGAGCCCGGCCAGAAGTGGATGGCTGTCCAGCGCGCCGCCCTCATGCAGGAGCATGAAGCCGAAACGGCGCGGATCGTTGTAGACCACGCGCAGCTGGCGCCCCCCGACCGCCGTCAGGTGGAAGATCGCATGATCGTGCTTCTCGGCCTTCGAGCGCTCGTGATGGAAGGTGCCGGGCGTCGTTTCCTCGTCCTGGTAGGCGATGCGGAACGAGCCGGACATGCCCAGATGACAGAGCACCACGTCAGCCGTGTCGAGATGGACGAGCAGATATTTGGCGCGCCGGCCGAGCGCGACGATCTGCCGTCCGGCAAGCCGCTTGGCGAAGTTGTGCGGGAAGGGAAAGCGCAAATTCGGTCGGCGCAGCTCCACGTCCTGGATCTGCGCACCTTCCATGGCCGGCTGCAGGCCGCGCCGCACGGTTTCGACCTCGGGCAACTCAGGCATCGTTGGCAAGCTCGTCAAGGAAGGAGGTGCCGTGCCGGCCGGCCGGCAGGTCGAGATGTTCGGCCACGGTTTCACCCATGTCGGCGAAAGTCGGGCGGATGCCGACGGAGATGGCCTTCATGCCAGGCGCCGCGCCGATGACGGGCACGCGCTCGCGTGTGTGATCGGTGCCGCTCCAGGTCGGGTCGCAGCCATGGTCGGCGGTCAGGATGAGCATGTCGCCCTCGCGCAGCAATGCCAGCGCCTCCGGCAGACGGCGGTCGAAGGCTTCCAGCGCCGCCGCATAGCCGGGCACGTCGCGCCGATGGCCGTAGAGCGTGTCGAAATCGACGAAATTGGCGAACACGAGGTCGCCGTAGCGCGCCTCGCGCATGGCCTTCAGCGTCGCTTCGAACAGCGCCATGTTGCCGGCTGCCTTCCTGACCTCGCTGACACCCTGATGGGCGAAGATGTCGCCGATCTTGCCGATGCCGATGACGCGCCCGCCGGCCGCCTCGACCCGGTCGAGAAGCGTCGGCTCCGGTGGCGGCACGGCATAGTCGCGGCGGTTGGCGGTGCGTTCGAAATCCCGCGCCGTCTCGCCGAGGAAGGGCCGGGCGATGACACGGCCGATGTTGAGCGGGTCGACCAGGACGCGGACGATTTCGCACAGGGCATAAAGCCGCTCCAGGCCGAAATGCGTCTCATGCGCGGCGATCTGGAACACGGAATCGGCCGAGGTGTAGCAAATCGGCTTGCCGCTGCTTATGTGCTCGGCGCCCAGCCGGGCGATGATCTCGGTGCCCGAGGCGTGGCAATCGCCCAGGATCCCGGGCAGGCCCGCCTTCTCGATGATCGCCTGCGTCAGCGCGGGCGGGAAGGTCGGCTTGGTTTCGGGAAAATAGCTCCATTCGAACGACACCGGCACGCCGGCGATCTCCCAATGGCCGGAGGGTGTGTCCATGCCCCGCGAGGTTTCGCTTGCCGCGCCGTGAAAACCGTGCGCCACGGGCAGATGCGACAAATCCCGCCCTGCCGCGAGCGCTCCCGCATGGGCCAGGCCAAGGGATTTCATGTGCGGAACCATCAGCGGGCCGCGCCGCACGCCGTCGCGGTCGCCATGGCCTTCCGCGCAGGCCGCCTCGATATGGCCGAACGTATCGGCGCCGGCGCTGGCGAAGGCCGCCGCGTCGGGCGCATGGCCGATGCCGAAGGAATCGAGGACGAAGAGGAATGCACGCGCCATTTGGGACAACATCATTGCTGCGGATGCCCCAGACATAAAAGCGCGGCGCGGGCTTGGCAATCAGCCAGCCGTATAAGCTGGCCACGCGTGGCGCTTTTCGCCGCGCAAAGCGCGCAATTCGTCAGCAGTTCGGGCAGGGAATGGCGTTGCTCATGCGCGGGCGCAGGTAGTAGCGCTCGCTCATCTGCATGTTGTCGAGGCCGAGCATCGCCGTCAGGCCAAGGCCTTCCTTGCCGCTCTTGGACCATGTGATGATCGGCTTGTAGCCGAGGTCGGCCGTGGCGCGCACATAGAAGGATCCCCTGACCTTCAGTGTGTCAGGCACGGTGGTGGTGCTGCCCACCGGCAGGGCCTTGCTCGCTGTGCCGTTGACCAGCTGGCGCGACCAGACGACTTTGACCCTCGGTGCGGGTTCGTCCGTGACCTCGATCGCCGTGACGATGATTTTCGGCTGCGACCGCTTGTAGGGGGTCAGGAGCGCTTCGCCGATCTTCATGACCGCGTCGACTTCGCCCGGCGTGATCGACGGCTGCTGGGCGATGAGATCGCCGACCATGCTGGCCACGCGGCTCACCTTCTTGTTGGTGTCGATCGCCTGCGCGAATTCGATTGTCAGGAAATAGAGTCCGAACAGCACCGGAGCGATAAAGACGAACTCGATGGCGGCGACGCCGCGCCGGTCGCGTATGAAGCGGCGCAATGCGTTGAAGACGCCCCACCCATGATTGGGCCCACGGTTGGACAAGATCGGTTCGTTGTTCATTGTTTTGTTCCCTGATCGTCCGTTGCAGGCCTAGAAGGGCTCGTTTTGCCAGGTCATGGAGGAGAAAAGCAGCATCTTGCCGTCCGGCAGGGTCTCGGCCAGCCGGTTGGTGACAATCGGCCAGCGATAGAAGACACGCAGCATGTTCTTGGTCAGCGCGGGACCCAGGTCGACCTTCGTCTTGATGCTGCCGTCAAGGTTGAAGCCGATCGTCGTCTTGGCGGCATCCTCGAACGTGTCGAATTGCTGCAGATCGACGGATAGCCCAGGGCAGGTGTTCGATACGAGGATCGATATACGGTCGCATATCATCTGGCGCAGCCTCGCTTCATCGAACTGGGCGCTGGCCTGCACCTGCCCGGTGCGGAACTGGCGCGCGACATCGTCGGTCGCATTGGCGATCAACTGTTGCGCGGCAAACGCGATGCAGGCTTCCAGGATGGCGAAGATCAGCAGGAAGAAGGGCAGGCCGAGAAAGGCGAACTCGATCGCCGTCACCCCATCCCGGTTCTTTATGAAACGCTGCAATAGCCGACGCTTGGGCGTCGCGCCCTTCGCCGGTGTCGTCTCGTTGCCGCCCATGTCCAAGCCCCGCAGGAGGAAAGATGAATGGCATGAGGATAGCGCGTTCCGGTTGCATTCCGGTTTTACGGATCACTCAAAATGCCATCGGAAAGTTAGGACTTCACGAACCATGCGCGTTCCACGTTCCGTGAAACCACAGTCCCCGCCAGGAGTTTCGCCTGCTTACTGGTTGGCGCCCATCTCTACTTCAGAGGTGCGCTCGGCATCTGTCTTGTAGGAGCTCTCGCAATAGGGCGTGCAGGACAGGGTCTGGATGTTCGCCCGGCGATAGATGCGGACCGATTGCGCCGCCTGCCGGCTGACGGTCACCTGCTCATCGACGATTGGTTGCCCGTCAATGTCGAGCACCACCAGATTGGTGACGCCGAAGCCTTTCCCCGTCAAGACGATGGTGCTCGCATCCTGGACCGCCGCATCGGCGATCTCGGGATTGCCGATGACGATCGTGTCGGCAGCGCGCGACAGTTTGACGATCTTGGCCTGGTTCATCACCACGTTGATCCCGGCTTCCGCGCGGGCAAGACTGGCCGTGGCGAGCAGGCCGGCAGCGAACACGGCGCTCCGAAACACAAATCTGGTCTGAAAGAATGCGGTACGCATCGCCCGGCTCCCCACTTCAAGCTGAAGAGACTATGAACGGGATTGGTGAACCAAGCGTTAAACGCCGACACCTTGCAGTGGCGGGGGCGACGGCAGGCACGCGCTCAAACCGCGGTAGAGCCTCTATACATACACGCGCATCAAATCGGACACGAAACCGCTCCGCCGCCTTAGCCGCCCGTTAACCAATGGCGCGCCTTCGGTCCGGAAAGGTTTTGGTAATTGTGTTTCTTAAGCCAGCCGAAAGAGCTTCCCCGTATGGTCAGCCCATCCGATCAACACACCAAGAAACGTTGACGGTCTTGCTGTTAACAAAAACGCGGAAGAGGAGTACTTCTCATGGCTAATCTGTTTGCACGTTTCCTGAAAGACGAGTCCGGCGCCACGGCTATCGAATATGGCCTGCTGGCCGCCCTGATCGCGCTCGGCATCATTGCCGGCGCCCGCACCATCGGCACGCAGGTCGGTTCCACGTTCGGGACCATCGGCGGCGAACTGACGACTGCCAACCAGTAGTTCAGACCGCAAATCGCATCGAAGCCGCTCCTTCTCGAAGGGGCGGCTTTTCTATTTGGGAGCCGCGCCCGTCGCAGCTTCACCAAGTTTTAAGGCGCATGGCCTATCAATCGAATAAAACCGGGTGGCATAAAAATGCTTGAAGCGGCTATCTTCGTCATATTCCCCTTCTGCATGGCCTTTGCGGCGGTGTCCGACATGCTGTCGATGACCATTGCCAACCGTGTGTCCGTCATCCTTCTCCTGGCCTTCGCCGTGATCGCGCCGCTGACCGGCATGAGCTGGGCGGCCTATGGCATGCACTTCGCCGCCGGTGCGCTGGTTCTGGCCGTCACCTTCGGGCTGTTCGCCATGGGCGGCATGGGCGGCGGCGACGCCAAGCTTCTGGCTGCAACGGCGGTCTGGTTCGGCTTCGCGCCGGGTCTCATCCAGTATCTGGTGGTCGCGTCGCTGATCGGCGGTGCCCTCACCATGGCCATTCTCTATTATCGCGGTTCGCCGCTTGCGCTGATCACCGGCAACAACACGTTTCTGCGTCATTTCGCCAACGCCAAGACCGGCGTTCCCTACGGCATCGCCCTTGGCCTGTCCGGTCTCATCACATGTCCGGAAACGCCGCTGATGCAATGGTCGCTGGAGCGGCTCTCCGCGCTCTGAGCAGGTTTGCCGGCGCAAAGGTGCGCCGTTCCGGCATGGATCCTCGGGTCAAAGCCCGAGGATGACGAATTGCGTAAGCGTTCGTGTCCGTCGCCGAGGCTGACGATCGGCATCGTTTCTCCCCACCACTCGTCATCCTCGGGCTTTGACCCGAGGATCCATGCCTGACCGCCAAAATCCCGCGCCGACCGGGGCAATTCCGTGCATGCGGGAATGATGCCAGCCATGATCGTTAAACTTTAAATTAATCACGATCGTAAGGTTATCGTTAACCGTAATTTGACGATTGCCGCCCCATTCTCCGCCTCACGTTGGGGAAATACGAGTGCGAGGGGCGCGGTCATGAACAAATCCCGGATCGTCATATTGGGCGTCGCCGTTCTGGCGGCCCTCGGCGCCGGCTACGTCGCCAAGAATTTGACGACCTCGGCGCCCGAGCAGCCGATTGCCGACGCGGGGCCGCAGAAACCGGCGGTCGATCTGGTGGATGTGCTGATGCTCGGCCAGGATGTTCCGATGGGCACGGAGCTTGCCGGTGCATTGAGCTGGGAGGCCTGGCCTGCCGACAATGTCAACGCGAACTTCATCACCCGCGACCAGAGCCCGCAGGCGCTGGACGAATTGCGCAACTCGATTGCCCGCGTCGCGCTTTATTCGGGCGAACCCCTGCGCCGCTCCAAGCTGATCGGCGAGGGAATGAGCTTCATGTCGGCGATCCTGCCGACCGGCAAGCGGGCCGTCGCCACGCAGATCGCCGCCGATACCTCGGCGGGCGGCTTCATCCTGCCGAACGATTTCGTCGACGTCATCATGACGCGGCGCGCGCAGGAGGCGGCGACCACAGGCGGCTTCATCACCGAAACGATCCTCAAGAACATCAAGGTTCTGGCGATCGACCAGACGATCCAGGAAGACGAAGAGGGACGCCGCGTGAAGGTCGGCGAGACCGCCACCCTGGAACTGTCTCCCGAACAGGCGGAAATCATCACGGTGGCGCAACAGATGGCAGACCGCCTGACGCTTTCGTTGCGCGCCATCACCGACACCAACGTGCAGCCGGAGGATGAGGCTTCCTATCTCGTCTCGGGCGCGGGACGGGGCAACAGTGTGCGCCTGATCAAATCGGGCGAAGTCACCGAAGTGGGAACGCGGAAATGAAGGCGTCGAGCAGCACGGGTTTAGCCATGAGGATGTTCGCCAGGACCAACCGCCGAAACCGGATCGCAGCGCGCCTGCTTCTCGGTTGCGCGACTTTGCTGGCGGCGGATATGACGCTGCACATGGGCGTCGCCCATGCCGAACAGAGCGTCGTCAAGGCACGCGGTGGGCAGGGTACGGGCCAGCGGGTCAAGCTCGGTTTGAACAAATCGCTGGTGATCGACCTGCCCAGCGATGCCTATGACATTCTGGTGGCCAACCCGTCGGTATCCGATGCCGTCACCCGCACGGCGCGGCGTATTTACCTCTTCGGCAAGCAGGTCGGCGAGACGAACATCTTCGTCTTCGGCGCCAATGGCGAGCAGATCGCCAGCCTGGACGTTGCGGTCGAACGCGATGTCGCCGGCCTTGAAGACTACCTCAAGCGCTTCATTCCGAACTCCGAGATCGATGTCGAGCTGATCAACGACAACGTGGTTCTCACCGGCACGGTGGAAACGCCGCTGGACGCCTCACGTGCGGCACAGCTGGCGCAGATCTTCGTTACCGGCGGTGAAGCGACGACCGGCCAGTACTCGCAGAGTGCCGCAGCGCCCACCGATGGCGGTGGCGTGGCGATCAACAACCCCGACCAGAAGCGCCAGCAGAGCCGGATCGTCAACATGCTGAAGATCATCGGCGAGGACCAGGTCACGCTGAAGGTGACGGTCGCCGAGGTCAGCCGCTCGGTCATGAAGCAGCTCGGCGTCAACATGATCGGCTCGGGCAGCGCCGATGGCATCTCCTGGGGCGCTGTCGCCGACAATGCGTTCGGCTTGGGTAAACCGCTTTCGCCGACGCAGTTCTCGCTCGGTGGCTCGTTGATCGACGCCTATGTCAACGCGATGGAGCAGGCCGGCGTGATGAAGACACTGGCCGAACCGGCGCTGACGGCGGTCTCCGGTGAGAAGGCCGTCTTCCGCGTCGGCGGCGAGTTCAACCTAGTGGTGGCCCAGGAGGTCGATGGCGAAACGGGCGGTCTCAAATATGAAGTCGAGAAGATTGATTATGGCATCGGGCTCGAGTTCCAGCCGACGGTGCTCTCCGCCGGCCGCATCAGCCTGAAGATCCGCACCCAGGTCTCCGAACCGACCATGCAGGGTTCGCAGTCCTTCTTTTCCGGCATGGGCCGGGGCGAGCGCTACCGCAACGCTTCGAGCATGAACGCCATCTCGATCCGCAAGCGGCTTGCCGACACGACGGTCGAGCTGCCGTCCGGCGGTTCGATGATGATCGCCGGTCTCGTCCAGGACGATGTGCGCCAGGCTTTCAATGGCGTGCCCGGCCTGTCCAAGCTGCCGGTGCTCGGCACGCTGTTCCGCAGCCGCGATTTCGTCCGCAACGAGACCGAGCTCGTCATCATCGTGACGCCGTTCCTGTCGCGGCCGACCGCGCGCGTGGCGCTTGCCAAGCCGGATGACAATTTCACGCCCGCCAGCGATGGCGCCGGCATGTTCCTTGGCCGCGTCAATCGCGTCTATGGAACGATGAAGACCAATCTGCCCAACGGCCGCTATCACGGCGTTGTCGGCTACATCTACAAATGAGCGGGGAAAAGCCATGTCGGGGTTGGTGATGTCGGGGCTGGTGACGATGAGACAGAACCGTTCGCAGATGGGGCGTACCCAGACCGGTCGATCGCGGCTGGCCGGCTCGATCCTGGCGCTTGCGGGCGTGGCGCTTCTGTCGGGCTGCAGCTTCGCCAAGCGCGACTCGATCACCGTCGGCTCGGTGCCGGACGACTACCGCACCAATCATCCGATCGTCATTTCGGAAACGACGCAGCAGATCGACCTTCCGGTCGGCTATTCGTCGCGGCGCTTGACGCGCGATCAGGGCGCGACGCTCGCTGGGTTTCTCGACGGGTACGATGCGCGCGCCGGCGGCCCGGTGACGGTTCTCGTTCCCGCCGGCTCCGCCAATGAGCTGGCGGCATCGAACATCGCCTCGGACATGACCGGCTTCATGCGCGCCAAGGGCATTCCCGGCGAGCGTATTGCCGTTCTCGCTTATCAGTCGCCGTCTCCCGACGCCTCTCCGCCGATCCGCATCTCCTATCCGGTGGTCAAGGCCTCGACGGGTCCGTGCGGCCGCTGGCCGGCGGATCTGATGGACACGACCGAGAACAAGCTGCACGCCAATTTCGGCTGTTCCTATCAGAACAACCTCGCCGCCCAGGTCGCCAATCCGACCGATTTCCTCGGTCCGCGCAAGCAGACCGAAATCGATGCCGAAAACCGCATGGGTGTCATCGATCGGTACAAGGGCCTGAAGGACAGCAATTACGAGCCTGGCAAGGTTTCCACGGAAATGCGCAGCAACAGGGAAGTCAACTACTAGGGCATTTTGCAGTCAGGTGGAGTGACCTGGCGTCCGCACGATGCGGAGAAACAACAGGATGGAGCGTCCTTGAGTAGCGTCCGGATGGACGCACGGCGCTCCAGCTAGTGCGACCGAGGGGCATGAAATGAGCAATCTGGCCTACGAAACCGATCCCAGCGAGATCGTGACGCATGAGGCGGAGCCGGTGCTGCAGACCCTGCGCCCGGTGCCGCGCATCTCGATCCAGGCGTTCTGCGAGACGGAAGCGGTCTCCAGCCCGATCGAGCGGGCCGGCGAAGACCGCCGCATGGCCAAGGCGCATCTGAAGGTGCATATGGGCGGCGTCGCCACGGCGGTGGAATTCTACCAGACGGCTGCCACGCCGAACCTGATCATTGTCGAATCGTCCAGCGAGCCAAAGGAGATGGTCGCCTCCCTGCAACAGCTTGCCCAGGTTTGCGATCCAAGTTCCAAAGTGGTCATCATCGGCCACTACAACGATGTCTGGCTGTACCGCGAACTGATGCGGGCCGGCATCTCCGAATATGTCGTCGCGCCGATCTCCATGGCCGACATCGTCAGCGTCATCGCCAACATCTTCGTTGACCCCGACGCCGAGCCCGTTGGCCGGTCGATCGCCTTTCTCGGCGCCAAGGGCGGCGTTGGCTCCTCGACGCTGGCGCACAATCTCGCCTGGGCGGTTTCCAACCTGTTCGAGAGTGAGGTTGTGGTCGCAGATCTCGACCTTGCTTTCGGCACCGCCAACATCAATTTCGACCAGGATCCGGCCCAGGGCATTGCCGAGGCGGTGTTCTCGCCCGAGCGGATCGACGAGGTCTATCTCGACCGGCTTCTCGCACAATGCGCCGAGCGCCTGTCGCTCCTGGCAGCGCCGTCGACGCTCGATCGCGTCTACGATTTCGATGCCGAGGCCTTTGCACAGATCATCGACACCACCCAGCGCACCGCGCCCGTGCTGGTGCTCGATATCCCGCATATCTGGAGCGGCTGGACCAAGACGACACTGGCGCGCGCCGACGAGATCGTCATCACGGCGATGCCGGATCTCGCCAATCTGCGCAACACCAAGAACCTGATCGACACGCTGAAGAAGCTGCGGCCGAACGACAAGCCGCCGAAGCTGATCCTCAATCAGACGGGTATTCCCAAACGGCCGGAAATCTCGCTGGAGGACTTCAGCGAACCGCTCGGCGTCACGCCGCTGGCGGCGATCCCGTTCGATCCGCAATTCTTCGGCAATGCCGCCAACAACGGTCGGATGCTTGGCGAGATGGATGCCAAGAATCCGATTGTCGAGACGATCAATGACCTGGCGCACATCCTGACCGGGCGTCGCGAGATCAAGGCAAAGAAGAAGGCCGGATTGTCCGGCATGCTGGAACGATTGAAACGCAAGAGCTGAGGCGGATCGGTAGCAGTCGATGTTCGGAAAGCGCGGCAATAGCAGCGGGCATCCCGCAACGCCCCACACTCAGGCTCCCCAGGCCTTCGAGAGTGCCGGAACGGATGTGCTGGCGCCGGAGCGGCCAGCCGCAGAACGGCCGGACACGCAGGAACAGGCCGCCCGGCCCGCAACACCCACGGCCCCGCCAAGGGTCGAAGCACCGCAACTCATGTCGCAATCCATGCCGCAGCCGGCCGCGCGTCAGCCCGCACCGTCGCGTACGCGCAGCGAATCCTACTATGATACCAAGAGCCAGGTGTTCTCGGCGCTGATCGAGACGATCGACCTGTCGCAGCTGGCCAGCCTCGCTCCCGACAGCGCGCGCGAGGAAATCCGCGATATCGTCAACGACATCATCGCGATCAAGAATTTCGCCATGTCGATCTCCGAGCAGGAAGAACTGCTCGAGGACATCTGCAACGACGTTCTGGGATACGGTCCGCTGGAGCCGCTTCTGGCCCGCGACGAGATCGCCGACATCATGGTCAACGGCGCCCAGCAGGTTTACATCGAGGTCAACGGCAAGGTCGAACAGACCAATGTGCGCTTCCGCGACAACCAGCAGCTGCTCAACATCTGCCAGCGCATCGTCAGCCAGGTCGGCCGGCGTGTCGACGAATCGAGCCCGATCTGCGACGCGCGCCTGCCGGACGGCTCGCGCGTCAACGTCATCGCGCCGCCGCTGGCCATCGACGGCGCCTCGCTGACCATTCGCAAGTTCAAGAAGGACAAGCTGACGCTCGACCAGCTGGTCCGTTTCGGCGCCATCTCGCCGGAGGGCGCCGAGATCCTGAAGGTCATCGGCCGGGTGCGCTGCAATGTGCTGATTTCCGGCGGCACGGGCTCGGGGAAGACCACCTTGCTCAACTGCCTGACCAGTTTCATCGACAAGGATGAGCGCATCATCACCTGCGAGGATTCGGCAGAATTGCAGCTGCAGCAGCCGCATGTGGTGCGTCTCGAAACCCGCCCGCCGAACCTGGAGGGTGAGGGCGAGGTGACGATGCGCGACCTGGTGCGCAACTGCCTGCGCATGCGTCCCGAGCGGATCGTCGTCGGTGAGGTGCGTGGCCCCGAGGTGTTCGATCTGCTCTCGGCGATGAACACCGGCCATGACGGCTCGATGGGCACGATCCACTCCAACAGCCCCCGCGAGTGTCTGAACCGTATCGAATCCATGGTCGCCATGGGCGGCTTCGCGCTGCCGCAGCGCACGGTGCGCGAGATCATCGTCGGCTCGGTGGACATCATCATTCAGGCCGCCCGCCTGCGCGACGGTTCGCGGCGCATCACCCATGTGACCGAAGTGATCGGCATGGAAGGGGATGTGATCATCACCCAGGATCTCATCCTCTACGACATGAAGGGCGAGGATGCGAACGGCCGCATTCTCGGCGAACACGTTTCGACCGGTATCGGCCGGCCGCATTTCTGGGAGCGCGCGCGCTATTATGGTGAAGACCGGCGCCTTGCGGCAGCCCTGGAAGCCATCGAGAAGAAGGCGGACTAGCCATGGTGGATGCCTCGATGCAACGCAGAAGCGAGACCTGAAACATGTTCGGTCTCGACATCATGATGATTGCCTTCATCGCTCTTGCCGGCTGCAGCGCTGGTGCGGTGGCCTATGCGTTCATGTTCAACAGCATCGCCGAGGAGCGCAAGGCCGATCGGCGGCTGGAAACCATCAAGAAGGCGCAGACCGACCGGGCTGTGGTCAAGGCGTCTCGCGACCGCGTCGCCGAGGTCGCCAAACGGCGCAAGTCCATCCAGGATTCGTTGAAGGAACTCGACGACCGGCAAAAGTCGCGCGACAGCAAGATCCGCAAGCCGCCGCTGAAAATGCAATTGCGGCAGGCCGGCATGTCGGTCACCGTCGAGCGGTTTCACATCATGTCGGTTGTCAGCGGCCTGGTCTTCACGCTGATTGTCTTCGTGCTCGGAGCGCCGCTCGTCGTTTTGCCGGGCGCGCTTGCGGTCGGCATTCTGGGCCTTCCGCGCTGGTTTGTCGGCTTCAAGCGCAAGCGTCGCGTCAAGGCGTTTCTCAACGAATTTCCCAATGCGCTCGACGTGATCGTCCGCGCCGTCAAGTCGGGCCTGCCGATCAATGACGGCATCCGGTTGATTGCGTCTGAAGCGCGCGAGCCCGTGAAGACTGAATTCCGCCGCATCGTCGAATCGCAGCAGATGGGCATGTCGACACCGGAAGCCTGCATGCGCATGGGTGAAACCATGCCATGCCCGGAGGCGAATTTCTTCGGCATCGTCATCCAGATCCAGGCGCAGGCCGGCGGCAATCTGTCGGAGGCCCTGTCCAATCTGTCGCGCGTGCTGCGCAACCGCAAGAAGATGAAGGCCAAGGTGCAGGCGCTGTCGATGGAGGCAAAAGCCTCCGCCGTGATCATCGGCGCCTTGCCCTTCATCGTCGCCTTCATGGTCTATGTCACAAGCCCCACCTACATCATGCCGCTGTTCACCACGAGCATCGGTCACCTCATTCTTGGCGTTTCCGGCATCTGGATGCTCATGGGCATCCTGGTGATGCGCAAGATGATCAACTTCGAGGTCTGACAATGCCTGGAAATTTCGTCGGCGCCATCATCGATCCCAGCTTTCTGATCGCCCTGTTCGTTGCGATTGCTGTCTTCGCCACGGTTTTCACGCTGCTGCCGGCCTTTGGCGGCGATCCGCTGAAATCGCGTATGAAGAGCGTGGCGCTGGAACGCGAGGAACTCCGGGCCAAGCAGCGCGCCCGTCTGGCGGCCGAGGCGGAACAGCGCCGGCGCGGCGGGTTGCGTGAGGAGCACTCCATGGGAATGCGCGCCATCGTCGAGCGGCTCGACCTGCGCCGCGCACTGGCCGACGAGGCGACCGTCGCCAAACTGCGCATGGCCGGCTTTCGCGGCCAGAATCCCTTGACCAAACTGTTGTTCTTCCGCCTTGTCCTGCCGTTTGTCGGCTTTGCCTTGGCGGCAGTTTACATCTTTGTCTTGAACGGCCTTCCGGAGCAGCCGTTCTTCGTCAAGCTGTTCGTCTGTCTGCTCGCCGCTTATGCGGGCTTCTATGCCCCCGTGCTCTACGTCTCCAACCTGGCCACCAAGCGCAAGCAGTCGATCCAGCTTGCCTGGCCCGACGCGCTCGACCTGATGCTGATCTGCGTCGAATCCGGCATGTCCGTCGAGGCGGCGTTCCGCCGCGTCGCCGACGAGATCGGCGCGCAGTCCGTTGCGCTGGCCGAGGAGCTCGTGCTGACGAACGCCGAATTGTCGTTCCTCCAGGAACGCCGCCAGGCTTACGAAAACCTGGGCGCCCGCACGGGCCTGGAAACCGTCAAGAGCGTCACCCAGGCGTTAATGCAGGCAGAGCGCTACGGCACGCCGGTGAGCCACGCTTTGCGCGTGCTGGCCGATGAAAGCCGCGAAATGCGCATGAACGAGGCGGAGAAGAAGGCGGCCGCTTTGCCGCCCAAGCTGACCGTGCCGATGATCCTGTTCTTCCTGCCGGTCTTGTTCGCCGTGATTCTCGGCCCGGCCGGCATCCAGATCAAGGAACAGGGCCTGTTCTGAGGCCCTGAGTTTCAGCGCGGCAGAACGCTGGCGCGCGGGTGGACCGTCGCCCGTGCCACGCCGGCTCGCGCAGCAATCAGTTGCGCGTCTTCTTGTTGTCGTCGGAAATCTGGTTCCAGGCATTCTGTTGTGACAGCATCGAGCGCAGATAGGCCACGTTGGCTTCCGCCTGCTCGGCCGACAGCTCCTGCCGGGCGATCTGCTCGGCTTCCTGGAAGCGGCCTTGCAGGCCGATCACCAGCGCCAGATTCTGCCTGACGCGGCTGTCGGCGCCTGTTCCCTGGGAAGCCTGGCGCATCTGCGTCTCGGCGGATTTCAGATCGCCTTCGAGCAGATACGACATGCCGAGATTCGACAGGATCGAGGCTTCGTTCGGCTGCAGGTTCAGCGCCTTGCGGTAGAGCGCGCGGGCTGCCTCGGCCTGCCCGAGCTGGTCGAGGATCGCGCCTTCGGCGGACAGGAGCCGCCAGTCGGGATATTCGGGCGTCTGCGCGCGGCGCACCGCGTCGAGCGCCGGCTGCAATTCTCCGGCCGCCGCCAGCGCCTTGCCGTAGGCGGCAAGCACGTCGCGGTCCTTCGAATGGTCGATGGCCGCCTTGCGCATGACCGCCAGCGACTGGTCGACACGCCCGCTCATCTGCAGCACATTGGCGTAGCGCAGGGCGATTGCCTTGTCTTTCGGCTTCTTGGCGTAGGCGCGGCCGAGTGCGTTGGCCGCCTGGTTCAGTTCCGTGCCGTTCAGGTTGGCGACGTTGGCCGGCGTGCTGCGGCTGACCGAGCCGGTCGCCATGCGATCCTTGGCGCAGCCAGCCAGCGCCGCTGCCATAACGAGCGCCAGCGCGGTCATTGCTAGTCTGTTTGCGGTTGCATTCGTGCGCTGTTGGGTAAACATCTGGCGCGCCCTCCGATTGGTTTCGGCCGCCCTCCGGCCAACTCTTAACGAAGAGAAATATTCTGTTAACCCTAACGGAGCGTTAAGACGCAAGCTCCCGCCGGCACACAAGGAGACAGGAAATGCCCCTCACGCTCGTCGCCAAGAAGGACGCCCATTCCCTGCCGGTCTATCCGGTTCGGGCAAGCGGGCTCGAGGCCGTTGCGGCGCCGCCGGAGGCGTTGGCCTGGGCGCGGGTGCACGGCTTCTCGGGCGCGGCGGGCAAGGTTTTGACGGTACCCGGCGAAAACACCGTTCTGGCCGGCGCCTTCCTTGGTTTGGGCGAGGCAGGCGAGGCGTCGGCGCTGGCGGCCGGCGGGCTGGCGCGGCATCTGCCCGAGGGCGCCTGGCATTTCGCCACCGCGCCTGCCGACCCGGAACTGGCGGTGCTTGGCCTGCTGCTCGGTTCCTACGCCTTCACCCGCTATGGCAAGAAACCTTTGCCGGAAATCCGCTTCGCGCTGCCGGAAGGCGTCGATGCGGCGCGGGTCGGGCGTCTGGCCGAAGGCAGCTTCCTCGCCCGCGACCTGATCAACACGCCGGCGGGCGACATGGGACCCGACAAGCTCGAGGCGGCGGCGCGGGCGCTCGCCAGCAGGCATGGCGCCGAGGTTTCCGTCATCGAGGGCGATGCCCTGCTCGACCAGAACCTGCCGATGATCCACGCCGTCGGCCGCGCCGCGGCGATCGCCCCGCGCCTGATCGACCTCACCTGGGGCGCGGCGGACGCGCCGAAGGTGACGCTGGTCGGCAAGGGTGTCTGTTTCGACACGGGCGGGCTCGATCTGAAGCCGGCCGCCGGCATGCTCCTGATGAAGAAGGATATGGGTGGCGCGGCGAATGTGCTGGGGCTTGCCTCGATGCTGATGGCCTCCAGGATCGGCATCCGCCTGCGGGTGCTTATCCCGGCGGTGGAGAATGCCGTTTCCGGCAATGCGTTCCGCCCCGGCGATGTCCTGACGAGCCGCAGGGGGCTGACCGTCGAGATCGGCAACACCGATGCGGAAGGCCGTCTGGTTCTCGCCGATGCGCTGGCGCTGGCCGATGAGGAAGCGCCGGAGGTGCTGATCGACATGGCGACGCTGACGGGCGCGGCGCGCGTGGCGCTCGGTCCCGACCTGCCGCCCTTCTACACCGAGGACGACGCCCTGGCCGATGCGCTGGCGCGGGCCGCCATGACAGTTGCTGATCCGCTATGGCGCATGCCGCTGTGGAAGCCCTATCAGGCGCGGCTCGATTCCAAGATCGCCGACATGAACAATGTCTCCTTCGACGGCTTTGCCGGCTCGCCGGTTGCCGCCCTGTTCCTCAGCCGCTTCGTCGAGAAGGCGAAGAGCTGGATCCATCTGGACATTTACGGCTGGAACCCGACCGACAAGCCCTACGCGCCGGTTGGCGGCGAGGCACAGGGAATCCGCGCCATCGAGCGTGTGCTGGCGGATCGCTACGGCGGCTGAGCATCTTGCCTCGGCGCGGCTTTAGCGGCATGATCGATACGGAACCGAAACGGTTCCATGCCATTCGCGATAACCGTGGATGCGCCGGCAAGTTGAGCAAGTGGGATGTCGATCCAGTTACGGCCGATCCAGGCGCTTCGGCTCTGGCAGCAGGCAAGCCTCGCCGAGGTGCGCGAGCATCGGCCGGATTTGACCGAGCGGCAGATGGCGATCCTGCTCACCATCTATCTCGATCCGCCGCCACACACGGTGCGCGGGCTGGCCGACCGGCTCGGCGTAACAAAACCGGTGATCACCCGCGCGCTCGATACGATGGGCGCGCTGAAACTCGTCTCGCGCCACCGCGACGCGCGCGACCGGCGCAACGTTCTCGTCAAGCGCACCGTCGAGGGTGCACTGTTCGTCGAGCGCTTCGGCGACGTGGTTGTGGCGAAAGCCTCGGAGCTGCCCTTATGACCTCACTCGACCGCCGTCTGCATGCCCACCGGGCGGACCTCGCCGATGCCCGCCTGCGCGGCGCGGTCGAGGCCGAGCGCTTCACCGAGGGCGAGGCAGCGCGGGTTGCCGCACCCGTGCTCAACATCCACGGCGCGCCACGCGCCGATGCCGGCATCGACACGCAGCTTCTGTTCGGCGACGCGGTGCGGGTCTTCGAGCGCAGCAATGGCTGGGCCTGGATGCAGGCGGAGCGCGATGGCTATGTCGGCTATGTCGAGGAGGCCGGCCTTGGCGCGGCGGCCGAGCCGGATCATGTGGTGGCCGTGCCGCGCAGCTTCGTCTATCCAAGGGCCGAATTGAAGGCTCCCATCGTCATGGCCCACAGCATGGGCGCGCGCGTCACCGTCACGGAAACCGTCGAGAACCGGGGAACGCGCTATGCGCTGCTCGCCTCGGGCGGCGCGATGATCGCCCGCCATTTGCGCCCTGCCGCCGAACAGGTGGATGACTATGTGGCGGTGGCCGAAACCTTCATCCACACGCCCTATCTATGGGGCGGGGCAAGCGGCTTCGGCATCGATTGTTCCGGTCTGGTGCAGCTTTCCATGCGCATGACGGGGCGCACCGTATTGCGCGATACCGACATGCAGGCGGAAAGCATCGGCGCGGTGATCGACCCCGCGCAGACGCCGCTCCGGCGCGGCGACCTCGTGTTCTGGCGCGGTCATGTGGCGATCATGGTTGACGCGGTGACGGCGCTGCACGCCAGCGGCCATACGATGAGCGTGGCGCGCGAGGCGTTGGCCGAGGCGATCGCCCGGATCGCCCCCCTTTACGGGCAGCCGACCCATTATCGCCGGCCCATTATCGCCGACCGTGAACCGCACCCTCAGTAGCCGACTTCCGGATCGACCAAATTCCCCAGCGGTTCGCCCCGTTCGAAGGCGTCCATCTGGGCGAGCATCGGCGCCGCCAGATGCGCCGGGTCCGACACGGCCGCGGCGTGCGGCGTGATGAAAACCCGCGGGTGGTTCCACAGCGGACTTTCCGGCGCCAGCGGCTCGCGCTCGAAGACGTCGAGGCTGGCTTCTTTCAGAATGCGTTCCTCCAGCGCCCGCAGGATATCGGTCTCCTTGTGCAGACGGCCGCGCCCCGCATTGATCAGGCAGGGTCCGCCCAGCGGCCCATCCTGCCGGAGCCGCGCCAGCACCGAATGATCGACAATGCCCTGCGTCGCCGCTGTCAGCGGCAGCAGGATCACCAGTATGTCGGTGGCGTTGAGAAACGGCGTCAGGCCATCCTCGCCATGGAACGTCGAAACGCCATCCATCGTCCTGACGCCGCGGCTCCAGCCGTTGACGCTGAAACCCAGCGCCAGAAGCGCGCGGGCCGCATGGCGGCCGAGCTCTCCAAAGCCCATGATGCCGACGGAGACTTCGTTCGCCGGCGGCTGATGCGCGTCGCGCCAGACCTTGTTGGCCTGCTGCGTGCGGTAATAGGCGCCTTGACGGTGATGATCGAGCACGCGCCAGCAGACATACTCGCACATGTACTGCGTCAGGTTGTCTGCGACCACGCGGACGATAGGCACGTCCGGCAACTGATCATCGGCGAAGATATGATCGACGCCGGCGCCGATGGAGAAGATCGCCTTGAGATTGGGCAGCCGCGACAGGATGCCGGGCTGCTGCTTCCACACGACGGCATAGTCGATGGATGGGTCCTCCGCGCCGGCAGGCTCGAGCACCACGTCGCGCTCCTTCGACAGAAGGTCGTACCAGCGCTGCGGGTTGAAACCCGTGATGGACAGAAGAATGCGGCCGCGTGCCGGTGTGTTCATGATGGCCCCTGAAATTCCCAAAGCACGATGCTGTTACTACTCGCTCACCACGCCTCCCGGCGTGGCTTCGATGTTGAAGGCAGCGGCGATCAGCGCACGCGTATAGTCGGTTTGCGGCGCGTCGAAAATCTGCTCCGCCGTCCCGGCCTCGACGACCTTTCCCGAGCGCATGACGATGACCTCATTGGCCAGCGCCCGCACCACTTTCAAATCGTGGCTGATGAACAGGTAAGCCAGATTGTGCCTTCTCTGCAAATCGCGCAAGAGGTCCACCACCTGCGCCTGCACGCTCATGTCGAGCGCCGACGTCGGCTCGTCAAGCATGACGAAACGGGGCTTCAGCACCATCGCCCGGGCGATGGCGATGCGCTGCCGCTGGCCGCCGGAGAATTCGTGCGGATAGCGGAAGCGGGTCTCAGGGTTGAGGTCCACCTCCTTCAGCGCATCGATCACCAGATCGTCGCGTTCCTGCAGGGACAGGCCCGGCTGATGGACGCGCAATCCCTCCTGGATGATTTCGGCGATCGACATGCGCGGGCTGAGCGAGCCGTAGGGGTCCTGGAAGACGATCTGCAGCGCATGGCGATAGGGCCGCATCTGGCGGTAGCTGAGCTGGTCGATCTCCTTGCCCGAGAAGCGGATTTCTCCCTGTGACGAGATCATCCGCGCCAGCGCCAGGCCGAGTGTCGTCTTGCCCGAGCCCGATTCGCCGACGACGCCCAGCGTCTGCCCGGCGCGCACCGTGAGATCCACGCCATCGACGCCCTTGACGTGGTCGACCGTGCGCCGAAGCAGCCCCTTCTTGATCGGGAACCAGACCTTGATGTCGCGGCCTTCCATCACCGTTGCGGCGGTGAGGTCGGCCTTTGGCGGCGTGCCCTTCGGTTCGGCCGCGATCAGGTGGCGCGTATAGGCGTGCTGGGGATTGGCGAAGATCTGCTCGGTCGGACCGCTTTCGACGATCTTGCCCTCGGTCATCACGCAGACCCGGTCGGCGATCTTGCGCACGATGCCGAGGTCATGGGTGATGAACAGCATCGACATGGATTTGTCGCGCCTGAGCTTGGCGAGCAGTTCGAGGATCTGCGCCTGCACCGTCACGTCGAGCGCCGTGGTCGGCTCGTCGGCGATCAGCAAATCCGGCTCGTTGGCCAGAGCCATGGCGATCATGACACGCTGGCGCTGTCCGCCCGATAATTGATGCGGGAAAGCGCCGAGCCGCCTTTCCGGCTCGCGAATGCCCACCTGGTTGAGCAATTCCAGCGTGCGCTGCCGGGCGGCGTTCTCGCCCATCCCGCGATGCAGCTTGAGGATTTCGCCGACCTGCCGCTCGATCGTGTGCAGCGGGTTGAGCGAGGTCATCGGCTCCTGGAAGATCATGGCGATCTCGTTGCCGCGCACCTTGCGCAAGGTCGGCTCGTCGGCGGAAAGCAGATCGACGCCGTTGTAGAGCACCTGGCCGGAAGGATGGCTGGCCGCCGGATAGGGCAGCAGCTTCAACACCGAAAGCGCGGTGACCGATTTGCCCGAACCGGACTCGCCGACCAGCGCGACCGTCTCGCCGCGCCCGATGTCGAACGAGACGCGATCGACCGCCAGCGTCTCGTCACCGCCTTGCGTGAAGGAAACGGAGAGATCGCGGACGGAAAGGAGGGGGCCGTCCGTCATGCCCGGCTGCTCAGGATTGATTGCAGGTTTTCGATCGTGGAGGAGACGATCCTCAGTTCCGGAGACGATTTTGGTTTCCCCCATCGGTCATTCGTTATCTGGATAGTTTCGGGAACTTTCAGGTCGGCAGTTAGAAAATGGCTGCATTGGAAACCGAAAGCCGCTGAAATGTGGATAGCGTCGGGCAGTTTCACACCCGGATATTGGCGGCGCACCAGAGCGGCGGCCCACAGCACATCCCGTGTCACCGGGCCGACGTCCAACCAGGTGTTTCCCCGGAATATCCAGTTGTCGTATAGCTCGATAAGCTGGTCGTTGCGGTCCCGATAAGGCCGGACGAGAAGCTCCGCCAGCGTCAGTTCGCAGGTGCATAGGAACAATGGTTCTCCAGCGGCTTGAGAGGCGACGATGTCGTACAGAAGCTGCTGCCGCGCATCCTCGCCTTCGCCAAGTTCGATGAAGACATTCGTATCGAGATAGAGACGCTTGATGGCCTCCATCAATCGTCCCACTCGTCACGCAGTTCTCTGATCCGCTGCGCCGCCTCTTCGCTCGAGACAGGACGTTTCAGCGATTTCCGGACGCGCGCGAGCTGTTCTTTCAAAGTCGCCGCGCTAGAGGAGGTGTATTGGGCTCTTTCCTCTTCAACCGTGATGCTGACGAGAGCGTCATCGGCAAGCCCGGCGCGCAAATCCGCTGGCAGCTTCGATGCCCGATAGTGTTTGACCGTGATCACGCCCATCGTTTCAAGTCCTTCTCGTCATCCGGTCAGTATACGGGATTGTGGCGCTCATTTGAACGTCTTCCGCGGGTCGAAGGCGTCGCGCACGGCCTCGCCGACAAAGATCAGCAGCGACAGCATGATGGACAGGCTGAGGAAACCGGTGATGCCGAGCCATGGCGCATTCAGGTTGCGCTGGCCCTGGCGCAAGAGCTCACCGAGCGAGGGCGAACCGGGCGGCAGGCCGAAGCCGAGGAAATCGAGCGACGTCAGTGTGGTGATCGAGCCGTTGAGGATGAAAGGCAGGAAGGTCAGCGTCGCCACCATGGCGTTGGGCAGAAGATGGCGGAACATGATGGTCCGGTTGGGCACGCCGAGCGCCCGCGCCGCGCTGACATATTCGAAGTTGCGGGCGCGCAGGAATTCCGCCCGGACGACACCGACGAAGGCCACCCATGAGAACAGCAGCATGATGCCGAGCAGGATGAAGAAGCCCGGCGGCAGGACGGCGGCGATGATCAGGATGAGATACAGCACCGGCACTGACGACCATATTTCGATGAAGCGCTGGAACAGGAGGTCGGTCCAGCCGCCGAAATAGCCCTGAATGGCGCCGGCCGAGACACCGATCAGCGCGGAGGCGGCCGTCAGGATGAGGCCGAACAGGACCGAGATGCGGAAACCGTAGATGACGCGCGAAAGCACGTCGCGCGCCTGGTCGTCCGTGCCGAGCCAGTTCCAGTTGCCGGGCGTGCAGGCCGGGTCCTCGGCGCCCAGCGGGTATCGCTGGCAGCGCTCCTCCTTGGTGTAGAACCAGGAGGGTTTGGCCGGCGCGGCCTCCGGAATCTCGTTGTTGACCGTGCGGTAGGAGTAACGGATCGGCGGCCACAGCATCCAGCCATTGGCCGAAATCTCCTCGTTGATGATCGGATCGCGGTAATCGGTGACGGCAAGGAAGCCGCCGAATTTCTCTTCCGGATAGTCGACCAGGACGGGAACCAGGATCTCGCCCTTGTAGTAGGCGAGCACCGGCTTGTCGTTGGCCAGGAATTCGGCGAACAGCGACAGGATGAACAGGAGGAGGAATATCCACAGAGACCAGTAGCCGCGCCGATTGGCGCGGAAACTCTGCCAGCGGCGCTGGTTGAGCGGCGACAGCCATGGCCGCGCCATCCGGCGCCGCACCGCCTCGACCTCGCTCGTCACCTGGATATCCGACATCAGACATCCCTCCGGTCGAAGTCGATGCGCGGATCGATCATCGTGTAGGTGATATCGGAGATCAGGCTGATGAACAGGCCCATCAGCGAGAAGATGTAGAGAGTGGCGAACACCACCGGATAATCGCGGTCGATCACCGAGCGGAAGCCGAGCAGACCGAGCCCGTCCAGCGAGAAGATGCTCTCGATCAGCAGCGAGCCGGTGAAGAAGGAGGAGATGAAGGCGCCGGGGAAGCCGGCGATGATGATCAGCATCGCGTTGCGGAACACGTGGCCGTACAGCACCTGCCTTTCCGACAGGCCCTTGGCGCGCGCCGTGATGACATACTGCTTGCGGATTTCTTCAAGAAACGAGTTCTTGGTCAGAAGCGTGGTGGTGGCGAAGGCCGACAGCACCATCGCCGTCAGCGGCAGGGCCAGGTGCCAGAAATAATCGAGTATGCGCGCCGGCCAGGACAGGCTCTCCCAATTGTCCGAGGTCAGCCCGCGCAGCGGGAACCAGTCGAAGAACGAGCCACCGGCGAACAGCACCATCAGCAGGATGGCGAACAGGAAGCCGGGAATGGCGTAGGCGACGATGACGATGCCGCTCGTCCACACATCGAAAGTCGAGCCGTCCTTGACGGCCTTGCGGATGCCGAGCGGGATGGAGATGCCGTAGGAGATCAGCGTGATCCAAAGACCGAGCGAAACGGAAACCGGCATCTTTTCTATGATCAGGTCGATCACCGAGATGTCGCGGAAATAGCTCTCGCCGAAATCGAAGCGGGCATAGTTCCACAGCATCATGCCGAAACGCTCGAGCGGCGGCTTGTCGAAGCCGAACTGCTTCTCGAGTGAGGCGATGAACTGCGGATCGAGGCCCTGCGCGCCGCGATATTTCGACGTGACGCCGCTTCCTTCGACCGAACCGCCGCTGAAACTCTGATTGCCGAGATCGCCGCCGCCGCCGGAGATGCGGGCATCGGCCCCGCCGCCCTGGCCGGTGATCTGCGCGATCACCTGTTCGACGGGTCCGCCCGGCGCGAACTGCACGACGATGAAGGAGATGGCCATGATGCCGAGCAGCGTCGGGATCATCAACAGGAGCCGGCGGAGGATATAAGCGCCCATCAGCCGGCTGCCCTGTTATCGAATGTGATTATCGGGATTTTGATCACGCGATCCTTATGCTTTGCCAATGGCCTTTGCCTTTTCCGCGTCATGCCACCACAAGGATTCCACGGGGAAGAAATAGTCGGGCTTGTTGTCGCTGTAGCCGAACATGTCCCAATGGGCGATGCGGTGATTCGCCGAGTGCCAATTTGGAATCCAGTCGCGCCGCGCGCGCAAGACCCTGTCGAGCACCTTCAGCGCCACCGTCAGTTCCTCGCGTGTGGTGGACCGGCCGGCAATGCCGATAAGCGCATCGACCACGGGATCGGCGGTTCCGGAGAAATTATAGGACCCCTCGACCCCCGCCGAGCGCGAATGGAACAGCTGCTCCAGCCCGTCGGCGTCCGGCGTCGGCACCATGCCGATCGCCATCGAGATCATGTCGAAGTCGAAACCGGCCTGCCGGCTCTGATATTGCGAGGCATCCACCAGCCGGATCGAGGCGTCGATGCCGATGGCGCGCAGATTCTCGGTGAAACTCGCATCGGTGCGCAGGAAAATCTCGTCCCGCACGAGATATTCGAGCGCAAAACGCGTGCCCTTCTCATTGTGCAGCACACCGTCGCGCGGCGTCCAGCCGGCTTCGGTCAGGAGGCGCCGCGCCTCGCGCAGCTTGGCGCGGTCGCGGCCCGAACCGTCGGAGACGGGCTGCATGACGGCTTCGCCGAACGCCGCTTCCGGCGCCTCGCCGCGAAACCGGTCGAGCAGCGCCTGTTCCTCGTCCGAGGGCAGGCCCTCGGCCATGTAGGGCGAGTTCTCGAAGAAGGAATGAGAGCGCGTATAGATGCCGTAGAAGAGATTGCGGTTGGTCCACTCGAAGTCGAAACAGAGGCTGATCGCCTCGCGCACCCGCGCGTCGCGGAACTGCTCCCGCCGCTGGTTGAGCACCAGGCCGTAGAGCTGCGGGCGCTTCTCATTGGGGATTTCCGTCTGCACGATGCGCCCGTCCTTGATCGCCGGGAAATCGTAGCCGGTCGCCCAGGTGCGCGAGGTGAACTCCTCGCGCCACAGCGTGTCGCCCTTCTTGAAGGCCTCGAATCCGGCATTGCGGTCGCGGTAGAAATCGATGCGGATGCGGTCGAAATGGTTGAAGCCGCGGGCGGGGCCCAGATCGCGCGCCCAATAGTCCTCGACCCGGTCGTATTCGATGTAGCGCCCGGCGGAAAATCGGCCGACCTTGTAGGGTCCTGAGCCCAGCAGCGGCACGAGGCGCGAACTGTCGAACCCGTTTTCCTCGATGAAACTCTTCGAGAAAACGGGATAGCTGGCCACGGTGAGGATGTTGCGTGGCGCCTGGCGGCCGGAAAAAGTCAGGCGCAGTCGGTGCGGCTCTTCCGCCACCGCTTCTTCCAGCTCCGTCAGCGCCAGGGCGAGTTGCGGATGACCCTTTTCCTTGATCAGCATGTAGGAGAAGGCGGCGTCTTCCGCCGTCAGCGGCGTGCCGTCGTGGAAGCGTGCCTCGGGCCTGAGCTTGAAGGTGAAGCTGTTGCGGTCTTCCGACACGGTCACGCTTTCGGCCAGCAGGCCGTAGAGGGCGTCCGGCTCGTCATAGGCGCGCGTCATCAGCGTGTCGAAGCAGAGTTCCATGCGCGGCGGGGCGTCACCCGTGCGCACGAAGGCGTTCAGCGTGTTGAAGGTCAGCACATTCTGGTTGAAATACCAGTAGCCGGGCTGGAAGTTGAACGTGCCGCCCTTCGGCGCCTCCGGGCTCGCATAGTCGAAATGACTGAAGCCCTCGGAGTATTTCAGGTCGCCGAAGGCGGAAAGGCCATGCAGCGGCACGCCGGCCGGTATGTTGGCGAGACCCGCGCCGGGAAACAGCGGCAGGGCAAGCGCCGCGCCGGCCGCCGCAATGAATTCGCGCCGCGAGAGGCCGCTCGCGGAAGGCGTCGGTCCCGTCAATTCTGGCTCCGATACTTGGCGGCCAGCGCTTTTTCACGCTCGGGATCGATCCACCAGGAATCGAGATCGACGCCGGCATATTCCGGCTGCTTCTCGGGCATGCCGAACTTGTTCCAGTAAGCGATGCGCACATAGGAGGCGTGCCATTGCGGCACCCAGTAGTAGTTCCACAGCAGCACCCGGTCGAGCGCCTTGCTGGCGGCAACCAGCTCCTCGCGGTCGCCGGCATAGATGATCTTCTCCACCAGCGCGTCGACAATCGGGTCCTTGACGCCGGCAAGGTTGCGCGAGCCGGGAATGTCGGCAGCCTGCGATCCCCAGTATTCGCGCTGTTCGTTGCCCGGCGAAAGCGAATTGACGAAGATGCTGGCCACCGCGTCATAGTCGAAATTGCGGATGCGGTTGACATATTGCGAGGGGTCGATGATGCGCAGCGAGGTGTCGATGCCGATCTTTCGCAAGGCGGCGATGTAGGGTCCGGTGGTAATCTCGTCGGTCGGGCTGTTGCCCAGGATTTCCATGCGGAACTGCTTGCCGGTGTCGTCATTGACCATCCGGCCGCCCTTGATGCTCCAGCCGGCTTCGGCGAACAGCTTGATCGCCTCGCGCAGATATTGGCGCTCTGCCTGCGGGTTGTCGTAAACCGGCAGCTTGAACTCTTCGGTGAAAACTTCCGGCGGCAGCTTGTCGCGAAACGCTTCGAGAACCTCCAGTTCCCGCCCTTCGGGAAGGCCGCTGGAGGCGAGTTCCGATCCCTCGAAGTAGCTGTCCGTGCGGGTGTAGCTGCCATAGAACAGCGTGCGGTTCATGTCCTCGAAATTGAAGGCGAGCGTCAGCGCCTCGCGCACGCGGCGATCCTCGAACTGCGGCCGCCTGACGTTCAGGACGAAGCCCTGCATCGGCTCGGCGCCGCCGGTCGGAAACTCGTGCTTGATCACATCGCCGGCCACGAAGGCCGGAAAATTGTACTCGGTCGCCCAGCGGCGGGCGCGATTTTCGACGCGGATATCCTGCAGACCACCCTTGGTAAAGGCGAGCCAGGCGGCATTGTCGTCCTGGATGTAGGTGTAGCGCTTGCGATCGATGTTGTTGCGGCCGACATTCACCGCCAGGTCCGCGCCCCAGTAGTCCTCGACGCGTTTCCAGACGATCTCCGAGCCTGGCCTGAAACTCTCGATCTTGTAGGGGCCGCTGCCCAGCGGCCGTTCCAGTGTCGGCTGGGTGAAGTCGCGCTTCTTGCCGCTGGCGTCCGTTCCCTCCCACCAGTGTTTCGGCAGCACCGGCAGATCGCCCATGATGTGGAACAGTTCCTTGTTGCCCTTCTGGTCGAAGCGGAATTCCACTTCGCGCTCCGACAGGGCGACGGCCTCGGTCACGCTGGAGAAATAGCGCGTGTGCTGCGCGCTGTGCTCTTTCAGCATGTTCAGCGACCAGACCACATCCTCCGCTGTGATCGGCGTGCCGTCGTGCCAGCGCGCCTTGGGATTGATGCGATAGGTGGCTGACGAATAATCGTCCGGATATTTGAGAGCCTCGGCTATGAGCGGGTGGCTGGCGCCCGGCTCGGCCACCGATTGCTGCATCAGCGTGTCCCACAGGAACCCGCCGAAATAGTTCAGTCCGGCGGCGGACGTGCCGCGCACGATGAACGGATTGAAGCTGTCGAACGTGCCGAGCGCGACGGAATTCAATGTGCCGCCCTTGGGCGCGTTCGGATTGACGTAATCATAGCGTTCGAAGGGAGGCGCGCTCTCCAGCTCCGGGTCGATCAGAGAGGTGCTCGTCAGCCATTCATCCTCGGCATTGGCGGGGCCGCCGGCGGAGAGAAGCACCGCAGCGATAAACACCGCCATTGTTGCTGTTGCGCCGATTCCCCTCATCGTCAAAACTCCTCGCATCGTTCTTGTGTTCCCGATCGGAAGGTAGACCATCACCCGTGCAAGGCAAGTGGCCTTCCAATTCCAGCCTCTCCCGAACTTGCCATTAAAAAAGCCGGGTGAACCCGGCTTTTTCAAGTTTAGCGACATTAAATTTTTGTTAGTTGGCGGTGCCTTGGCCTTCCGGCGCAGGGCTCTCTTCTGCCGGAGCTTCCTGGGCGGGAGCTTCCTCAGCAGGTGCTTCTTCGGATGCGCCGCCTTCGGCAGGCGCCGCAGCAGCATCGCTGCCACCCTCGGCGCTGGCTTCCGGCAGCGCCGCCGGGGTGGCGGCATGCTGGCGCAGGAAGGCGATGAGGTTCGCACGGTCGTCGATCTTCTTCAGGCCGGCAAACGCCATCGCCGTGCCCGGCATGAAGCCCTTCGGGCTGATCAGGAAGTGATCGAGGTTTTCATAGGTCCACAGCTTGCTGCCGCCTTCGGAGAATTCCTTCATGCTGGCCGAATAGCTGAAACCCTCATGGCTGGCGATCGGCCGGTCGACGATCTCCCAAAGATTTGGGCCGACCTTGTTGGCGCCGCCGTCATCGACGGTGTGACAGGCCTGGCAGCGCTTGAAGATGGCCTCGCCCTTGCTCGCATCGGCGGACGCCAGAAGGGGGGCGATCGATTCGGGCGCGGCTTCTTCCTGCGCGCCGCCATGTCCCGCGTCCTCGGCGACCTCTATGGCGTAGCCGGGCGTTGCCGGCGCCGGCGCGCTGAAGATCGCGTCCGAGAGGAGGCTGACCGAGAAGATGACGAAAACCGCGCCAAGCAGCGCGCCGAGGATCTTGTTGAGTTCGAAAGAGTTCATTCGCCCTGAGGCTCCCTGTTCCGGACGCACGCGGCGGCGTGGAAACCATGGTCCCCCGCGCTCGTGTCCCCCGCGCTCGGCCGATGCCGGTAAAATCGCGCGGAAACTAGGTCTTTTGCTCGGCGCTTGCAACACATATAAGGCACTTCCAAGTGAGACTTTTTGCCACTTTTGCTTTTCTCAACGGTGCCCCGCCATCATGCCCACCTTGATCATAATCCCCGCGCGCATGGCGTCCACCCGTCTGCCGGGCAAGCCGCTTGCCGATATCGCCGGCCGTCCGATGATCGTTCACGTGGCGGAGCGGGCGCGTGAAAGCGCTGTAGGGCGGGTGGTGGTGGCCACCGATTCGCCACAGGTGGCCGCTGCCGTGCGTGCCGCCGGCTTCGAGGCCGTGATGACGCGCGATGACCATCAATCGGGTTCCGACCGCATCTTCGAAGCGCTCGGCAAGCTGGATCCGAATGGCGCCTGTGACACGATCATCAACCTGCAGGGCGATTTGCCGACCATTCCGCCGGGCGACATCGGCGCCGTTCTGGGGCCGCTCGAGAACCCCACCGTCGATATCGCCACGCTCGGCGTGGAAATCACCCACGAGGCGGAGAAGACCAATCCGAACGTTGTGAAGATCGTCGGTGCGCCCGGCGCGGACCGGCCGACCCGGCTGCGCGCGCTCTATTTCACCCGCGCCACGGCTCCATGGGGCGAGGGGCCGCTTTATCATCATGTCGGCATTTATGCTTATCGCCGCACCGCGCTGACGCGTTTTGTCAATTTGCGGCCTTCGCCGCTGGAAAAGCGCGAAAGCCTAGAGCAATTGCGCGCGCTCGAAGCCGGTATGCGCATCGATGCCGAGATCGTCGGCTCGGTGCCGCTCGGCGTCGATACGCCCGACGACCTGCAGCGCGCCCGCAAGTTTCTTTCAGCCACCACGGACCTTTGAAAATGGCAGCCAAGACCAACAAGATTTCCTTCCAGGGCGAACCCGGAGCCAATTCCGACACGGCCTGCCGCAACATGTTTCCCGACATGGAGCCGCTGCCGTGCCCGACCTTCGAGGATGCCTTCAACGCCGTTGAGACCGGCAAGGCCGATCTGGCGATGATCCCGATCGAAAACACCATCGCCGGCCGCGTTGCAGACATCCACCATCTGCTGCCGCAATCGAAGCTGCACATCGTCGGCGAGTATTTCCTGCCGATCCATTTCCAGCTCATGGTGCTGCCGGGCGTCAGGACGGAGGAGATCAAGACCGTCTACAGCCATATCCACGCGCTCGGCCAGTGCCGCAAGATCATCCGCAAGCATCGCTGGAAGGGCACGGTCGCCGGCGATACGGCCGGCGCCGCCCGCCTCGTCGCGGAAATCGGCGACCGCTCCAACGCGGCGCTGGCACCGCTGCTGGCTGCCGATCTCTATGGCCTCGACATCGCCATGGAGAATGTCGAGGACACGGACAACAACGTCACCCGCTTCGTCGTCCTGTCGAAGGAGAAGAGCTGGGCGCGGCGCAAGACGCCGGACCAGACGATGATGACCACCTTCATCTTCCGTGTGCGCAACGTGCCTGCCGCTCTCTACAAGGCGATGGGCGGCTTCGCGACCAACGGCGTCAACATGACCAAGCTGGAAAGCTATCAGCTCGGCGGCAAGTTCTTCTCGACCCTGTTTTATGCCGATATCGAGGGGCACCCGGACGACCGCAACGTCGCGCTGGCGCTGGAGGAGTTGGGTTTCTTCTCGCGCGAGGTGCGCATCCTGGGCGTCTACGAAGGCCACCCCTTCCGCGCCCTGCAGAGCGAGGATGAGGATTGATCCCTATAGCAGTTTGCAGTCAGGTGGAATCACCTGATGTCCGCATAAATACGGAAAAACAATGAGATAGACAGGTTCCGCGTTTCTATGAAACGCTGGACGCCCAGTCGCGGATGAGGATGTTGGCGATGGCTCCGCCGGGCGGCACGCGGTAGCCTTCGGGATGCTTGTCCTCCAGCATCAAGCGCACCTCGGCGCGCGAGAACCAGCGGCATTCCTCCAGCTCGTTCTCGTCGATGACGATCGCCGTGCTCGTCGCCTCTGCGTAGCAGCCGATCATCAGCGTGTAGGGAAACGGCCAGGGCTGGCTGGCATGATAGGCGACCTGGCCGATGGCGATGCTCGATTCTTCGGCAATCTCCCGCCGCACCGCCGCCTCGATCGTCTCGCCCGGCTCGACGAAACCGGCCAGGCATGAGACGGCGCCGGGCGCGAAATGCGGCCCGCGGCCGAGCAGGCACGTGTCGCCTCTGAGCGCCAGCATGATGACGACCGGGTCTGTGCGGGGAAAATGCTCGCGCCCGCAGGCTCTGCAGACGCGTTTGTAGCCGCCGGCACGCATTTCGGTCTCGCCGCCGCAGCGGCCGCAGAAGCGGTGGTTCTGATGCCAGGCGACAAGGGCTGCCCCCTGAGCCAGCGCGCCAAGCGCGGTGCGGTCGATCAGGTCCTGAATGTAGACCGAGCGGTAATCGATGGCCTTGATGCCCTTGGGCAGCGCCTCCGGGTCGATGTCCGAGGAAACCGCCAGCACCGGCGCACCGCCTTCGTGGCCGAGCAGGACCGCCTCGCCGAAACGGACCGCGAGCGCTTCAGCGTCATGGCGGGAGAAATACGGGTTGAATGCGTCCTCGCCTTCGATGCGCAGGCAGATGCGGCCTTCGCCAAGCACGAGCAGCCGTGCGTCGAGACATTCAAGTGCCCGCACCGCCGCGTCGTCGGCGCGCGTTTCGGCCTGCCGATCGATCAGGTTGCCGGAGAACGCAACGCGCAGGCTGGCCTCGGCCCGAGGCTCATCAAGGGGAAAAGCGATCATCGATGAAGAGGGTTCCGTTGTGCCGCCATGATCATAGTTTCGCGCGTATGGTTTCGGCAAGCTGGTGCAGATCCTCACGCCGGTAGGGCTCGCGTAAGCCATGGCCCCAGACCGGACCGGGCCAGCCGGCGTCGCCCTCGTTGCGGGCCACCACATGAATGTGCAGTTGCCGCACCACATTGCCGAGCGCCGCGCAATTGATCTTCGTGCAGCCTGTCGTGTCCTTCAGCGCCTGCGAGACCATGTTGGTCTCGAAGCTGACCATCGCCTGGTCGAGCGGCGTCAGATCATGGATTTCCTCCGCGCCGGGCCGTTGCGGGATGAGCAGCAGCCACGGCCAGCGACGGTCGTCGCGAATGCGCAATTCGCACAGGCCGAGCCACATGACGTGCAGGCTCTCGGCCTCCAGCCGCGGGTCGAGCTCGAATCCTGGCTTGTCGCCCGGCAGCATGGCATCCCTCTTGGTCTTTCCACAAAAGCTAGAGGGCTGCGACCGCCCCTGCAAGCGATTGATTGCGTGGACCAGGGAAAGCGCATCTCCTCCCTTGCATTTGCCGCCAGGATTGCCGATATGGGAACCGGGAGGTTGGTGGTGGACGAGCCACTCGCCAACCGGGTCAGGTCCGGAAGGAAGCAGCCCTAACGAGCCAGGCACGGGTCGCCGTGCCAGCCTCCCGCCTTGCCATCCGGTTTGTCCATTTTGTCCATTTTGTCCATTGACGGCCAATGTACTCCAAGTGGACATTGGACAAGCACAGGACAGCGAACGGAGCGCAGCGACCCAATGACCGAGGCCGGCAGCAAAGCAAGCGACAAGGCCGGCGGCGCCTACCGGGTTCTGGCACGCAAATACCGTCCCAGCGATTTTTCGACCCTGATCGGCCAGGAGCCGATGGTCCGCACGCTGACCAATGCGTTCGCCGCGGGCCGCATCGCCCAGGCATGGATGCTGACCGGCGTGCGCGGGGTCGGCAAGACGACCACAGCGCGCATCCTGGCGCGCGCGCTGAACTACAAGACCGACGCGATCGACCAGCCGACGGTGGAGCTTTCGCAGGAGGGCGAGCACTGCCGCGCCATCCTCGAAGGCCGCCATGTCGATGTCATCGAGATGGACGCGGCCTCGCACACCGGCATCGACGACATCCGCGAGATCATCGAGCAGGTGCGCTACGCCCCGGTCTCGGCGCGCTACAAGGTCTACATCATCGACGAGGTCCACATGCTCTCCAACCAGGCCTTCAACGGCCTGTTGAAGACGCTCGAGGAACCGCCGCCGCATGTGAAGTTCATCTTCGCCACCACCGAGATCCGCAAGGTGCCGATCACCATCCTGTCGCGCTGCCAGCGTTTCGACCTGCGCCGCATCGATGCCGCCGTTATCAAGACGGACCTGGCGCGCATCGGCGGGCTGGAAGATGTCGAGGCCGAGGACGATGCGCTGGCGATGATCGCCCGGGCCGCCGAAGGCTCGATGCGCGACGCACAGTCGATCTTCGACCAGGCGATCGCCCATTCGTCCGGCAAGGTGACGGCCGGCACCGTGCGCGACATGCTGGGGCTGGCCGACCGCTCGCGCGTCATCGACCTGTTCGAGCACCTGATGAAGGGCGACGTGGCGGCCGCGCTGGCCGAGTTCCGCGCGCAATACGATGTCGGCGCCGATCCGGCGACGGTGCTCAACGACCTGGCCGAGTTCAACCATCTGGTGACCCGGCTGCGCTTCGTGCCCGAAGCCGGCGAGGACGCAGCACTTTCCGAAGACGAACGCGTGCGCGGGCTTGAGTTTTCCAGAGCGCTTTCCGTTCGCGTCCTGTCGCGCGCCTGGCAGATGCTGCTGAAGGGCATCCAGGAAGTGCAGTCGTCTGGCCGGCCGATGGCCGCCGGCGAAATGGTGCTGATCCGCATCGCCCACGCGGCCAATCTGCCGACGCTCGACGAGGCGCTGAAGACGATCGAAGACCGGCCTGCCGGTAGCGGCAACGGGCATTCGTCCGGCCCCGCGCCGTCCGCCCCGGTTGGCAATGGCGGGGGCAACGGGGGAAGCCATGGCGGCGATGCCGCGATGACCGGCGCCGTCTCCGCGCAGCGCATGCCGGTATCGGGCGGCGGACAGGCCATGCGGCTCGTCCAGCCGGCCTTTGCCGAGGAGGAAGCGCCCGCGCCGATCCCGCCCACAATGCAGGAGCAGCCGGCCGACACGATGCCGCTCGCCTCGTTGCAGGACATTGCCGATTTGGCCGACGCCAACCGGGACATGGCCTTCAAGGTTCTGTTCAGGCGCTATGTGCGGCTCGTGCAGATCGAGCCGGGGCGGCTTTCGCTCAATCTGGCCGAAGGCGCGCCGAAGACCCTGCTCGGCGACCTGACCAGCCGGCTGAAGGACTGGACCGGCCGCCGCTGGATCGTTTCGCTGTCGAGCGAACAGGGCGACCCTACCCTTTCGGAGGAAGAGGAGGGCCGCCGGCAGAGCGTCATGGCCGACGCCAGGGCCGATCCCGCGGTGGCGGCGATCCTGCAGAAGTTCCCCGGCGCGCGCATCATCGACGTGCGCATTCCCGACGCTGCAGTGGAAGACACCGAACCGGTTGCCGAACTGGAACCGGACGAAGACGACGATTTCTGAGAAGATTGGAGACCACCATGCGCGATCTCATGGGCCTGATGGGCAAGGCAAAGGAAATGCAGGCCAAGTTCCAGGCAATGCAGGAAGAAATTGCCCAGATGGAAGCCGAGGGCCAGGCCGCCGGCGGCGCCGTCAAGGTGATCCTGTCGGGCAAGTTCGAAATGAAGAAGCTCGACATCGATCCCTCGCTCTTCAAGGAGGACGATGTGGAGATCCTGGAAGACCTGATTCTCGCCGCCCACAATGACGCCAAGGCCAAGGTCGAGGCGATCATGCAGCAGAAGACCCAGGAGATGACGGCCGGCCTGCCGATTCCGCCGGGCATGAAATTGCCGTTCTAGAATGAAATATGCTATCATTCTTATTATGA
The DNA here is from genome assembly GCF_001050155.1 of Nitratireductor soli. Taxonomy (GTDB): domain Bacteria; phylum Pseudomonadota; class Alphaproteobacteria; order Rhizobiales; family Rhizobiaceae; genus Nitratireductor; species Nitratireductor soli. The sequence continues at coordinate 190,413 of NZ_LFVY01000002.1, forward strand.
GCGAGAAGCCGTCATGGAAATGAAGCAGGCCGTTGTTGAGGCCAAAACAGTTATACTTGATCTCTACGCCGATGAAGGTATCGACGAAATCGGATTGGAAGAGGTTGAGTTTGATCCGGCAGAAGCTATTTGGAACATCACCATAGGATTTCGGCGCCCATGGTCTCGATCCGCTCGTTCGGAGAGTAAGTTTGTCAGTGCGATGTTCTCTTCATACGGCGAACGTTGGTACAAGACAGTCCGGATTTCTGATGTAGATCGAAAGTTATTGTCTGTTAAGGATCGTATCCTTAAGGACGCTGCTTAGTGTTGCCGCTGTTGCGCGGTCGAAAACTACTTGTAGATTCGAATTTGCTGGTGCTGTTGTGTGTGGGAAATGCTGGGGAGAATTATATTTCCAGCCACAAGCGGCTCAGGGCATTCGACGTGACGGACTTCGAATTGCTCCAGAAGATCGTGAGAGATGCAGCACAGCTATCAATACTGCCGAACATCGCTACCGAAACGTCAAATTTGATCAGGCATTTCGCTTTGCCGGTCCGGGATCGCTTCTCTGAAGTTTTGAAACGGATGACTTTAGAGTTTTTTGAGTTCTCCGTGCCCAGCAGGAGCGCGGTCGAACAGCCGGATTACGCCCGGTTGGGGTTGACGGATGCTGCAATCCTTAAGGCTTTGGAGAGAGAAAGGGACTTGATGCTGATAACCTCAGATCTTGGTCTGTACCTGGCTGCGATGCAGAGGGATTTCGATGCGGTGAATTTCAATCACCTCAAAGAACAACGACCGGATTTAAGTTGAGGGCCTTTAGCGGCTAATGTCCAAATCCATCGCCGGCCCTGAAATCGAACGCCTGATCCAGCTCCTGGCTCGCGTGCCCGGGCTCGGACCCCGCTCGGCACGCCGTGCGGCGCTGCATCTGATCAAGAAGAAGGAGCAGCTTTTCGCGCCGCTGTCCGCCGCCATGGCCGAGGCGCTCGACCGGGTGCGCATCTGCTCAAATTGCGGCAATGTCGACACCAGCGATCCCTGCACCATCTGCACCGACCCGCGCCGAGAGGACACCACGCTGATCGTCGTCGAGGATGTCGCCGATTTGTGGGCGCTCGAACGCGCCGCGGCGATGAACGCGCGCTATCACGTGCTCGGCGGCACGCTGTCGCCGCTCGACGGCGTCGGGCCCGACGATCTGAACATCAAGGGTCTGGTGAGCCGCGTTGCCGCCGGCGGGATTACCGAACTGATCCTGGCGGTCAACGCGACGGTCGAGGGGCAGACGACGGCGCACTACATCACCGACCAGGTGTCCGGTCTCGGCGTCAAGGTGACCCGGCTTGCCCATGGCGTTCCGGTGGGTGGGGAACTCGACTATCTCGACGAGGGGACGCTGTCGGCCGCGCTCAGATCGCGCACGACGTTTTAGAGCGCCGTGCGTCCATTTGGACGCTACACAAGGACGCTCTGAAATTTTGAATCTACGCATCGGCTTTCCGAAAATCGATTCCGATCTTCGGGCCGATGCGATAGGGCGCACCGCCGCGCCTTTGAGGGAGATACGCCGTGAAGCCGTCGCAACTTTTCCGTGTGATGTTTGTCTTGATCGCCAGCGTGATCGCCGGCGCCGCGGCGGCGCAATCCGTCGACCGGCAGTTCCAGACATGGCTCACCAACGATCTCTGGCCCGAGGCGCAGCGGCGCGGGATTTCGCCGGCGACGTTCAAGGCCGCCTTCGCCGGCGTCACGCCGAACCTGAAACTGCCCGATCTGATCCTGCCGGGCGAAAGCAAGCCGCGCGGCTCGGCCCAGCATCAGGCGGAATTCCGCGCGCCGGCCGCCTACTTCCAGCACATTGGCGGGGTGGTCTCGGGCGGCCGCGCACGGGCCGGTAGGCTGGATGGCGTGCTTGGCGCCATCGAACGGCGCTATGGCGTGTCGCGTGGCATCCTGCTGGCCATCTGGGGTCGTGAATCGGGTTTCGGCAGCGCCAGGATCCCCTACGATGCGTTCGAGGTTCTGGGCACCAAGGCATTTCTCGCCACCCGCAAGGAGATGTTCCGCCAGGAGGTTCTGGCGGCGCTGGAAATGGTCGAGAAGCGTGGCGTCGGTCCGCGTGCCATGCGCTCTTCATGGGCCGGCGCCATGGGCCAGCCGCAATTCATGCCGACCTCCTATCTGAAGTATGCCGTCGATGGCGATGGCGACGGGCGTGCCGACATCTGGAACTCGGAAGCCGACACGCTGGCCTCGATCGCCAACTATCTGGTCCAGCATGGCTGGGTGAAGGGCCGCGATTGGGGGTTCGAGGTGACGGTGCCCGACAGCGTGTCCTGCGCGCTCGAAGGACCGGATCGCGGCCGGCGGATCGCCGACTGGCAGGCGCTCGGCATTCGCCGCATCGGCGGCAAGGCGTTTCCCGCCCATGAGCTGCGCGGTGAGGGCTTCTTGATGATGCCCGCCGGACGTTACGGCCCGGCTTTCATCGTCACGCCGAATTTCTACCGGCTGAAGGACTACAATGAGAGCGACCTCTACGCGCTGTTCGTCGGCCATGCGGGCGACCGCATCATGTATGGCAATGCCGAATTCGCCGGCGCCTGGCAGCGCGTGTCCGGTTTCGACCGTGCCGATGTGGCCGCCCTGCAGCGCGGGCTGGAGCGTCTAGGCCACGATGTCGGCGGCGCCGACGGCCTGGCCGGGTTCAAGACCCGTCGCTCGATCGGCGCCTGGCAGGAAAAGAATGGTGGACGAGCGACCTGCTTTCCAGAAATTGACACAATGAACAACCTTAGGTAGTGCCGTTGCTTGAAGCGGGGGCTTGAGTCGCGCGCTGCGCGGCTGGCTTGAGGAAGAACCATGTTCTCAAAACACTCGTTGCGGTCTCTGTTTTGCGGAGCCCTGCTCGTCCCGTTGACCCTGTCGCTTGCCGGATGTGCCAATCCATGGTCGCGGGCGCCTTCGGCGGCGCCGTTGCCGCCGGCGACGCTTGGTCAGCTCGGCGATCCCAGTTGCGATGGAAAGGGACCGATCGACGCCAATTGCATGCCTGCTTCCCAATAGCCGGTTGCGCGGCCGCGCATCGGCTTCGGGCAAAGGCGTTTTGCCACTGTGCGGATGCTTGTCGGGTCCTGTCGGGGCACAATGAATGGGTAGCCGGCGAATTATATCGACGAAACGGGCCGCTCGGGTCGCGCAATTGGCTGGCGACAGGTGAAAAATAGGATAATCTCCCTCTCGGGATGAAAAGGCGGGATGCCGCCATGATTTGAGAGAGGGTTTTCCTGTGCTTGTTTCGACCTTGTTGTCTCGCCTCGGCGCGCTGTTTGCCGCCGCGGTGATCTTGGCCAGTTGTACGGTGGTGGTGGACGAAGGGCCCGACCGACCACGTCCGCCGCGTCCCGATCGTCCGCAGATGTGCACCCAGCAATACGCGCCGGTCTGCGCCCGCGACGGTCGCCGGGAGCACACCTTCCCGAATGCCTGTACGGCGCGCGCCTCGGGAGCCCGCATCCTGCACCCCGGCCAATGCCGGGCGCAGTCGGATCGTCCGGATCGGCCCGGCCGTCCGGATCGTCCAGGCCGCCCGGACCGGCCTGAGAGGCCGCAATTCTGCACGCGCGAGTACAGCCCGGTCTGTGCGCGCCGCGGCGGCAGTGTGCGCACCTTCGGCAATGCCTGCACGGCGCGCGCCGAGGGCTATCGCGTGATGCGCCCCGGCACCTGCTGAGCGGCTTGTGCCGATCGGCTATGGCATTTGAACTGCCAGGTGGAATCACCTGACGTCCGCATAAATGCGAAGGGCAATGAGATAGACCGGTTCAGCGTTTCCATGAAACGCTGACCTTAGGCGTCGAATGAAGGCGGCGCGTCAGCGCCGCCTTTTCTCCAGGAAGGCGATCAGCGACCGGCTGGCGTCGAGAATATGGGCGCGGGTGAGGCTGGCGGCCTCGTCCGCGTCGCCGCGCGCGCAGGCGTCGAAGATCGCCTGGTGCTCATGTCGCGCCTGGCGCATGCCGTCGGTCAGCGTCAGCTGGGCCCGCAGGTAGCGGTCCACCCGGTCGAGCGACGAGTGGACGATTTGCAGATGGTAGGGGCGTTCGGCCGCCGCATAGAGACTGTAGTGGAAATTGCGGTTGATCGTCCCCCACAGCGATGGGTCGGCTTCCCCGGCAAAATCCTCCAGATGGCCACGCGCCTCGCTGAGCCGAGCCGCGTCGAGGCGTGGCACCGCCAGGCGGATCATCTCACTTTCGATGAGGGCGCGGAACTCGAAGATTTCCTCCACTTCCATTGTCGAAAGTTCGGCCACCACCGTGCCCTTGTAGCGCTCGTTCGTCACCAGCCCATCCTGCTCGAGCCGCTTCAGCGCCTCGCGCACGGGAATGCGGCTGGTGTTGAACATCTGGGCGATGCGATCCTGGCGCAGATGCTCGCCACCGGCCAGCGCGCCTTCGACGATCGCCTTGCGCAACGCCTCGAAAACCAGATCGGCCGCCGAGGCGGATTGTCTGACGTCGACTGTCTCGAGTTTCATTGCATTCCACCTTCGTGCGTCGCCTGTCAAAGCCGCCTGTTAACGCAAATCGCGTTCAGGCGAAATCGTCTGAAGCGCTTCCTTGCTTCATTTTGGCTATTGTATATTGGATCCAATTCAAGTTAAAGAGAAAACCGGATGGCGCGGATCCCGGCTCCGGAAACCGTGGTTTGCGCTTATGTTCGCTGCAGCGATCCCGGCATGGATCGCCGCGAGAGTTCCGGAGAGGAGTTTCGACCATGTGGAACGGTGTTTTCCCGGCGGTGACGACCAAGTTCACCCACAATGACGACCTCGATCACAACGAGATGGCGCGCTGCTTCGCCCTGCAGATGGACGCCGGCTGCGATGGCTTGATCGTCTGCGGCTCGCTGGGTGAGGGATCCATGCTGTCGCAGGAGGAGCGCCTTCAGGTGCTGAAGACGGCGCGCTCCGTCGCCGCCGGCAAGCCGGTCCTGATGACCGTTTCGGAAGCTGCGACGCGCGATGCGGCGGCCATGGCGCAGAAGGCCGCCAAGGCGGGCGCCGATGGCTTGATGGTCGTGCCGAGCCCGATCTACCACACCAATCCCGAAGAGACGGCCGCGACGCTTGGCGCTGTCGCGGCGGCCGGCGACCTGCCGGTGATGATCTATTCGAACCGCGTCGCCTACCGCGTTGACGTGACCATCGACATCATGGAGAAGCTGGCCGGCGACAAGCGCTTCGTCGCGGTCAAGGAATCCTCCGACGACATTCGCCGCACGACCGAGCTGCTCAGTCATTTCGGCGACCGTTTCGATGTGTTCACCGGCGTCGACAACCTGGCGCTCGAGGCGCTGGCCATGGGCGCGGTCGGCTGGGTGGCCGGCCTGGTCGTCGCTTTCCCGCGCGAAACCGTGGCGATCTATCGCCTGGCCAGGGCCGGACGCGTGGACGAGGCGCGTGCCATCTATCGCTGGTTCCGTCCGATGCTCGACCTCGATGTCTCCACCTATCTGGTGCAGAACATCAAGCTGGCCGAGGCGCTGGAGATCAACACCAATGAGCGCGTACGCATGCCGCGCATGCCGCTGTCGGGCGACAACCGCAAACGGGCGGAGGCGATCATTCGCCACGCCATCGCCACGCGCCCGGCCCTGCCGGACGTGACCAGGCTCGCCGCCTGAGCTTCATGCGCAAACGGCAGGCCAGCATGACGAAGCATCGCATGACTGGCCGGTCGTCCTGCGCTACGACAAGCTGCAAATCCAAACAAGCGGGAGTGTTCGACAGATGGCGTCAGGCGAAACGGGTTCGATGCGGTTCGACAATTACATGGAAGGCGAATGGATCGGCGGCGACAGCCGGGTCGAGAACGTCAACCCTTCCGACACGCGTGACGTGATCGGCCAGGCGGCGCGCTCCGGTGCGGCCGACCTGGACCGCGCCATCGACGCCGCCCATGCGGCGGCGCCAGGCTGGGCGTCGTCGACGCCGCAGCAGCGTTTCGACATACTCGACGCGGTGGGCACGGAAATCCTCGCCCGCAAGGACGAGCTTGGCCGCCTCCTGTCGCGCGAGGAAGGCAAGACGCTGGCCGAGGGCATCGGCGAGGCGATGCGCGCCGGCCAGATCTTCAAGTTCTTCGCCGGCGAGGCGGTCCGACTGCCCGGCGAGCGCCTGTCGTCGATACGGCCCGGCGTCGAGGTCGACATGCGCCGCGAGCCGGTCGGCGTCATCGGCCTGATCACCCCATGGAACTTTCCGATCGCCATTCCCGCCTGGAAGGTGGCGCCGGCGCTGGCCTATGGCAACACGGTGGTGCTGAAGCCCGCCGAACTGGTGCCGGGCTGCGCCTGGGCGCTGGCCGAAATCCTGTCGCGCTCGGGCCTGCCCCGCGGCGTGTTCAACCTCGTCGGCGGGCGCGGCTCGGAACTCGGCCCACGCATGATCGAGAATCCGAAGGTCAGGGCCATCTCCTTCACCGGCTCCGTGCCGACCGGGCGCGGCATTGCCGCTGCCTGCGGCCAGCACCTGAAGAAGGTACAGCTCGAAATGGGCGGCAAGAACCCGCTCGTCGTGCTCGACGACGCCGATCTCGATGTGGCCGTCGGCGCGGCGCTGAACGGCGCGTTCTTCTCCACCGGCCAGCGCTGCACGGCGTCCAGCCGCCTGGTGGTGGGAGAGAACATCCACGACCGCTTTGTGTCCGCATTGACGGAAAAGCTGCAGGCGCTGGTGGTTGGCGACGCGCTCGACCCGAAGACGCAAATGGGCCCGGTGGTCGATGAGAAGCAGCTTGAGCAGAACCTCGCCTATGTCGAGATCGCCGGACAGGAGGGCGGCAAGCTGGCTTTCGGCGGCGATCGGTTGACGCTGGACAAGCCGGGCTTCTACATGGCGCCGGCTCTGTTCACCGAGACGGCGAACGACATGCGCATCAACCGCGAGGAAGTCTTCGGCCCGGTGGCGAGCGTCGTGCGGGTCAAGGATTATGACGAGGCGCTGGCGGTGGCCAACGACACCGAGTTCGGCCTCTCATCGGGCATCTGCACCACCTCGCTGAAACATGCCAGCGACTTCAAGGCGAAATCGCAGGCGGGCATGGTGATGGTCAATCTGCCGACCGCGGGCGTCGATTACAACGTGCCGTTCGGCGGCACGAAGGCGTCGAGCTTCGGCTCGCGCGAGCAGGGACGCTACGCCGTCGAATTCTACACGACGGTCAAGACCGCCTACACCCAGCCTTGAGAATGATGGAGGGATGAGGATGGCCAAGGCCGGGGCGGAGGATCAGGTCGATGTCGCCATCGTCGGCGGCGGCATTATCGGCATCGCCTGCGCCTTTCGCCTGGCGGCTGCCGGGCGGCAGGTCGTCCTGATCGAGCGCGATGAGCCGGCAAACGCGGCCAGCCGTGGCAATGCCGGCGCCTTCGCCTTTCCGGCCATCCAGCCGCTCGCCTCGCCGGGCATCCTGCTCAAGGCGCCGAAATGGCTGGTCGACCCGCTCGGTCCGCTGGCCATCCCGCCGGCCGAGTTCGCCGCCGTGCTGCCCTGGCTCCTGCGTTTCTTCCGCGCATCCATGTCCGGCCGCGTGGAGGCGAGCACCGCTGCGCTGGCCGCGCTCAACCGCCTGTCGGAACGCGAGACGGCCGCGCTGGTCTACGAGGCCGGCATCGGCGGCATGGTGCGCGCCGACGGGGCCTTGGAACTCTATGAGAGCGAGGCCGAATGGCGCGCCTCGCTGCCCGGCTGGCAGCGCTGCGAGGCCGCCGGCATCACGGTGGAGCATGTGGCGGACGACCGGCTTGCCGAGTTGCAGCCCGGACTTTCGCCGCGCCTGGTCCGCGGCGTTTTCCTGCCGCAATGGCAGACCGTCAGCGATCCGCGCGACTATGCGCTGGCGCTGCTCAGGGCTGCCGAGGCGCACGGCGCGCGGGTGCTGCAGGGAGCCGTCACGCGGCTCGCGCCGCAGAATGGTGGCGTCGAACTGGTTCTGGAAGACGGGAAGGCGCTGCGTGCCGGCCATGTGGTGCTCGCCGCCGGCCCCTGGTCGAAGACCCTGGCCGCTTCGCTGGGCGACCGCATGCCGGTGACGCCGGAGCGCGGCTACAACACCACCTTGCCGCCCGGCGCGTTCGACCTGAAGCGGCAGCTCATCTTCGCCGCGCATGGCTTTGTCGTCACGCCGCTCGACACCGGCATCCGCGTCGGCGGGGCCTCGGAACTGGCGCGCTTCGAGGCGCCGGTGAACTTCAAGCGGGCGCGCCACATGCTCGACAAGGCAGCCGCCTTCATGCCCGGCCTGAAACGCGAGGGCGGCATCGAATGGATGGGGTCGCGCCCCTCCATGCCCGATTCCCTGCCGGTGATCGGCCGCGCCCCGGCCAGCCCGCGCATTGTCTATGCCTTCGGTCACGGACATCTGGGCCTGACGCAGTCGGCCGCCACGGCGCGACTGGTCGGCGATCTGGTACTCGGGCAGGCGCCGTCGATCGACATCGGTCCATTCCGGCCCGACCGGTTCTGAGAGGAAAAAATGGCGGTCAGCACCTTCACCTGCATTGATGGACATACCTGCGGCAACCCGGTGCGCGTGGTGGCCGGCGGCGGACCGTTGCTCGACGGCGCCACCATGCTCGAGCGGCGGGCGCATTTCATCGCCGAATACGATTGGATCCGCACGGGCCTGATGTTCGAGCCGCGCGGCCACGACATGATGTCGGGTTCGATCCTGTATCCGCCGACGCGCGACGATTGCGATGTCGGCGTCCTGTTCATCGAGACCTCGGGCTGCCTGCCCATGTGCGGCCACGGCACGATCGGCACGATCACCATCGGCATCGAGAACGGGCTGATCCGTCCGCGTGAGAACGGCGTCGTCCGCCTCGACACGCCAGCCGGCCTGGTGATCGCCGCGTATGAGCAGAAGGACCGTTTCGTCGAGAAGGTGCGGCTGACCAACGTGCCGTCCTTCCTGCACGCGCGCGGCCTGAAAGCAGATGTGCCGGGGCTCGGCGAACTGACGGTCGACATCGCCTATGGCGGCAATTTCTACGCCATCGTCGAACCGCAGGAGGCCTTCCGCGACATGGCCGATCATACGGCCGGCGACCTCATCGGCTGGAGCCGCGCACTGCGCGAAATCCTCAACGCGCAGCACGAAATCGTCCATCCCGAGAAGCCGGACATTCGCGGCCTGCGCCACATTCTGTGGACCGGCGCGCCGACGAAGCCGCAAGCGCATGCGCGCAACGCGGTCTTCTATGGCGAGAAGGCCATCGACCGCTCGCCCTGCGGCACGGGCACTTCGGCGCGCATGGCGCAATGGCATGCGCTCGGCCGGCTGAAGGCGGGTGACGAATTCGTCCACGAAAGCATCATCGGCTCGCTGTTCGAGGGCCGTGTCGAGGACGAGACCGAGGTCGGCGGCAAGCCGGCCATCATCCCGTCCGTTGCCGGCTGGGCGCGAGTGACCGGGTTCAACACGATTCAAATAGACGACCGCGATCCCTACGCGCACGGCTTCGTTGTGGTCTGAGGAGCAGCAATGAAGATCACCGCCATCCGCATCCATCAGGTCGACCTCCCCTTGAAGGAGGGGCGCTACTCCTGGTCGAACGGCAATTTCGTCGAGGTGTTCGATTCCACCGTCATCGCCATCGAGACCGATGGCGGGTTTGTCGGCTATGCCGAATGCTGCCCGCTGGGTTCCGCCTATCTGCCCTCCTATGCGCGCGGCGTGCGCGCCGGCATGGAGGAAGTGGCGCCGAAGCTGATCGGCCTCGACCCGACCAATCTCGGCGCGGTCAACCGGGCCATGGACGCGGCGCTGAACGGGCATCCCTATGTCAAGGCGCCGCTCGACATCGCCTGCTGGGATCTGCTCGGCAAGGTCGCTGGCCTGCCGCTGGTCACGCTGCTCGGCGGCAAGGCGCAGGACGAAGTGCGCCTCTACCGCGCCATCTCGCAGGAAGCGCCCGAGCTGATGGCCAGGAAGATAGCCGGCTACAAAGATGAGGGATACACCAAGTTCCAGCTCAAGGTGGGCGGCGATGCCGACGACGACATCGCCCGCATCCGCGCCTGTCGCGACATCCTCGACGACACGGACATCCTGGTGGCCGATGCCAACACCGGCTGGACGCGGCATGAGGCGGCGCGGGTCGTCGACGCTGTTGCCGACCTTGACGTCTATATCGAGCAACCCTGCCCGACTTACGAGGAATGCCTGTCGATCCGCCGTCGGACGGTAAAGCCTTTCGTCATGGACGAGAACATCACCGGTCTCGACATGCTGGTGCGCGGGCTGGCCGACGACGCCTTCGACGTCATCAACCTGAAGATATCCAAGGTCGGCGGGCTGACCAAGGCGCGCACCATGCGTGACGTCTGCGTGGCGCACGGCATCCCGATGACCATCGAGGACACTTGGGGCGGCGACATCGTCACGGCGGCGATCGCCCATCTGGCCCAGGCGACGCCGGCCGATTTCGTCTTCTCGGCGACGGATTTCAACTCCTACGGCACGAAGACCATCGCCGCCAACGCGCCGCGCCGCGTCAATGGCGGCATGACGGCGCCCACGGGACCGGGCCTCGGCATCGAACCGGATTTCGACGCATTGGGCGCGCCGGTCCTGTCGTTTGGCCGCTGAACCGGGCTAAAGCATTTTGCAGTCAGGTGGAATCACCCGACGTCCGCATAAATGCGGAAAAACAACAGATAGAGCGGGGCAGCGTTTCCATGAAACGATGAACCGGTCTGATTGATTAGAATTTTAGGAAAAATTTACCATACCGGCAGTTCGTGGCCACTGTCGGAACGTTTTTGCTGCTCACGATTTAATATCACGAGTGAAATTCGTGAGCGAGAGCAATGAGATGCCGAAACAGGACAACAGAGACGGGCGGTTAGCTGGCGCCGATGTCGCACGTCATATCGGTCAGCGTCTGGGCAGTCCCGAAAATGTCCGCCGCTTACGGGCATTGCCGCAGTTTTCCGTCGAGCGGGATATGCCCGATCAGCTTCAGAAACTGCTTGGAGCGCTGGACCGGGCCGAGAAACGCGCACCCTGACGGCACGGGTCCGTCAGTTTTCAAACCGTCTCAAGGATGCGAAAAGAGGCCGGGGCGCCAGGCGCTCTCCGACCTCTTTCGTCAAATCTCAAGGCAGATCAGGCCGCGCGGGGGGCTTTCTTGGGCAGAAGACCCTCACGCTGGGCCTGCTTGCGGGCCAGCTTGCGGGCGCGGCGAATGGCCTCGGCGTGCTGGCGGGTGCGCTTCTCCGAGGGCTTCTCGTAGGCGCGGCGCGCTTTCATTTCACGGAAAACACCCTCGCGCTGAAGCTTCTTCTTCAGCACGCGGAGGGCTTGGTCGATATTGTTGTCGCGAACGATGACCTGCAATGGACTTCCTTCTACGGTTGGCGTTTCAACGGGTTGAGCACGATCACGGCGCCGGATGGCGCAAGCAGCGGCTCGAGTTCATAAATTTCCGCATCAATGCGAGGGCCGGACCGGTGTCTGACGGCAGGGATGCTGAAAAGCGTCCGTCCAGGGACGACTCAGGATGAGGCGCACCATATCAGAAGTTTCAAGGAATGCACCCCATTGGCATGCATATAGGTAGAAAAGCCGAAATTGCTAGCATTTTGCAGTCAGGTGGAATCACCTGACGTCCGCATAAATGCGGAAAAACAAGGAGATAGAGCGTCCTTGTGTAGCGTCCAAATGGACGCACGGCGCTCTGGTTTCAGGCCGGCAGCCGCCGCCAGGCATAGGACCCCGGGGCCGCCGCCGTCCTGGCTGTCGGCTGGTAATAGAGCGGAATGCCCGCCTCCTTGCCGGCTTCGAGCTGCGCGAGCGTGCGCGGGTTGGATATCGCCAGGCTGGAGAAGCCGACGCGCAGCATGTGCGCGACCTGGTCGATCAGCACATTGCCGGTGGCGCGGATTTCGCCATGATAGCCATGCCGCGCGCGCAAGAGTTCGGCCTTCGAATAGCTGCGGCCGTCATTGAAGGCGGGAAAGGCAAGCGCCACCAGCGGCAGGCTGGAAAGATGCGGCAGCAATGCGTCCAGCGGCTCGCCGGGCAGAAGCTCGACGCCGATGCGCCGGGCTTCGCTCTCGCGCGTTTCGGGAGCGAGTTCCAGGAAGACGGCAAGGGGCAGGATCACCTTGCCCGCATCGTTGAGAGCGCCCGCGTCCTCGCCGCGCCGCCATTCATCGTCGCGAAAGCCGTCTTCGGCCCAGAGTCTGGTAACGGTGTTGGTCATAGACGTTCCTATCAGGATGACGGCGCCAGCGCCGTCTCGAGGCCCGGCAGATGAATGCCGCATTCGGTCTTGGCCTGTCCGGCCCAGCGGCCCGAGCGTGCGTCCTCGCCGGGCTTGACCGGGTTGGTGCAGGGAAAACAGCCGATCGACAGGTAGCCGTAGGCGACCAGCGGGTTCTGCCGGAGATCGTGCTTCACCATATAGGCCGCCTGGTCCTCCGTGGTCCAGCGCGCCAGCGGGTTGACGCGGATGCGCGACCCCACCGCCTCGAACACGGGCATGTCGGCGCGCGTGGCGGCCTGGCCGCGCTTGCGGCCGGTGAACCAGGCGCGATAGGGAGCGATGGCACGCGCCATCGGCTCCACCTTGCGGATCGCGCAGCAGGCGTCGGTATCGCTCCTGTGCAGGATGCCGTCGGGATCGTCGGCGGCCAGCGCATCGTCGAGCGGCTTGACGATGACGATGTTGGTCAGGCCCAGATCCTCGGCAAGCTGGTCGCGATAGCCGAGCGTCTCGCCGAAATGCTGGCCGGTGTCGAGAAAGCTGATCGGCAGGTCGCCGTCGGCCTCGGCGATCATGTGCAGCAGTGCTGCCGAATCCGCGCCGAAGGACGAGACGGCGGCAATGCCGCCATCCTCGCGGAACAGGTCGATCGCCACGGCGATGACCTCCTGCGCCGGCAGGTGGCCGTAGCGCGCGTCGAGCGTTGCCGCCAGCGCGGCGACATCGCCCTCGCCGGCGGATGCCGGATCAGGCAGCCTTGGCTTCCTGGCCATAAAGGGCCTCCTTGAAAGGTGCCTGCCCCAGGCGCCGATAGGCGTCGAGGAAGCTCTCCTCCTTGTTCTCGCGGTTGGCGAGATAGGTTTCGACGATGGTTTCAATGGCGTTGGTGATCTCGTCCGGGCCAAAACCGCGGCCGATGATCTCGCCGATGGTCGAGCCCTCGCGGGCCGAGCCGCCGAGCGTGATCTGATAGAGTTCCGCGCCCTTCTTCTCGACGCCCAGAATGCCGATATGGCCGACATGGTGATGCCCGCAGGCATTGATGCAGCCGGAAATCTTGATCTGCAGGTCGCCGATCTCTTCCTGCCGGGCCTGGCTGGCGAAGCGCTGCGAAATCTCCTGCGCCACGGGGATGGAGCGGGCATTGGCGAGCGCGCAATAGTCGAGCCCGGGGCAGGCGATGATGTCGGTGATCAGCCCCGCATTGGCCGTCGCCAGGCCGATCTCGACCAGGGCGGCATGCACCGCCGGCAGGTCGGCGCGCGCCACATGCGGCAGGATCAGGTTCTGTTCGTGGCTGACGCGGATCTCGTCGTTGCCGTATTGCTCGGCGATATCGGCGATGGCGTCCATCTGCGCGTCGGAAGCGTCGCCCGGCACCTCGCCGATGCCCTTCAGCGATATGGTGACGCAGGCATAGTCCGGATTGCCGTGCGTGGTGGCGTTGCGGTTGAGCCAGTCGGCAAAGCCCGCATTGGCCTTGACCGCCTTGCTGATCGTAGCATCGCCTTCCGGCCGGGCCTTGAGCCGCGGCGGCGCGAAATAGGTCCCGATGGCGCGGATGTCGGCTTCCGGCAGCTTGAGCTCGCTCTCCTTCAGTGCGGCGAACTCCTTTTCCACCTGGGCCGTCAGTTCCTCGGTGCCGGTCTCGTGCACCAGGATCTTGATGCGCGCCTTGTACTTGTTGTCGCGGCGTCCGCCGAGATTGTAGACGCGCAGGATCGCTGTCGCATAGGAGAGCAAATCCGCCTCCGGCAGGAAGTCGCGGATCTTCTTGGCAACCATCGGCGTGCGGCCGAGGCCGCCGCCGACATAGACGGCGAAGCCGAGCTCGCCCTTGTCGTTCTTCTTCAGGTGCAGGCCGATATCGTGCACCTCGATGGCGGCGCGGTCGCGCTCGGCTCCCGTCACGGCGATCTTGAACTTGCGCGGCAGGTAGGAGAATTCCGGATGCAGCGACGACCATTGCCGCAGGATCTCCGCATAGGGGCGCGGGTCGGCCACCTCGTCGGCGGCGGCGCCGGCGAAATGGTCGGCCGTCACGTTGCGAATGCAATTGCCCGAGGTCTGGATGCAGTGCATCTCCACTTCGGCCAGCTCTTCGAGAATTTTCGGCACGTCGGTCAGCTTCGGCCAGTGGAACTGCAGGTTCTGGCGCGTGGTGAAATGGCCGTAGCCCTTATCGTAAGTGCGCGCGATATGGGCAAGCTTGCGCAATTGGCGCGGCGACAGCGTGCCGTAGGGGATGGCGATGCGCAGCATGTAGGCGTGCAGTTGCAGATAGACGCCGTTCATCAGCCGGAGCGGCTTGAACTCGTCCTCCGTCAACTCGCCGGACAAGCGCCGCGCCACCTGGTCGCTGAACTCGGCGACGCGGGCGTTCACGAAGGCATGGTCGAATTCGTCGTAGCGATACATCGGGCGAAGACCTGCTTTAGATGGCGTGCGGCGCGCCGTGGCGCGACTGCTTGCCGAGATCGGGGTGGATGGACGGCCCGCCCGCGCGAATGCGTTCGCGCAGGCGGGTGGGGAGGACGCGGCCATCCGCGATTTCGATGTCGACGAGGGTGACATCGACGACGAGATTGGCGGCCAGCGCCGCATTGCCCGTCGCCAGGAGCCTCTCTTCGGCTTCCGCGTCGCGGGCGACCTCGGCGCCGCCGATCGTCTCGACCCAGCGGTCGCCGGCGCCGAGCCAGACGGTCTCGCCATCGGTCAGGCGGTTGGCGGCAACGATCTTCGCAACAACCTTCATCGGACGCGCTCCAGTTGATGCTTGCGGGCGGCGAGCGCCTCGGAGCGCTTGAAATTGGCGCCGGCGACGGCGTCGCCGATCAGCGTCATGACCGGGCCGGTCAGTTCGCCGCGTTCGCTGAGCGCCGGCAGGTCGGCCAGCGTGCCGTGCAGCAGACGCTTGCCGTCGAGGCTGGCGTTCTCGACCACGGCGACGGCCGTGTCGGGCGAAAGCCCCGCCTGCATCAGCCGGCCGGCGACGTCGGCGGCGACCGAGCGGCCCATATAGACGGCAACGGTCGCGCCGGAGACGGCAAGGCTCGCCCAGTCGGGCAGGGTGCGGCCCTTCAGATCGTGGCCGGTGGTGAAGACGATCGACGAGGTAACGCCGCGCAGCGTCAGCGGCAGCTCGAAATCGGCAGCGGCGGCGAAGGCGGCGGTAACGCCCGGCACGACTTCATAGGAGATGCCGGCATCACGCAGCGCCGCCATTTCCTCGCCGGCGCGGCCGAAGATCAGCGGATCGCCGGATTTCAGCCGCACGACGCGCTTGCCGGCATGGCCGAGCTCGACCAGCAGATCGTTGATCTGCGCCTGGCTCTTGGAGTGGCAGCCCTTGCGCTTGCCGACGCCGATGCGCTCGGCGTCGCGGCGGCCCATGGCGATGACCGCTTCCGGCACCAGCGCGTCGTGGACGATGAAATCGGCCTCCATCAGCAGGCGCTGGGCGCGCAGCGTCAAGAGATCTTCCGCGCCCGGGCCGGCACCGACCAGGGCGATGTGGCCCGGCAGGTCGTTACCGGCGGCAAGCAGGCTGGAGGCGCTGCGGCGGGCACCGGCCAGGTCGCCGCGCTCGGCGGCGCGCGCCGTCTCGCCGGTGAAGAACGACTTCCAGAAGCGGCGGCGGGCAAGGCCCTTCGGCACCAGCCGCTCGACCGCGTCGCGGTACTGCGTGGCGAGATGCGCGAGCACGCCCAGAGAGGGAGAGAGCATCTGGTCGATGCGCGCCCTGACCATCTGCGCCAGCACGGGGCCGGCGCCTTCCGTGCCGATGGCGACCACCAGTGGCGCGCGGTTGACCAGCGCCGGGGTGTAGAAGTCGCATAGGGCAGGGCGGTCGACGGCATTGGCCGGGATGTTCTTCGCCCGCGCATCGGCGACGATGGCGCGATCCTGCGCCTCATTGTCGGTCGCGGCGAAGACGAGCACGGCATTTTCGATATAGCGGGCCGTATAGGGCGCGCGGATCAGGCGCGCGCCGTTCGCCTCCGCCCAGCCGGCCAGCGCCGGCTCGGGCGCATCGGCGACGATGGTGAGGTCGGCGCTCGACTGGCCGATGAGCCGCGCCTTGGCCAGCGCCTCCGCGCCATTGCCGACGATGACCACGGCGCGGCCCTCGACCCGCATGAAGACGGGGAAAGCGGCAAGCTTTGCGATATCTGTCGCCATGGTTCGCGAGCCTTTTTGAAAGATGCCCGGAATAATGACGATCTGCCGCCCTTTTCAGAAGAAACACACTCGCGGGCTGCAAGGCGCGGCAAGATTGCTTTTGCGCCTTGCAGCACTCCGGCAGCAAATCCTTCCCCCGCGATGATCGGTCGCTTGCGGGAACGGGAGTGTGAGCCCCGCGTTGTTCGCACAGGAATGCAATCGAAGGAGATGGAAATGGGTGAGATCCGGCTGGTTCACGACATATGGGTTCTGGTCGCCGATGGCGAGAAGGCGCTGTTCCTGCGCAATGAGGGCGACGCTACCTATCCCAATCTCCAGGTCGTGCGGCAGATGCATGAGGAGAACCCGCCGACCCGCGAGCAGGGTACGGACAGGCCGGGCCGCTTGAACGATGGGAACGGGGTTCACCGCAGCGCCGTCGACGACACCGACTGGCATCGCATTGAAAAAGAGCGCTTCGCCGCCGATATCGCCGAACGGCTTTACAAGCTGGCGCATCGCGGCACCTTCGACCGCCTGGTGCTGGTCGCTCCGCCGCTGGTGCTGGGCGAATTGCGCAAGGAGATGCACAAGGAGGTGGGGGACCGTGTGGTTGGCGAGGTCGCCAAGACGCTGACCAATCATACGGTGAGCGATATCGAGAAACTATTGATGCAGGGGTGAGCCAGGGAGGCCGGCGACGGCGAAGCCAGGCCAGGCTGCACCGTCAGACGTGCTGGCCGCCATTGATGTGCACTTCGGCCCCCGTCACATAGGACGATTGATCCGAACACAGGAAGAAGATCGTGTCGGCCACCTCGGATGTCTGGCCGAGACGGCGCAGCGGCAGGGTTTCCACCAGCTTGTCGGTGCCCGGCGACAGGATCGAGGTTTCTATCTCGCCCGGCGCGATGGCGTTGACGCGGATGCCGTGCGGGCCGAAATCGGCCGCCATCTCGCGCGTCAGCGCGACCAGCGCCGCCTTCGACGTCGCATAGGCCGTGCCGGCGAACGGATGCACCCGGCTGCCGACGATGGAGGTGACGTTGACGATCGAGCCCTTGGCCGTCGCCAGTTCTCTGAACAGCCCGCGCGCCAGCATGATCGGCGCGAAGAAATTGACCTGGAACACATCGCGCCAGACATGCATCGGCGTCTCGATGGAGTCCATGCGCTTGCCGCCCTCGAGTTTGGGCGAGATGGCGGCGTTGTTGACCAGCGCGTCGAGGCGCCCGCCATTCTTCTCCAGCCGGTGGCGGATCTCGCCGATGGCGATGCCGACGCCTTCCTGGTCGGAAAGATCAAGCTGGATATGGTCGTCAGGCCCGGCCGGCCAGGGACAATCCTCGGCGAAAGCCTGCCGCGAACAGGTGATGACACGCCAGCCCTCGCGCGAAAAGCGCTTGACGGCCGCGTGGCCGATGCCGCGGCTGGCGCCGGTCAGAACCAATGTCTTTCGCTCGTCGGCCATGCGCTGCTCCCTGTTTCGCCTTATGTAGGCGAGCCCGGCCGGGAAAGCGATAGGCAAACCGGAGCGGCGAAGTCTAATTTCCCAGGATGATGTCGAGAATGGAGCCCTGGCGCTTCTGCGGGGCCCCGCCGACATCCGCTGGCGGCACCGGTCGGCGGACCGACGCTGTGCGGTCGTCGCCGCCCGGCGCCGGTATGGCTGCCGGAGGCACCGGCCGTGCGCTCTGCGCAGCGCCTTGCGAGCCGCCGCCCACCGCCGCCGTCGGCACGGGACGGCCCGCCGGACGAGTTTCGACCATGCCGACCGCCGGCCGGCCAGGCGACCACGAACCCGGCAACCGTTTCACCGGCCGGCCTTTTTCAGCCTGCTCCATGAAGGCGCGCCAGGCCGGGACCGGCAGCGAACTGCCGGTCGCCTTGGTCGCTTTCGACGTGTCGTTACCGAACCAGACGCCAGTGACGAGATCGGCGGTGTAGCCGACGAACCAGGCATCGCGTGACTGTTGCGTGGTGCCGGTCTTGCCGGCAGCGGGCCGGCCGATAGCGGCAGCCTTGGCGCTGCCGAAGTCTATCGTGCCCTGCATCATCGAGTTCATCATGCCGATGATTTCGGGGCTGGCGACGCGCGTCATGCGTGGCTTGCCCTGTTCGTAGAGCACTTTTCCGGAAGTCGTTCTGACACGGCTGACGAAGTGAACCTCGGGCCGCAGCCCGCCGGTGGCGAAGGGCAGGTAGGCGGCGGTGAGCTCGAGCGGCGTCACCTCGGACGTGCCGAGCGCGATCGAGGCATTGGCGTTGAGGTCGGATTCGATGCCCATGCGCTGCGCCACCTCGACCACCGCTTTCGGCCCCACCTCCACGGCAAGCTGCGCGGCGACGGAATTGAGCGAGCGGGCCAGCGCTTCCGACAAGGTGACAGGGCCGTAATACTTGCCCTTGTAGTTCTCCGGCGTCCATTTGCCGATTTTGATCGGCGCGTCGTTGCGCACGCTGTCGGGGGTTCGGCCCTGCTCGAGCGCGGCCATGAAGACGAATGGCTTGAAGGCCGAACCCGGCTGCCGGCGCGCCTCCGACGCGCGGTCGAACTGGCTGTTGGCGTAGTCGTAGCCGCCGACCATGGCGCGCACGGCGCCCGTCGTGTCGATCGACACCAGCACGCCCTGGCTGACGGCGAGTTTGCCGCCCTTTTCGTCGATCGATTGGCGGATGGTCTTTTCCGCCTCCTTCTGCAGCGCCAGATCGACGGTCGCCTCGACGATGATGTCGGCGCCGCTGTCGCCGATCAGCCCCGGCAGTTCCTCCATGATGCGGTCGGCCACATAATGTTCGGAGCCGGTCCAGTAGGCGGCGGCCCGCGTTGCCGGCTGGCTCATGGCGGTGGTCATCTCGCTGTCGCCGATCATGCCCTGGTCGCGCATGGTGGCCAGAACCACCTGTGCCCGGGTTTCAGCCGCCTGCGGGTCACGCGCCGGCGAAAGCCTGGACGGCGCCTTGAGCAGGCCGGCCAGAAGCGCGGCTTCCGAAAGCGTCACCTCCTTCGCCGACTTGTTGAAATAGCGGCGCGAGGCGGCCTCGACGCCATAGGCGCCCGAGCCGAAATAGACCCGGTTGAGATACATTTCGAGGATCTGGTCCTTCGAATGCTTCTGCTCCAGCCACAGCGCCAGGAGCACCTCCTGCACCTTGCGCTCGATCGTCCGATCGGGTTTCAGGAACAGATTCTTGGCAAGCTGCTGCGTCAGGGTCGAGCCGCCCTGCGTCAGCCGTCCTGCCATGACATTTTCCGCCATGGCGCGCGCCAGGCCGATCGGATCGACGCCGAAATGCGAATAGAAGCGCCTGTCTTCGATGGCGATGACCGCCTGCGGAATGTGCGGCGACATTTCATGCAGGCCGACGGCCTCGCCGCCGGTCATGCCACGATTGGCGATCAGCGCTCCATCGGCGGAAACGATGCGGACATTCGGTGGCCGGTCGGGAATCTGCCAGGTGGTGGCCGCCGGCATCTTGGCACCGTAATAGGCGACGAGGCCCGCGCCGGCGATGCCGCCCCACAGCGCCAGCACAAGCATCCAGTACACCGCGCCGCGCAGGAAGCCGAAGAAACCGCGCCCGCTGCCGCCCCTGCCGCGCTTGCGACGCGTGGTTCGGCTCCTTGCCGTTTTTCCCTTGGCCGGCCCTCTGGCGGAGGCCTTGCCCGGCTTGCGCTGCTGGCGCGACGGGACGACGCGGTCGCCATCGCCGAGCGTCAGATCCCCGCCGCCCCGGCGTCCCTGCGGGGCGTCGAAAGTCGGTTCGATCCTGCGTCGTCGCGTGTCGCGCGCCATGCCTGCCCTTGCCCCAAAAAACTCCGGCGCAGCGGCGCGAAAACCCGTTCCGGTTCTCCCACGCGCGATGCGCATCCTCAACAACCCGCAATGCGGGGTTCGTGGAGAGTAAAGGCCAGCGGTTTAAGGCGCAGTTAAGTCAAAATAAACGGAATGGATCAGCTGTGGGCGAAAATGTCCTCTTCTTCCCAGCCCATCAGGTCGAGCCTGGCGCGTGTCGGCAAGAACCGAAAGCACGCCTCGGCCTCGGCCATCCGGTTTTCCCGCGCCAGCCGCATGAGAAGCTTTTCGCGCAGCCCATGCAGGTAAAGCACATCCGAGGCCGCGTATTCGAGCTGTTCGGGCGAAAGCTCTTCGGCGGCCCAATCCGACGATTGCTGCACCTTCGACAGGGAGATGCCGAGCAACTCGTTGCACAGATCCTTCAGCCCGTGCCGGTCCGTATAGGTCCTGGTCAGCCGCGAGGCGATCTTCGAGCAGAACACCGGTTCCGCCATCACGCCGAAGGCGTTGTAGAGAACGGCGATGTCGAACCGACCATAGTGAAACAGCTTGGTGATGTTGCCGTTGCCAAGGAGGGCCACGAGGTTCGGCGCGGTCTTCTGCCCGGCTTCGATCTGCACCACGTCGGCCGTTCCGTCGCCCGGCGACAGTTGCACCACGCACAGCCGGTCGCGATGCGGCCGGAGCCCCAGCGTCTCCGTGTCGATGGCGACGGCATCGACCGCGTAGTGATCGAGGTTCGGCAAGTCGTTCTTGTGCAGGCGAATGGTCATGTCGGATTCCCGGTTCGGTGGCTCACTTGCTCAACACGTCGAGGATGCGCGCCCAGGAGCGCTGGCCGCGATGAAACGAGGTGAGGTCGTATTTTTCGTTCGGCGAATGGATGCGGTCGTCCGACAGGCCGAAGCCGACCAGCAGCGATTCCATGCCGAGCATTCTGCGGAAATCGCCGACGATGGGGATCGAGCCGCCCATGGCGATGGCGACTGCCGGTTTCGACCATTCCTCCGTCAGCGCGCCTTGCGCCTTGGTGACCAGCGGCATGTCGTAGTCGAGCTGGAAGGCGGGCGAGCCGCCATGCTTGTGGAACTCGACCGAGCAGTCGGCCGGGATGCGCGCCTCGATGAAGGCGCGGAAGGCGGCGCGGATCTTGTCCGGATCCTGCTTGTGCACCAGGCGGAAGGACACTTTCGCCGACGCCTGCGCGGCGATCACCGTCTTGAAGCCGGCGCCGGTGTACCCGCCATTGATGCCGTTGATCTCGGCGGTCGGCCGCGCCCAGACCAGTTCGAGAACGGAGCGGTCCTTCTCGCCGGAGGGCTTTGCCAGGCCGATCGGGTTGAGGAAGGTTTCGGCGGTCTCGCCAAGGCCCGCCCAGCTCTTGAGGATGGTGTCGGGCGTCTCCTCGACGCCGTCATAGAAGCCGGGAATGGTGACGCGGCCATTCTCGTCATGCATGTCGGCCAGCGCCCTGGCCAGGATGGTGATCGGGTTGGCGGCGGCGCCGCCGAATTCTCCCGAATGCAGGTCGCGATCGGCGGCATGAATGGTGATCTCCTCGCCGACCAGGCCGCGCAGGCCGACGCAGACGGCCGGCGTCTCGCGATCCCACATGCCGGTGTCGCAGACGAGGGCGAAATCGGCTTTCAGTTCCTCGGCGTTCGCTTCGAGGAAGGGTTTCAGCGAAGGCGAGCCGGATTCTTCCTCGCCCTCGAACAGGATGCTGATCCGGCACGGCATCTTGCCATGCACCGCCTTGTAGGCGCGGCAGGCTTCGACGAACGTCATCAGCTGCCCCTTGTCGTCGGCCGAGCCGCGCCCGGTGATCGCCTTGCGGCCGGGCTCGATCTCCTTGACGGAAGGCGTGAACGGGTCGTCGTTCCACAGGTCCAGCGGGTCCACCGGCTGCACGTCGTAGTGGCCGTAGAACAGCACATGCGGCCCTTCGCCGTCGTGATGCGCCACCACCATCGGGTGCCCGGTCGTGTCGCGCACGCTGGCCTCGAAGCCGATTGATTTCAGATCCTCGACCAGCCATTCCGCCGCTTTCCGGCAATCGCTGGAGAATGCCGGGTCCGTCGAAATCGACTTGATGCGCAGCAGGTGAAAAAGCCGCTCCAGGCTCTGATCGATGGAATGATCGAGATGGTCGAGAACCGGCGCGAGATCGGACATGGAAGACTCCTGGCGAAGGAAGGGAGGAAACGATGATGCGGCCCTCCTTATAGAGCATTTTGCAGTCAGGTGGAATCACCTGACGTCCGCATAAATGCGGAAAAACAAAGAGATAGACCGGTTCAGCGTTTCTATGAAACACTGAATCGGTCTAGCGGGAGGCGCGGCGAAAGAAAAAGGGCCGCGTGCGGCCCTTTTTCATTTCGTAGCGTGGCGAACAGGCTGGTTTCAGTAAGGGCAGGCGTTGTCGGAGAGGAAGTTGTGCACCTCGATCTCGCCGGCGATGATCTTCGCCTTGGTGTCCTCGACGGCCTTCTTCATCTCGTCGGTGACGAGCGGTGCATTGTTGTCGTCCATGGCATAGCCGACGCCGTCCTCGGCGAGACCCAGATCCGCGACGCCGTAGGTGAATTCGCCGTTCTTCGCATCCATGAAGGAATCATAGACCGCCACATCGACCTGCTTGACCATGGAGGTCAGCACATGGCCCGGCTGCAGGCCGTTCTGGTTGGAATCGACGCCGATGCCGAGCTTGCCGGCATCGGCCGCCGCCTGCAGCACGCCAACGCCGGTGCCGCCCGCCGCGTGGTAGATCACGTCGGCGCCCTGGTCCATCTGCGTGCGGGTGATCTCGCCGCCTTTCACCGGATCGTTCCAGGCAGCCGGCGTGTCGCCGGTGTAGCTGCGGATCACCTTGGCGTCCGGGTTGGCCGCCTTGGCGCCGCCCACATAGCCGCATTCGAACTTGCCGATCAACGGCACCTGCATGCCGCCGATGAAGCCGACCGTGCCGGTCTTGGAGGCCAGCGCCGCCATCATGCCGACCAGGTAGGAACCTTCCTGTTCCTTGAACGTGACCGAGCGGACATTCGGCTGGTCGACCTTGTCGTCGATGATGGTGAAGTTCACTTCGGGATAATCCGGCGCGACCTTGTTCAGGAAATCGACCCAGGTGAACCCGGCCATGACGATCGGATTGCGCCCATCCTCGGCGAAGCGGCGCAACGCCTGTTCGCGCTGCGCGTCGTTGGAAATCTCGAACTCGACATACGCGATGCCGGTTTCCTGCTTGAACCGCTCGGCGCCATTATAGGCGGCCTCGTTGAACGATTTGTCGAACTTCCCGCCCAGATCGTAAATGAGGGCCGGGGCGATGTCCGCCGCGAAGGCGCTCGCGGTCATGGCGGTGGTGGCCAGAAGGCCAAGGACGATACGCTTCATGTGATCCACACCCTGTCGGTTGCCGTGTTTTGTTTGTTGTGCCGCACGGGCCACGCGGACAATCATTCCGCGCCGCCCTTGCGCTCGAACGAATTTGCGCTCGAACGAGCATTCCACGCCACCAGACGGAGGCCGGAACGGCTTCAGCGGGAGCATCCATCGCCCCCTTGCCGCCACTTTTGCACGGCCAAGGCGAAATTTCACCTGGAATTTTGACCGTCCGGAAAAACTTGCCGGGGCCTCAGGAACCGGTCGCCGGCGGCGCGATGGCGCAGCTGACGCCGGTGCCCTGCAGGCCGCAATAGCCGTTCGGGTTCTTCGCCAGATACTGCTGATGCTCTTCCTCGGCGAAGTAGAATTCCGGCGCCGGGGCGATCTCCGTGGTGATCTCGCCGCGTCCCGCTTCCTTCAGCGCCGCCTGATAAGCCGCGCGCGAGGCGCGCGCTTCGGCAAGCTGGGCCTCGCTGTTGGTGAAGATCGCCGAGCGGTAGGTGGTGCCGACATCATTGCCCTGCCGCATGCCCTGGGTGGGATCGTGGCTTTCCCAGAACACGCCCAGCAACTGGGCGAAGGAAACCCGCGCCGGATCGTAGACCACGCGCACCACTTCGGCGTGGCCTGTCAGGCCGGTGGTGGTTTCGTGGTAGGTGGGGTTGGGCGTGATGCCACCGGCATAACCGACGGCCGTGACCCAGACGCCGTCGAGCTGCCAGAAAAGCCGCTCGGCGCCCCAGAAGCACCCCATGCCGAACAACACCGTCTCGCTGCCTTCCGGGTAGGGGCCCTTCAGCGAACGGCCCGACACGAAATGGCCGGTGGCGGTGGCGATGGGGTCTTCACGCCCGGGCAGGGCGTCGTGCGCCGACGGCATGGAAAGCTTCTTGTTGCCCATCAGATTGCTGAGGAATGACATGTCTGGTTCCTTTCCGGCTCTCGCCGAGAATGAGGCCCCCGTTCAGGCCAGGTAAATGGCGCGGCGACGCGGGCGGCCGATTGTGTAGAACAGCAAGGACAGCGCGGTGAAGACCAGCCAGCCGGGAAGCGTCAGGATGAAGAGGGCAACCGGGTCCCACAGCACCGCAAGCGTGTAGCGCTGGACCACGGCCTGCGACAGGTTCAGCGTCTCCGGCGACACCGAATACCAGCTCTCGCCGAGCGGCGTGAAAACCAGCGCCGAGGCGGCGATGGAGCGCGTCGCGTCGATCACCGCCATGATGACGGCGATCGCCAGGCTCACCATGGCCAGTGCCCGGAACAACAAGCGGAACATGCGTGCCTCCCAGCATGGCGGCCGCCGGGCCGCATTTCGATCTTTCGCAGAGATAGGCGGCGTGGGCCGCAATGGCAATCGCCGCACGGAAAGTTGAGCGGAGGTGAACGGGAAAGGCGCCCTGTATCGACGGGTAGGACGGCAAATTGCAAAACTGTGACACGGTGGACTTGGCATTCGCGATCAGATCGACTAGATCAGCCTCGGCGTGCGACCGTGAAAGCGGAAACGCGCTGCCGGAGAGGTGGCCGAGTGGTTGAAGGCGCACGCCTGGAACGCGTGTATACGGGAAACCGTATCGAGGGTTCGAATCCCTCTCTCTCCGCCATCGCCCCGCTGATTGCCCTCCATGGTGCGATATAGCCGCCCATATTCCCGTATCCTCAGCAGTGGATAGCGAACTGTCGGGTTTCGCTCTGTAGCCTGATTTGTCTTGGCCCAGTGCAATAACTTTCGACCCTTCTCTCCCTCTCCTGCGGCAAGCCGTGACCTGAAAGTGAACTTGCGGGCCGCCGCCGAGCGTCATCTTCCTTCAAGCAAGAACCTTGCCGAGGAAAGCACGCATCGCGCCGTTGAATTGCTCCGGCTTTTGCAGGGGCGCGAAGTGGCTCACGCCGGACAGGATGATCAATTCCGCTGCCGGAATGCTCTGCGCGAGATAATCGGCATGTTCGGGCTTGATGAACTCGTCGTGCTCGCTTTGCACGATCGCAACGGGCACATGGATATGGGCCAAGTCGCCTGCAGAATAGTTAGGTTCGCTCCTCATCATCTGGCCGACCGCTTCGACAAACGTATCGAATTGGTCCGGCGTGGCCGATAGATCGGCATAATCCTTGGCGTGCCGTCTGAAACACCGGTCGACGATCGGAGTGGGCTCGAATTCCTTTGTGCCGCTGGGGTCCATGTTGCAGCCAAAGAAGAACACACCGGCAACCCGCTCGGGTGCTTTCATTGCGAGGATTAAAGCGATGCACGCGCCGTCGCTCCAGCCCACAACGGCCGTCTTTTCCAACTGCAGCGCGTCCATCACGGCGAGCACGTCGGATGCCATCAACTCATAGGTAAAAGGCCGCTGATCGCGTGTGCTGCGGCCGTGGCCGCGGCTGTCAATGAGCACGGCGCGATAGCCGGCGCCGACCAGCATTGAAACTTGATAGCCCCAGTTACCGCTATGGCCGAGGCCACCATGCAGCAGGATCACGGGTGAGCCGGTCCCGTATGTCGCGTACCAGATTCGAGCACCGTCGTGATCCACGAAGCCCTGATCGCTCGTAGCGGGCAGAGGCGCAGCGCCATGCGCCTCGAAATACTTGAGGTCGTCGTCGTGGGATTCCATCCTGATGTGACTCCTACCAGACAGGAAGGCCTGCAACTGCCGCTGACACAGATCAAACCAACCCCGGCAAGACCTGTTGCCTAGGCGAAATAGCACCGAGCGACCAACTGGATCAATGGCCGCTTCTGTGCGCGCTCGCGTCATTCGTGTGTACACTGGGAATGACGCATTCCCACTGGGTCGAGCCGTTCAGGGTTGCGACGCGCGCCGCGAATGGGGCTGGCTGGGGGCGACCTCATTCCCGTGGGAGGATCGGCTATGGCGCTCGCCCGAAAGCTGTCGTGCAAGCCAGCGTGTACCGAATGCAATCAGGGGAGGCATCGGGCTCTGGTCCGCGGCGTCTTTTTTTCGCAAGGTGACTGGCTTTTTTGTTCTGAGCTGTCGAACCGACCGAACTGAGGACGACATCGGAGTGCACGCGATGTGCGGATCAACGATGAAAGGACTTTGCCATGCGGTACTTGCTCATGCTTCATGCCGACGAAACGGTCGGCGCGTCCATTCCGCCCGAGCAGATGAAAGGCTTTATGAACCAGATGGCTGCCTATGCACAGGCGCTCGAGAAGGCCGGAGCCTTCATTGCCACAGAAGCGCTGGACTTCGCCTCCAAGGGATCGCTGATCACGGTTCGCGACGGGGAAACGCGGGTACAGGATGGTCCCTTCGCTGAATCGCGCGAGCAGTTCGGTGGATACTTCATCATCGAAGCGGCCGACGACGACGAAGCACGGAAATGGGCGGCGCGATGTCCGGCGGCGACCTGGGGAACCATTGAGGTGCGGCGCATCCGCGGCCGCGATGAATATTGACGACGACCGATCCCGCACGGCAGGCAGCCGAACGCGTGGCGCGCGAAAGCTATGGCCGGTTGCTTGCTGTCCTTGCCACCCGGACTGGGGACATTCCCGGCGCCGAGGATGCGCTGGGTGAAGCGCTTGCTGCTGCCCTGCGGCAATGGCCGGAACAAGGTGTTCCGGCCAATCCCGAAGCCTGGCTGGTAGCAGTTGCCCGGCGGCGGCAGGTCGATACCCTCCGCCGGCGGGTGACGGCCCGGTCCGGAGAGGAGCACCTGACAATGATCGCCGACGAACTGGGCCAGAAAGCCGGGGAACACCCGGTGTTTCCAGACAGGCGCCTGGCGCTGATGCTGGCCTGCACGCATTCGACAGTCGACCCGGCGATGCGGGCGCCGTTGATGCTGCAGGTCCTGTTGGGGCTGACGGCAAGCGAGATCGGCGCGGCCTATCTGGTGCCGCCCGCAACGATGGGCCAGCGGCTCGTGAGGGCCAAGGCGCGGATCAAAGAATTGGGCATCCGCTTCGAGGAGCCCGATGCGGAGCGTCTGGCGCGCGATCTGCCGGCAGTGCTCGACGCCATCTATGCGACGTTCACCAGCGATTGGGTGTGCCGGGAAAGCCGGAACCGGGCTGAGGAAGCAATATGGCTGGCACAATGCGTGGTGGCGCAGGTGCCGTCTGATCCCGAGGCCAAAGGATTGCTGGCGCTAATGCTTTATCTCAGTGCGCGAATGGATGCGCAATCCGGGCCCGATGGTGGCTACGTTCCGTTAGATGAGCAGGATGTCTCGCGCTGGGACCATGCGGCAATCGATACTGCCGAGGCACTGCTGCGCGCAGCCAACCAGTGCGGGCCGAGCGGGCGGTTTCAGATCGAGGCGGCCATCCAATCGGTCCATTGTGCGCGGCGCAGCAGCGGCAGGACCGATTGGGTGACAATCGGGTCGCTATACGATCTGTTGTTTGCATTGCTGTCTTCGCCGGTGGTTCGGCTCAACAGGGCGCTGGCGCGCAGCCACATCGACGGAGCGGCTGCAGTACTCGGAGAGGTCATCGAACTCGGCCGGGATCCACGCATGGTTTCGTACCAGCCCTATTGGGCGGCCCGATCCCATCTGGCCGCTGAAGCAGGAGAGCGCGAGACGGCTCTCGAAATCTTTGGCGTGGCAATAGGATTGACGACCGACCCCGCAGTGCGCGCCTATCTCATGAAGCGACGTCAGCGATTGCTCGATGGGTGAGCGGCGGGATCCAGATCACCGCTCTCCAGGGGCAGGCAATCAGTTCACCGGGATGGTGAGGGCTTTGCGCTCGTGATGGTTGCGCACCGGCAAAGCGCCAGTCCCCGCGTTTTCACACCTGCGGCCACGACCATGCCGCAGCCGCAGGAGAAGAGGCTTACGTCTTGACCTCTGTCGATTCGAATGTGGCCGTTTTGTATTGCGGGCGGCCGTTGGGACGATAGACGTGGAGGGTGATCCCGCCGGAAGTGGCGCGGGTCTCGACCAGTTCGAGTGCCCTGTCCGGGCCGGTCTCGGGGAAGAGCCGCGTGCCCTGGCCGAGGATCAGGGGGAACGTGAACAGGTTGATCTCATCGACCAGGTCGTTGTCGAGCAGCCAGCGGATGAACGTGGTGCTGCCGTGCACTTGCAACTCGCCGCCAGGCTTGGCCTTGAGATCGCGGACGGCGGCTGCGATGTCCCCGGAAAGGACAGTGGTATTTGCCCATGCCGGGTCGGCAAGTGTGTTCGATGCCACGTATTTGGGCCGTGTGTTCAATGCGACTGCGACGGGGTTGTCGGTCGGGATCTCCTTCATCGCTCCCCATGAGCCGGCGAAGACCTCGTAGGTCCACCGGCCGAACAGGAACGCATCGGCGCGTCCATAGATCTGACCCAATGCGGCCGCGGTCTCTTCATTGAAGAGCGGCATGGCCCATCCGCCGCGCGTAAAGCCGCCGCGGCGATCTTCGTCGGCCCCGCCAAGCCCCTGCATGACTCCGTCGACGGAGACCATTGTCGTGGTCGTCAGTTTCATGATCGTAGTCCTTCCCGTGTCGTCGTTTGGCCGGGCCGGTTGGCCTGCCTTCCCTTCAAAGACGAACGGCCGGGCCGGAATTCGACAAGCCATCCAGGAAAACGACCCGGCCGGATATCCAGTCCCGGCGGCGGTGCTGGCGGACTGTCGTGACGAGGTGGGTGCACGCATCCTGCGGCCAGGCCGTAATGGTCGCTGTCCATGCGCCGCGCCCAGACCGGTTCATTGTTTCATGGAAACACCGCCTTGCTCTATCTCTTTGTTTTTCTGCATCTGTACGGACGTCAGGTGAAACCACCTGACTGCAAAACACTCTAGAATATTCGGCCGGCGTTCAGGATGCCGTGTGGATCGAGTGCAGCTTTCATGCGGCGCATCAGCGCCAGTTCGCCTTGTGTGCGGGTCAGGGGCAGGTGCTTTTTCTTGATCTTGCCGATGCCGTGCTCGGCCGACACCGTCCCGCCGAAAGCCGCCACGGTGCCGTAGACGAAGGCATTGATCGCATCCCTGGTGTCCGCGCCGGACCGCTGCTGATGAACGATCAGATGCAGATTGCTGTCGGCCACATGGCCGTAACAGAGCGCGATGGCCTGCGGCCATTGCCGGGCAAGCCCGTCGCGCAGGGCGATGATTGCATCACCGAACACCTTGAGCGGGATGCTGACGTCGAAGCCGATCAGGCCGGGCAGGCGCGTTGGAAACTCGGCCGGCGCCTCGCGGACCGCCCAGATGCGCTGGCGCTCGGCATCCGATTTGGCGACGACCGCATCGGCCAGCAGCCCGTCCTCGATCAGCTGCATCAGCGCCTGCTCGAAAATGTCCCCGTCTGCCGACGGCGCCGTGGCTTCAATTATCAGGGCCAGACCACCGGCGGTGTCGAGCGGGATGCCGATCTGGCAGGCGTCGCGCGCGAAGGCGATGAAATCCGGCCACATCGCCTCGAAGGCGAGCAATTCGCCGCCGAGCGTCTTTTCCAGCGCGCGCAGGGCGGCGATGGCGTCGCCGAATGCCGCGCAGGTGACGAAGGCCGTGCGGATGTTGCGGCGCTGCGGGTGCAGTTTCAAAACGACGCGGGTGATCACGCCGAGCGTGCCCTCCGAGCCGATGAACAGATGCGGCCAGTCGTAGCCGGCGTTGTTCTTCAGCATGGTGTTGAGGCCGGAGACGATGGTGCCGTCGGCCAGCACGACTTCGAGCCCCAGCACATTGGCGCGCGTCATGCCGTAGCGCAGCACCTGGATGCCGCCGGCATTGGTCGCCACATTGCCGCCGATCGTGCAGCTGCCGCGCGCGCCAAGGTCGATGCCGAGGCTGAAGCCGGCCGTCTCCGCCGCCGCCTGCGCAAGTTCGAGCGGCGTCCCGGCAAGCACCGTCATCGTCGCCCCCAGGGGATCGATCTCCTCGATTCCCGCAAGCCGCTCCAGCGAAAGCGCCACCTCGCCCGGTTCGGGGACCGCACCGGCCGCCAGGCCGGTCATGCCGCCCTGGATGACGACGCGCTGCCGCGCCGCATGGCACAGCCGCATCGCCTCGGCGAGTTGATCCGTCGTACGCGGCATGACCACGGCATCGGGCAGGGTCGGCGCGGCACCGCTCCAGTCGGTCCGGTTGCGCGCCGGGCAGTGGTTCCCATCGTAGACGATGTCCGCCCCGAGCGCCTCGCGCAGCGTTTCTATGAGGTTTGTCATGGCCGCCGCCCTTGTTGTATCTCGCCCGGTAGCCGGAACCTACGCGACCGCCCCGTAGCGGCCATCGCCGAACACCAGCGAGCCCGAAGTTCCGTCGCCCAGATGGACGTCGGTCACCAGGCCGAAGGCGGTCCGGTGGCTGCCGAAATCGCTGATCTCAGCGACACGGCACTCGAAGGAAGCGCGCGCGCCGGCAAGCAGGGGAATGTCGTGCTCGCTGCGGTGCCATTCGCCGAAGGCGAAACGCGCCACGCCCGCCACGCCCGTTTGCCCGCCGAAGGCCTGGGCGATCTTCTGCTGGTCGGTCGCCAGCACATTGACGCTGAAGCCCGCGCCTGGCCTGAGCGCCTCCGACAGGCGCGATTTGAGATTGACGCAGGCGATCAGCGACGGCGGCTCGGCGCTGAGCGAGCAGACCGCCGTCGCGGTAACGCCGAACAGGCTGCCTTCCAGGCCCTGCAGGGCGATGACGTTGACCGACCCCACCAGGCAGCGCATGCCCTGTCTGAAGCGCGCCGGCCCCGTCGGGGCGTGCGCCAGGTTCATAAGCGTCTCGGGCATCGCCATTTACGACCTCAAACCGGCCTGGCGCAAAAGGGGCAGGACCCGGTCGCAGAAGAAGGGCAGTTCATAGGTGTAGTTGACGAAGGACAGCGCGATCCCCGAATAGCCCTGTTTCGAGATGCGCGTCATGTCGTCGGCGATCTTTTCCGGTGTGCCGACCAGCGGATAGCTGCCCGCGCCCCCGGCGAAGCGCTGGCGGTAGCGGTCATAGGCTTCCGTGTCGTGCGAGGAGGAAAACTCCTTCTTGCCTGACATATGGGTTTCGACGGCCCCATGGTCCGCCTCGGCCAGCGCATAGCGCTCGTAATAGGCGTCGGCCTCGGCCTGTGTCTCGCGGCAGACCACGTGGCAGACGGTGTACAGGCCGATCTCGCGCTTGTGCTCCGCCGCGCGCGCCTTCATGTCGGCCACGTGCTGCCCGCCCTCGTCGATGTCGGTGAAGGTGGTGAACAGATACTCGCAATGCTTCGAGGCGAAATCGCGCCCCGGCCCGCCGAAGGCGGCGTTCATCGTGACGGGACGCGGCGCCTGCAGGCTGGCCGGCCGGCTGACCACGTTCTTCAGCTTGTAGTAGGTTCCGACATAGTCGAAGGGTTCGTTCGAGGCATAGCATTTCTCCAGCACGTCGAGCCATTCGCCGGCCTGGTCATAGCCCTTTTCGGCGAGCGAGACGCCGAACATGGCGAACTCGACCGGGTTCCAGCCGCAGACGATGTTGAGGCCGGCGCGGCCGTTGGAGATGTGATCGACGGTGGCCAGCGCCTTGGCCGCGTAGAGCGGATGCATGACCGGCACGTGAACGGTCATGAAAATGCCGATCCGCTCGGTGATGGCCGCCAGGCCGGCTGCCCAGGTGAAGGTCTCGAACGACCATTCGCGTGCCTTCGTCTGCCCGCCAAAGCCCTTCCATCGGGCGATCGGCAGCAGGAATTCGAGGCCCGCCCGATCGGCGATCTGCGCCATGTTCTGGTTGTCGCTCCAGCGGGCGCGCCAGCGCTCCTCGACGGTGGTGATCGCCAGCCCGCCATCGGCGTTTGCCGAGAAGACGCCAAGCTTGAGCTGGTTCGGTCCCTTGAGCGGATGCCGTTTTATCATTCCGTCCCTCTTGCGGTGGTGTTGTCCTGCGATGCGGCGGGGGCGACCTCGGCGGCCTCGTCGAGCTGCGCGCGGCGGGCCGCCAGGAATGCGGCCTCAGCCACATACATGAAGTTCATCATCCGGTCGCCGGCCAACAGCGGATCGCGCCGCAGGAAGGCGTCGTAGATGCCCTCCAGCCCGTCCATATAGGCGCGGCCGAAATGCGGATCCTCGAATGTCTGCGGCCGGATCGTCTGGAATTGGTCCATGTAGCGCTCGGTGGTGGTTGCCAGAATGCGGTTGCCGATGGCGCCCAGCCAGGCGCTGCGGAAGGCCAGATTGGCGCGCAGAAGCGCCTTGAGATCGCGTGCGCCGAAGGCCGCGCGGATCGCTCCCATGGCCGCGCCGAGCACCGCCTCCGTCTCGCGGTTCATGTCGCGGGCGGCGTTGGCGGCGGCGCGCGGCTCGAGCTGCCGGCGCAGTTCGGACAGGTCGCGGATTTCGTCGAGCGACAGGGTCGGCACGGTGAAGCCGCGCGTCGTCGAAACGAGATAGCCCTCCGAGGCCAGCCGCAGCAGCGCCTCGCGCACCGGCATGCGGGAAATGTTGCGCTCGGCCGCCAGATCCGTATCGACCAGCCGGTGGTGCGGTTGTATTTCGCCGAGCCGCAGGGCATCGAGAAGTTCGGCATAGACCTGGCTTGCCAGAGTTGATCCCATTCTGCTGCCCTCATTCCTCATATCAGTATACGAAATTCCAAGGATAATCCTCCAAATGACGCCAATAAAGCGTAGTTATTGCAAAATTTCAACAAAAACCGTATGCAGTTTTCCTGCACATGGAGGGCGCCTATGCGTGAAATGAAAAACCTGCGCGAGAAAATCCGGTCGCGGACCCCGGTGGTCGGCACGTTCGCCGCATTGCCGCATCCGATGGCGGTGGAGATCGTCGCGCGCGGTGGCTTCGATTGCCTTTGCATCGATTGGGAGCACACGCAGTTGGGCCGTGAGCGGCTCGAGGATATGCTGCGCGCCGCCGATTGCCGGGCGACCCCGGCCATCGTCCGCTTGCCAGGGCACGATCCCGAGGCGATTTCGGCCGCGCTCGATGCGGGCGCTGCCGGCATTCTCGCGCCGCATGTCTCGACGGTGGAGGAGGCGCTGGCCATTGCCAGGGCAGCCCGCTTTCCGCCGCACGGCACGCGCGGCGCCGGTCCCGGCCGCGCCGCGGGATATGGATACGGCGTGTTCGACTATGTGGCGCGCGCCAATGAAGAGATTGTCGTGGCCGTGCAGATCGAGACGGCGCAAGGGCTGGAGAACATCGCCGCCATTGCCGCGCTGGACGAGATCGACCTGCTGTTCATCGGGCCGGGCGATCTGGCGCTGTCGATCGGCGCCCTGGGCGACGGCGGCGCGGAGCGGCTGGACGCAGCGATGGAGACGATCATCGATCATTGCGGCAATGCCGGGCGCGCCGTCGGCTTGTTCAGGCCGTCGGCGGATGATCTGCCGCGCTGGGTGTCGCGCGGCGCTTCGTTCTTCCTCATTTCCTCCGATGCGATGCTGATGGGCGCTGCCGCCACCGCCACCGCGGACGCGGCCGCCAGGGCGCTGGGGAGGCGGAAATGATCGCCATTCAATATGATGGCTATGGTCCCGCCGAGGTGCTGCGGCCGGTCGACCTGCCCACTCCGGCGCCGGCCCGCGATCAGGTGCTTGTCCGCCTGCACGCGGCAGGCGTCGCGCCGATCGACTGGAAGCTGCGCGCCGGTCTCCTGCGGCAGTTTTTCACGCCGGATTTTCCCAAGGTGCCGGGTCGCGACGGCGCCGGCACCGTGGTGGCCGTGGGCGAGGATGTGAGCGAATTTTCGCTCGGCCAGCGCGTCGGGGTGATGACCGACCATCATATGCCCGGCAGTTATGCGCAGTTTGCGGCCTGTCCGGCCGACAGGGTGGTTCCGATCGGCGACATCGGCTTTGCCGAAGCCGCCAGCCTGATCAACGCCGGCCTGAGCGCCTGGATCGCCGGTGTCGAGACGGCGCGCATCGAGCCCGGCATGAAGGTGCTGGTGCATGGCGGATCGGGCGCGGTCGGCGGTATTCTCGTGCAACTGGCGCGCCATCTCGGCGCCGAGGTAACGGCGACCTGCCGGGCCGACAATGTCGACTATGTCCTGTCGCTGGGCGCCCGGCGCGCCATCGCCTACGACCGGGAGGATTTCTCCACCCTGCGCGACCAGGACGTGGTTGTCGATCTCGTCGGCGGCGCCGTGCATGACGGCTCCTACCAGGTGCTCCGCCCCGGTGGCCATCTGGTCTACCTGGTCGCGGCCCCGATCCGCGACCGTGGCGCGGAATTCGGCGTGCGCGTCAGCCGCGCGATGGTCTCGGACCGGCGCGGGCCGGTCGAGCGGATTGTCGATCTGGCGGCGCGCGGCATCATCAGGCCACAGGTGGCGGCGATGCTGCCGCTCGAACAGGCCGTGTTGGCGCACCGGCAGATGGAAGCCGGCGCGGTGTCGCGCGGCCGGCTGATCCTGACCATGCCCGAGGGCGGGGAATAAGGCCGCCATCAACTAGCGGCCCGCGATCAGGCGGGTCGCCATCGGGTAGTGGAAATTTCCCCCCTCATAGGGCGGGAAGGTGGTGAAGTCGGCGCGCATCTCGTGGCGCACCGGCGATTGCAAGGCCGCCGTCAGCGCCGCCGGGCTGTCGAACATGATGCGGTTGCGCTGCATGTGGTGGACGCGCGTCCAGGGCAGCCCGTCGCGCCAGTCCATGCGGGTCAGGATCTCCAGTTCGCGGATGCCGGGAAAGCGCCGCATGATCGCCGGGTGGTGGTCGACATAGTGGTTGATCCAGGCGTTGAAATCTTGCGCCGGGCCCGGATAGTGGACCACGTAGCTGCAGGCCGAGGCAGGGTGTGGCACGGGATCGTCAACGGCAAAGCGGCGCAGGACCATCGCCTGCTGGTTCGCCTCCAAACCGTCCAGGCTTGCCAGCGCCCCTGGCTCGGCCAGCGGCCGCAACGGGCCGGTTGCCGCCACCGCCGCCTCCAGCCCCTCGATCGTGTCGAAATAGAGCTGCATGCCGAACACGGGGCTGCCGCCATCGTCATTGTAGAGGTCACGTGCCTGTTCCGGCGTATAGAGATAGGCACGTGACAGGCCGGGCATCGCGGCTATGGCCGTGTGCAGGGAGGCCAGGTCGGCATCGTCGATCACCCGGGACGCACCCGACGGGTGTTGAAAAAAGGTCAGATGACAAAACCGCATAAACGCACTCCGTTGGTGTCGGGTTTCACAGCAGGCCAGGCAGGAACAGGGCGATCTTCGGGAAGAGGATGATGAGAAGAATAAGGAACAGCGTGCAGGCGATGTAGGGTGCCGCGGCCAGCGCCACGGTCGACAGGCTGGTGCCTTTGGGCGCCACGCCCAGCATGATGAACAGCAAGAGGCCGAAGGGCGGGCTGGTGAAGCCGATCTCATAGGTCAGGAGCAGGATCAGCCCGAACCACACCAGATCGAACTGGAAATGCATGGCGATCGGCAGGAAGATCGGCAGGGTGATCAGCATCATCGATACCTGGTCCATGAACATGCCGAGGATGATGATGACCAGGATCATCAAAAGCAGGAATGTGTAGGGCCCCGGATCGAAGCCGACAATGGTGTTGATGAAGCCGGCGCTGGCGCCGGAGAAGGCGAAGACTTGCGAGAAGGTGGTCGAGGCGGAGATGATCAGGAAGGTCATGCCGGTGACCTTCATCGCATCGTCGAGCGCTTCCCACAGCACCGACCAGCGGAACTTGCGATAGGCGAGCAGAAGGCCGAGCACGCCGGCGCAGCCGAGCGCTGCCGATTCGGTCGGCGTGGCGATGCCGAGGATGATGGTGCCGACGACGAGGAAGACGATCACGCCCATCGGCACGATGTTGACGGCGACCGCCTTGAGCGCCGCGCCGCGCGCCGGGCGTTCGGTGGCATATTGCGGCGCGCTTTCAGGATCGATCAGGGTCTGCACGAAGATCAGCGCGGCGAACATCAGCGTCAGGAGCAGGCCGGGAATGGCGCCGGCGATGAGCAGCGCGCCGACGTCGATCTGCGCAAGAGAGCCGAGCAGGACGGCCAGCGTCGAGGGCGGGATGATGACCGCCAGGCTGCCGGCGCCGAGCACCGGGCCGAAAGCCATGCGCGGCTTGTAGCCGCGCTTCAGCATCTCCGGCACCATCAGCGCGCCCATCATGCCGGTGTTGGCGATGCTCGACCCCGAAAGGGCGGAAAAGACAGCACCTGCGGCCAGCACCACATAGGAGAGCCGCGCTCTCAGCCCGCCGATGCACAAATCGAGCGCGCGGATCACCCCGTCGCCGAGGCCCGAGCGGAAGAACAGGCTGCCCATGACCAGGAACAGGGGCAGCGGCGTCAGCGCATAGGTGGCGACGGCGTCGGAGAAATTGGCGATCATCTGTGCCACGCCGACCGAACCGCCGAAGAACAGGTAGAGGCCGGCAATGTTGGTGGCGAAGAAGGCGAACGCCACCGGCAGGCCGAGCCCCATCAAGCAGAGGACCAGGGAAACCATGACGGCGAAGGGGAAAAGCCAATCCATCTACAGCCCCTCCTGCTCGAGCGGGTCCAGGTCGTAGAGGCTGTCCTTGCCGAGGAGGTAGCGCGTCCACTCAATGGCGGACAGCAGGAAGGAGAGGGCGACCGGCAGGAAGACGGCCCATTTCGGCATGTCGAAGGTTCGGGTCTCGTAGGCGCCCGTCCGCACCGCATCGATGAGCAGCAGGCTGGCGTGCCAGCACAGATAAAGGCAGAGCCCGATACAGGCGATGTAGACGGCGCGCTCCAGCATGGCCCGCGCCGCCGGCGGCAAGGGCTGGCGAAAGAATTCGACGAAGACGTGCCCCTTGATGCGCACCAGCCAGGGCATCGGCAGGAAGGCCGCGTAAAGCAGCCCGTATTCGGCGGCCGAGATCGACCAGCTCAGGGGACGCAGGCCGAGATTGCGCAGAACCACATCGCTGATGACGACGAGAATGATCGCGCCGAGGACAAGCTTGGCGCATTGGGCCAGCGCGTGGCTGAGGCGTCCGCTAAGTGCGAAAACGAGGGTCATTGGCCGTGAACCGGGCTGTCGTGAGGGAAACGGGTCCCGGCATCGCATCCGCGCGATGCCGGGCGCATTCGTCTGGCAGCGAAGCTGCTTCTATTGGAAGAGCGCGCGCAACGCCTCGATATGGGTCGGATCGCGCTCGTTCATGCGCTTCCAGCTCGCCTCGGCCGCCTTGGCCAGGAAGTCGGCCGCCGCCGTCTCGCCGAGGGTGACGACCGTCTGCCCTTCGTCGATCATCTGCTGGCCCTGCGTCACGGTTGCCTCGGCATTCGCCGTGGCGCTTTCCAGCTCGTGTTCGAGGGCCACGTCGGTCAGGATTTTCTGCGCTTCCGGCGACAGGGATTCCCATTTCTTCTGGTTCATCGAGACCAGCACGTCGGTGACGAAGAAGGATGGGTCGATGCGGTATTTGGTGAACTTGTCCCAGCCGAAGGATTTGTAGCCGAAGACCGTGTAGGCGTTGGCGTTGACCACGCCGCGCTCGAGCGAGGTGTAGATTTCGCCTGGCGACTGGACAATCACCGTGGCGCCCAGCGCTTCCAGGAAGTCGCGATAGAGCGGCGCGCTGCGGATCGTCAGGGCCGACCAGTCGATCCCGCCATTGTCGGTCTTGGCGGGCTCCTTGACCGTGAACACGTGGAACCCGGCGCCGGCGTCCACATGCGCCAGCAGGTGCGCATTGGCCTTCTCGGCGTAGATTTTCGAAATCAGCTCCCAGCCGCCATTTTCGCGCACGTCGCTGACCGATTTGCCGGTCGCCGAAAACACCTCGCCCTCCGGCGCGAGTTCCAGATAGAGGCCCGCCGGCGTGTTGATCATGTCGATCAGGCCGTTTTTCTGCGCCTCGCCCTGCTGCAGCGGCGGCACCACTTCGGGACCGCCGCGCACCTTGATCTGCACGATGCCCTTGCCGCGCTCATTGACCTTCTCGACGAATTTCAGAAAGCTTTGCGCATAGGCGTTCTGTGCCGGCGTGAAGTGAACCGCGTTGAGCACCACCTCGTCCGCCCGGGCCGGGGAGAGAGCAGGGGCGGCGGCTGCGATGGCGAAGCCGAGGGCCAGCGCCCAGAGTAATTTTCCGCGCATTGATGTGTCCTCCTGACAAGTGAAATGGCAAAAGTCGTCCGCTGGCCGACGCGGAGCGCCGGCGCGATATGCATTCCCCGTGGCTGTGTGCCGGCGTCTACTTGGCTTGCGGAATCGGCAGGATCGTGTTGATCGACGAACCCGCCGCAGCCTCCGTGCCCAGCCATGTCTTGTGCAGGGCGGCCATGGTGCCGTCCTTCTTGATCTCGTCGATCGCCGCGTTGACTTCTTCCAGCAGCGGCGAGCCCTTGCGCATCATGATGGCGAACTTGTCGCCGGTCGGGATGGTCTCGACCACATCCATGCCCTTCA
The DNA here is from genome assembly GCF_001050155.1 of Nitratireductor soli. Classification (GTDB taxonomy): domain Bacteria; phylum Pseudomonadota; class Alphaproteobacteria; order Rhizobiales; family Rhizobiaceae; genus Nitratireductor; species Nitratireductor soli. Next base: position 229,333 of record NZ_LFVY01000002.1, read on the forward strand.
TCTTCATGAAGGCGAACTGGAAGCCGGCAATGTCGCCAACGGCGCCGGCCAGGCGGCCCGACTGCACGTCGAGCAGCAACTCCTGCTGCGCGTTGTAGCCGCGATACTGGCTGAAGCCGTATTTTTCGGTGTTTTCCTTGATCCAGGCCTCGCCGACCGAGGCGGAGATCGCCCCGATCACCTTGCCCTTCATGTCGGAAAGCGACTTCAGGCCGGCATCCGCCGAGGCGATGAGGGCGATGTCGCTGTCGTAATAACCCTGCGTGAAGGACTGGTTCTGCAGCCGGTCATTGGTGATCGAGATCGACGAGATGGCGAAATCGATGCGGCCGGAAGACGTGGCGGCGAACAGCGCCTGGAAGCCCAGGTCCTGAAATTCGACATCGGCGTTAAGCCGTTTGCCGATCTCCTTCGCCAGATCGACCTCGAAGCCCTCGAACGCGCCGGTCTCGGTCTTGTTTTCCCAGGGCGGGTTGGCCGGGTAGGCACCGACGGTCAAGGTTTCGGCCTTGGTCGCCGAAACGGCGCCGATCTGGAGTGCCAGGGCTGCCATGACGGCAAACAGTCTGCGTCGCGCGATAGACATTGTGTTTTCCCCTTTATGGTTGACCCGCTGCCCGCGTTCTCCCGAACGGGCAATCGGTTGCTTTCAGTCCAGTGCATTCACCATTCGGTCCAGGGCCGTTTCGATTTCCCGCGCGTCGCGCATGACGCACATGCGCAGGAAGGCGCGCGATGCGTCGCCGAACAGATGGCCCGGCGCCAGGCCGACCCGTGACGTTTCCAGAATTCTTGCCGCCGCCGCCTGCGCGTCCGGTTCGCCGCGCAGCCGGAAGAATGTGTACATGCCGCCGCGCGGCTTTTCGGGAAGTTCGAGGCTCGAAATCCCGCCGAGCCTTTCATAGGCGAGGTCGAGGCCGGTCTTCGCCCGGCCGCGAATTTCCGCGACGAGGCTTTCGCCCTGCCTGAGCGCAACTTCGGCACCCGCCTGGACGAACCCCGCCGTGCCGCTGTTGGCATATTGGGTCATCGCCGCCAGATGGTCGGCGACGCCGGTCGGATGCGTCAGCCAGCCGATGCGCCAGCCCGTCATTGCCCAGGCTTTCGAAAAGCTGTTGACCGACAAAACGCGGTCGTCGTCATCGGCGATCTGCAGCATCGACGGCGCGACGTCGCCGTCGAAATAGAGCCGCCCATAGACCTCGTCGGAAATGATCCATATGCCTGTGCTGCGGCTGAATTCCAAGAGCACCCGCATCTCTTCCGTGCTCGCCGTCCAGCCGGTCGGATTGGACGGTGTCGACAGGAAGATGGCGCGCGTGCGCGCATCGCAGCGGTCGAACAGCGCGTCGAGATCAAGGCGCCAGTCGCCGTCGAAACGCAGCGGAACCGGGCGCGGCTCGCCGCCGACCATGTGAATGGCGTTGTGGATGTTCGGCCATTGCGGCTCGACATAGACGACGTTGGTGCCCAGGTCGACGAGCATCTCCAGCGCCAGGAACAGCGCCTGCATGCCGCCCGGTGCGACCGTCGACCGGTCGATGCCGATCGGCCGCCCGTGAATGCGCGTCTGGTAGGCCGACAGCGTTTCGTTGAGTGCATCCATGCCGCGCATGTTGGGAATGTAGAACGTGTTGCCGGCATCGAGTGCCGCCTTCGCCGCCTCGCGGATGAAGGCCGGCGTGACGACGTCGCCTTCGCCGTACCACAGCGGAATGACGCCGCCGAGCTCCCTGGCCTTGACCGCCAGTTGGGCAATGTTTTCCGTGCGCAAGTCCTGGATCTGCGGGCGAATGCCCTCGACTGCCGAACGGCCGGTCGCATTGGCCGGATAGCCGGTTGCAGATGCCTGGATTTTACGCATGTCCAACGGAATCCTCCCCAGGATGCTTGGCCCGATCCATCGCATGGGCGGCTGCTGTGCTGAAAGGCCATTGCGTCCATTTCAGGTGCATTAAGACAACCACAAAGCCGTATACTGTTCAAGCTTAAAATTTTCCGGAAATGTGGGATTTTCGCGCCATGAGCCCATGAATGCTGAGGTCATTCGCACATTCATGTAAAAAACTGTATACGAGTTTCATTGCGCGCCGCGCTCTGGTTCAGCGCGTTCGGATAAGCGTGCGGCAACGCAGGCGCACGGGTCAAAACCGGGGGATTTCTCCGGGAAAAGGCATTACGCGTGGGATGCAGCGTGCGCATCCCGTAATATCGATTGATGCTGATGCTGATGCTGATGCTGATGCTGATGCTGGCGATCAGCGCTTGGCGATGAGGATGCCTGATGCATGTGACGATCGATACAACGGCCAACCCCGATCCGCAGGACGAGCATTTCGTCGAAAGGCACCTCTCGGCGTTCAACGACAACGATGTCGGCGCCTCCGGCAAGACGCCGCTCTCGGTCTTCGTGCGTGACGAGACCGGCGCCATCGTCGCCGGCATTTCCGGCTACACCGGCTGGGGCTGGCTTTATGTTCAGCGGCTGTGGGTTTCTGAAAGCCTGCGCGGCCAGCGCATGGCAAGCAAGATGCTGGATGCCGCCGAGCGCGAGGCGTCCGCGCGCGGTTGCCACGGGGCCTTCATCGACACGTTCAATCCAAATGCCGCCAAAGCTTACCAGCGGCAGGGCTACCAGCCCTTCGGCGTGCTGGAGGACTTTCCGATCGGCCGCAGCAGGAGCTTCCTGCAGAAGAAATTGAAGCCGACCGTGAAGGAAAGTTAGCCGGCAATCTTCCCGCCGCGCAGAGGCCCCGGCGCTCCGGTCGTCGTCGGAAAGCTGATCGGCAGGTCGCGCAGGACGCGCACCGCCAGGAAGGCGAAGCACTCCGCCTCGATGGCATCGCCGCGCCAGCCGACCGTCTCCGCCGGCACCGCTTCGACGCCGGCGCGGCTGCCGAGCATCTGCATGATCGCCGGGTTGTGGCGACCGCCGCCGCAGACGATCAGCCGGCGCGGCCGCTTCGGCAACCGGTCGAGCGCCTTGCCGACCGCCGAGGTGGTGAAGGCGGCGAGCGTCGCAGCGCCCGTCGCGGCGTCGAGGCCATTGGCCATCTTGGCGCCGAAGTCGAACCGGTCGAGCGATTTGGGGTAGGGTGCGGTGAGATAGGGATGTTTCAGAAGTTCGGCGAGCCGAGCCTCGTCGACCGCGCCCGACAGCGCCAGGGCGCCGTCGCGGTCCATCTCGCCCAGCCCGAGACCCTTGACGAAATCGTTGATCGGCGCGTTGGCCGGTCCCGTGTCGAAGGCGATGACGCGCTCGCCGCCATCCCACCAGGTGACGTTGGCGACGCCGCCCAGATTGAGCACGGCGGTCTCGCCGGTCGTATCGACATCGCGCAAAAGCGCCGCATGATAGGCGGCTGAAAGCGGCGCGCCCTGGCCGCCGGCGCGCATGTCGGCCGAGCGGAAATCATAGGCCACCCGGCAGCCAAGGATCGATTGCATCAGCGCCCCGTCGCCGAGTTGCCGCGTCTCGCCCAGCCTGTCCTTCTGCGGGGCGCGGTGCAGCACGGTCTGGCCGTGGAAGCCGACAACGCCGATCTCGGCCATGGTAAGCCCGGCGCTTTCGACCAGGGCGTGCACCGCCTCGGACTGGGCGCGCGTCAACACGTCCTCCGCTTCACGGAAAATCTGCGGTTCCGGGCCATCGAAATTCCATGCGCGCGCCTGACGCAGGGTCTCTTCCAGGAGATCGCGCGTCGTCTGCGGATAGGGGGCCAGCGTGTAATCCCCGAAACGCTCGATGCGCTCGCCATCGGTCTTGAGCAGCGCGACGTCGATGTTTCCGTCGAGAACGGTTCCGGTCATGAGACCGACGGCCCAGATTGGTTCCATGGATAGCGTTCCTATGCCCCGTTGATGAGATCGCCGACCGTCTGCCGCAGCGTGGCGATGCCGCTGTCGAAATGCCGTGTCGGATGAATGCGGTTGGTGAGCAGCGTCCAGGCATGGCCGCGCGCGAAATCGACCCACAGGCCGGTGCCGGTGAAGCCGGTGTGGCCGATGGTGCCGGGGCTGCAATGCGCGCCGCCGGACCAGCCCTCATGGGGCCGCTCCCAGCCATGCGTGCGCGTTGCCGAGAGCGGTGTCCGCATCAGCGCTGCGGAAGCATCGCCGGCCGCATCCTTTGCAAGTAGATCCCGGGCGAAATCAAGGACGGCGCCGGCCGTGCCGAACAGGCCGGCATGGCCGGCTCCCTCAAGTGCGGCACAATTGTCGTCATGCACCTCGCCGCACAGCACGCGGTGCCGCCAGGTGCAATCCTCCGTCGCGGCGCAGTTTTCCGGTGCGGCCGAAAAGGCGAAGCCCGGTCCCGGATCGAAGGCGCGGAGCCGCTTCCACTCCAGCCGCTCCATGGCCAAGCCGAGCAGGATGAAATTGATGTCGGAATAGACTGGTTTGCCCTTGCGCCATTGGCGCTGCAGGACGAAGGCGCGCAGAAGCTCGCCATCGCGGCCATAGGTGTAGATCGGTTCGACGGCGGGAAACGGCGTCTGGTGCCCAAGGCATTGGCGGAAGGTGACCTGCCGTTCCCAGGCATCGGCATCGTACTGGCGCAGATCCGGCAGGACTGAAATCAGTGGCGCGTCGAGGTCGATCAACCCGTCGCGCGCATAGGCGAGAATGCGCGGCGTGGTGAAGATGACCTTCGTCAGCGAGGCGAGATCGAACCATGTGTCTTCGCGCATCGATTGCCGGTCTGGCACGATCTGCGCGAAGCCGGTGGCACGCACCAGACGCGCACCGTGGCGATCGACCATGCCCAATACACCGCCTGGAATGCGACCGGCCTCGACCGCGGAGGCGACCGGCTCGAAGGCGCGCGTGAAGCGTTGCGTCAGCGCCGATGCTTTCTCAGGATCGGTTCCGCCCATCGCTCAGCCCTCGACCCGTGCCCGATGGTCGGCGCCAAAACTCTGCCATTCGGCCTGTTCCGGCTCGAAGCCCAGCGGGCGGATAAGCGAGGGAACCTGGCGCAGGTCCAGCGCGAAGGTCTCGTGCCGGCGCTCGATGCTGGGAACGGCGGCGATCAACTGCCTGGTGTAGGAATGCCGCGGCGCCGACAGGACCGAGCGGGCATCGCCGATCTCGACGATCTGTCCGGCATAAAGCACGGCGATGCGGTGGGCGATGCGCTCCACCACGGCCATGTCGTGCGAGACGAACAGATAGGCGAGGCCGAATTCCTTCTGCAGGTCGACCAGCAGTTCCAGCACCTTGGCCTGCACCGACACGTCGAGCGCCGATACGGCTTCGTCGAGCACCACCACGGATGGGTTGAGCATCAGCGCCCGGGCGATGCACAGCCGCTGCCGCTGGCCGCCGGAGAATTCGTGCGGGTAGCGCTGGAGCGAATCGAGCGGCAGGCCGACGCGCTCCAGGAGCATGGTCATGCGCGCCGTCGTTTCCGGCGAGATTCGCCCGCCGGCGGCGATCACCGGCTCGGCGAGGATGCTGTCGACCCGCAGGCGTGGATTGAGCGAGGCGTACGGGTTCTGGAACACCATCTGCACCGATGGCCGGCCCCGGCCGTGCGGCGTATTCGTGTTGGCCGAAAACGCGCCGCGCGTCGGCTGCACGAGGCCGAGTATGGCGCGCGCCGTGGTCGATTTGCCCGACCCGCTCTCGCCGACGATGGCAAGGGTTTCGCCTGGCATCAGGTCGAAATCGACCCCGTCCACCGCGTGCACATTGCCCGTTCGCCGGCGCAACAGGCCGCCGGTGACCGGGAAGCGCACCGTCAGCCCCTCGACATGCAGCGCGGGACCCGCGGCCGATCCCTCTGTCGGCGTCTCCGGCCGGCGATAATCGGTGCGCGCCGCGCGGCCCGCCTCGAAATGCGGCACGGCGCTGAGCAGATGCCTCGTATAGGGATGCCGCGGCGTGTCGAGAACGGCGTTCAACGCGCCCTGTTCGACCGCCTCGCCGGCCTGCATCACCATCACCTTGTCGGCGATGCCGGCGACAAGGCCGATATCATGGGTGATGAAGATCATCGCCATGTCGGTTTCGCGCTTCAGCTCGGCCAGAAGCGCCATGATCTGCGCCTGCACCGTCACGTCGAGCGCCGTGGTCGGTTCGTCGGCGATCAGCAGGCGCGGATTGCACGACAGGGCGGTGGCGATCATCACCCGCTGCAGCATGCCGCCGGACAATTGGTGCGGGCTGTATTTCAGGCGCCGGGCGGCATCGGGAATGCGCACGCGGTCCAGCGCGTCCTTCGCCGCCGCGGTCGCCTGGCGGCCTGTCAGGCCGCGATGCAGGCGAAACGATTCCTCGATCTGCGCGCCAATGGTCAGAACCGGGTTGAGCGAGGTCATCGGTTCCTGGAAGATCATGCCGATCTCGCCGCCGCGGATCTTCGTCAACTGGTGTTCCTGCGCATTGGCGAGGTCGATGACGGTGCCGTCGGCAAGTCTGAGATCGACCGCGCCGCGCGTGATCCGTCCACCGCCGAAATCGACGAGACGGTTGATCGACAGCGCGGTGACGGATTTGCCCGAACCGCTTTCGCCGACGATGGCCAGCGTCTCGCCGGCGGCGAGTTCGAAGCTGACGCCGCGGACGATCTCGTGGGCGGCGGGATCGCGGCCGAAGCCGACATGCAGGTCGCGGACGGAAAGCAGCGGCGTCATGCGGCGGCCCTCCGCATCTTCGGGTCGAGAATGTCGCGCAGGGCGTCTCCGAGCAGGTTGAAGCCGAGAATGCCGATCATGATCGCCAGGCCCGGGAAGATAAGCAGCCAGGGCGCCATCTCCATCAGGTTGCGGCTGTCACTCAGCATCAGGCCGAGCGAGGAGGCCGGCGGCTGCGTGCCGAGGCCGAGAAAGCTCAGCCCCGCCTCGGTGAGCAGCCCCCAGGCCAGCGCCAGCGTCACCTGCACGGTCAGCGGCGCGACCAGGTTGAGCATCAGGTGCCGCGTCAGGATGTAATGCCGGCTCGAGCCGAAGGTGCGCGCCGCATCGACAAAATCGCGCGTCTTGAGCGACAGGGCCGGGCCGCGCACGACGCGGGTGAAGATCGGCGTGTAGACGATGGCGATCGCAGCAATGCTGGTCCAGGTGCCGGGACCGACCACGGCGATGATGAGCAGCGCCAAAAGGATCGCTGGAAAGGCGAGCAGCACGTCCATGACGCGCATGATGAGGCCGTCCCAACCCCTGCCGAACCAGGCGGCGGCAAGGCCAAGCACCGTGCCCGCCGTGGCCGCCAGCGCCACCGAGGCGAAGGCGACGATGAAGGATTGGCTGATGCCGAGCATGAGCCGGCTGGCCACGTCGCGGCCGAACAGGTCGGTGCCCATCCAGTAGACGCCGTTCGGCGCATGCAGCCGGTCGATGCGGAACTGCATCAGCGGATCGTGCGGCGTCACGCCCAGAAGGCCGAGAATGGCGACCAGCAGGTAGACGCCGACAATGACGCCGCCGATGCGGCCGCTCGGATGGGCGAGGATGGCGCGCAGGAATTGCATCAGCGGTCTCCCAGCCGGATGCGCGGATCGAGCATCACATAGGTGAGATCGACGATCAGATTGACGATCATGAAGTTGAGGGCGATGAACAGGACGCTGCCCTGCACCAGCGCATAGTCGCGCTGCAGGATGGCGTCGAGCACCATGCGCCCGAGGCCCGGCAGGGCGAAGATCTGCTCGACGATGACGGCGCCGCCGAGCAGATAGCCGAACTCGACGCCGCTCAGCGTGACGACGGGGATCAGCGCATTGGGCAGGGCGTGGCGCCAGATGACGCTCAGCGCCGGCACGCCCTTCGAGCGCGCCGTGCGCACATAATCCTCGCTCAAAACGTCGAGCATGGCCGAACGCGCGATGCGGGTGACCGAGGCGGCGAAGGCGAAGCCGAGCGTGATGGCCGGCAGGATGAGCTGGCCGAGATTCTGCAATGGGTCTACGAAGAACGGCGTGAACGCGCCCATCACCGGCAGCACGCCGAAGCCGACCGACAGGATGAAGATGATCAAAAGGCCGACGACGAAATTCGGCGTCGACTGGCCGATCATGGCGAAGACGCGGACAATCAGATCGGAAGGCCTTTCGTTGCGCGTCGCGGCGAAGACGCCGGCCGGCAGGCCGACCAGCAACGCGATGGCCATCGACAGGAGCGCCAGTTCCAGCGTCAGCGGAAACCGCTCCAGGATGACATCGAGCACCGGCTTGCCGTAGGTGACGGAAATGCCGAGGTCGCCCTGCATCGCCCCCGTCAGCCAGCGGCCATATTGCACCAGCCAGCCCTGGTCGATGCCGAAATAGGCTTCCAGCGCGGCGCGTTGATCAGGCGTGAGAAGCCCTGCCTCGGTTCCGAGCATCGCCGTGATGGCGTCGCCCGGAACGAGACGGATCGAGATGAAGACGAGGATGGACACCCCAAGCATGACCAGCGGAAACGTCACCAGCCGGCGGGTCAGGTAATTCATGGAGTATGCACCTCATGCGACCTTGTTTGTCGATGTGTGAACTGGTGCGCATTGCGGGCGCGGCGCGGCCTGCCGCCCTCGTGGGTCGACAAGCTCACCATGAGGGCTGTGCTGCTCATCGCGAGGTCTGCATTGTTCGGCATGAGAGTCGCGTTAGCGCCGGTACGGTGAGGTTTGCAGGAACGTGGCAATGCCCTCACCCTCATCCTGAGCTTGTCGAAGGGCGAGGGTGACGGCACGCACCGCGCCTGCCGTCACTCAACCGTGCATGGCACCGCAGAAACATCACTGCGCAACCGTAACCGTGCTCAACCCGAACAGTGAGCCGGTCGGCGTCGCCACGAACCCGTCTACGTTCTTCTGCTGCGCGGTGTAGCTGTAGGACGTGTACAGCCAGATCCACGGCGATACTTCGGCCAGATGCTTTTCGAACGCGCCGAAGATTTCCCTGCGCTTGTCGGGATCGGTCTCCACGCGGCCCTTCTGCATCAGGTCGTCGAGCGTATCGTCGATGTAGTTCGCCACCTTTTGCAGGTTGCCGTCCTTGGTCCAGTAGCGGTTGTACATGGAATAGGGGTCGGCGCGGCCGCCATTGAGCGCCACGGCCATGTCGAAATCGCCCTTCAGCCAGGTGTCGACATAGACGTTGAGCTCCATCATCTTGATGTCGAGCTTGATGCCGATCTCGGCAAGCTGCGACTGGATGACCTGCGCTTCGGCTGCTGCTGTCGGCGGCTCGCCGGTGGCGGCGATCACCGTGGCGGAAAAACCCTCCGCATGGCCGGCATCGGCCAACAATTGCTTCGCCTTCTCGACGTCGCGCTCATAGCAGAAGAGCTGCGACGGGTCGCTGGCATAGGCCGGCATGGTCAGCGGGCCGCTCACCTCGCCCTCGCCGAGCAGCGCCGTGTCGAGCACGTCCTGGCGGTCGATGGCGCACGAGATGGCCTGGCGCACGCCGAGTTCGGTCATCGGCGAGCGCGACGGGTTCAACTGCAGGACATGATAATTGAGGACCGGCGTGCGGTTGAGCGTCAGGCTCGCCTCGTTGGGCACGAGCGTCGCCACCAGCGGGTCGTTGATCAGCGCGAAATCCACCTGCCTGGTGCGCAGCGCGGCGAGGATGGCCGTCTCGTCCGGCAGGACGCTGATGTCGATGCCGTCGACGGCAACCGTGCCGCCCGCCCAATCCTTGTTGGCGCTCAGCACTTCCTTGGCGTTGGGTTCCCACTTTTCCAGCTTGAACGGGCCGGAGCCGATGGCCTTGGTGCCGATGGAGCCGGCCTCGATCTCGCTGACTGGCACGACGGCGGCGTTGATGCTGGTCATGGCCGTCAGGATCGGCACGTCGGGCTGCGACAGGTTGAACACGGCGGTGGTCTCATCCGGCGTGCCGATGCTCTCGATGGACAGGAAGTTGGCGCGCGCCGCAGCCCCCGTCTCCTCGGCCATCAGGCGCTCGAACGAGGCTTTCACATCCGCCGAGGTGACTTTGTCGCCATTCTGGAACTTCGCCTCCGGATCGAGCTTGAAGGTCAGCGTCTTGCCGTCCTCGGTGAATTCCCAGGACTGCGCCAGCGCCGGGATGATCTTCAATTCGCTGTCGAGGCGCACGAGCGGCTCGTAGATCAGCTCCAGAAGGCGGATCGAGGAAAACGCGGTCTGCTTGTGCGGGTCGAGGCCGGTCGCGTCCTGCGACCAGGCCATGCGCAGCGTCGCCGCACTGGCCGGCGCGGTCAGCACCGCCGTGCCGATAAGGGCTGCCAGCGCAACCGTCGACACAAGTGATTTGCCGCGGAATGTCCCGGAGGCTGATGTCGTGAAAAATGACTGTCCCATGTTCTTCTCCCTCTGAGAGTGCTCGATACCGTGCGGCCTGGCCGGCCGGCGGCTTCAATTGTCGCTATTATTAAGCTTCGCAGCTTCCCGCTGTCTCTCGTTTATTGCCTGGCGCAGGAAGCCGCCCGCTTGCGCCAGTGCGTTGCGGGCTTGGTCCACCTCCATGCCGGTGATGGCGATGAGGATCGCCAGCTTGACGTCATTGTCGGTGGTTTTGAGAAAGGCGCCCGCTTCCTCGATGGTGCAGCCGGTCGCCTCGACGACGATGCGCGCGGCGCGGGCAACGAGCTTCTGGTTGCTGACCGTCAGGTCGACCATCAGGTTCTGATAGATCTTTCCCATGCGGATCATGCTGGCCGTGGTCAGCATGTTGAGGATCAGCTTTTGCGCCGTGCCCGATTTCAGCCGGGTCGAACCGGTCAGGATTTCCGGGCCGACCACCGGAGCGATCGCCAGTTCGGCGATGTCGCCGATCGCTGAGTTAGGATTGCACGAAAGCGCGATGGTCGCCGCGCCGATTTCCTTCGCATAGGTAAGCCCGCCGATGACGAAGGGGGTTCGGCCGCTGACGGCGATGCCGACCACCACGTCGCGCGCGGTGAGCCCGGCGTCCATCAGCGCCTGCCGGCCCTGTGCCGGATCGTCCTCGGCGCCTTCGATGGCGCGCGTCATGGCCTCGGGGCCGCCGGCGATCAGGCCGAACACCATGTCTTCCGGCACGCTGAAGGTCGGCGGGCATTCGGATGCGTCGAGAATGCCCAGCCGGCCGCTGGTGCCGGCGCCCATATAGATCAGCCGGCCGCCCTTCTGGAAGGCTTCGACGATCTTGTCGACGGCGGCCGTGATCTCCGGAATCACCTTCTCGACCGCCAGCGGGACGCCCTTGTCCTCGTCATTGATCAGCCTGAGGATTTCCGAAGTCGGCTGCAGGTCGATGTGCATCGTCTTCGGATTGCGCCCCTCCGACACCAGCTTTTCCAACTCGGACATCAACGCTTGTTCGGGCATGACTTCTCTCGAAACGCGGCCTCTTTCGAAACGCGCTGGCCGGATCGCGTGACCGGCATCGGCTTTCCCGACAGTCGACGAGAAGGGCGCGCCGAAACGCCGCTGACATCCGCTTGCGCATGCGGCCGCTTGCGCGGCGGCATGGTGTCGATGACGGCGCCTTATGGTGTTCTTTGCGCCTTCCCTGCTGTCTTACCTCAAAGGGGTATAATTGAAAATTCCAACTGTCAATCGAGATTTGGAATAATGTATTCCTATCCGAATGGCTGCTATGCCGCCCGTCGGGCCAGGATGATGGCGCCCGAGACGGCGTCTCCGTCGGCTGGTTTCAGGCGGCGGCGCACGTCGGGCGAAAGCCACGGTTCCAGCGGACCCGACAACCCGCCGAGCAGGGTGACGCGCGGCGCGCCCTTGTTAAACAGCGCCCGCACCAGCATGTCGATCTGCCCGGCGGCTGCCTGGACGATGCGCCGCGCGGCGGCGTCGCCCTGGTCGGCGTGGCGCAGCACCATCGGCGCGAACGTGGCGTAGTCGGTCGCCGTCGCCCGGTCCATCCAGTGCACGACTTCGGCCGGATCGTTGGCGAAACGCTGCATCACTTCAGGCAAAAGCGCGCCGCGCTCGATGCGCTCGTCATGGGCCTGCAGGGCGAGCCGCAGGGCCATCAGCCCGATGTCTGCACCGCTGCCCTCGTCCGAGATGGGGAAACCGTAGCCGCCAAGGCGCAGATCGCGCCCATCGACGAAGCCCAGGCCGACGGAACCCGTGCCGGCGATGACGATGGCCCCGTCGCGGCCCGAATGCGCACCGAGACAGGCGCCTATACCGTCGCTGACGAAGGCGATGCTGGCAAAGGGATGCTCAAGCGCCTGCAGCGCTTCCAGCGATCCCTTGCGGCTCATGCCGGCGAGTCCCACGCCGGCATGCATGCGGGCGATGCCGGCCTCATCCAGCCCCGCCTCGGCGATGGCCGCGTTGAACGCGCGCGACACGGATGCCCACGCCTCATCGATGCCGAGCCGTGTCGTCGCCGGCCCCGAAAGCCCCTGGCCGAGCACGCTGCCGGCCTCGTCCTCGATGCGGGCGCGGCAGCCGGTTCCGCCGCCGTCGACGCCGAGGAAATAATGCGCGTTCGTCGTCGTCTTGCTCATCAGGTCAGCCGCGCATTCGTTCGATGTCGGCGCCGCATTGCGCCAGCTTGCGGTCGAGCTGCTCATAACCCCGGTCGAGATGGTAGACCCGGTTGATCACCGTCTCGCCCTCGGCCGCGAGCGCTGCCAAAACGAGCGAAACCGAGGCGCGCAGATCGGTCGCCATCACCTGCGCACCTTTCAGCGGCACACCACCACGCACCACCGCCGTGGTGCCTTGCAGCGTGATGTTGGCGCCGAGCCGCATCAGCTCGGGCACATGCATGAAGCGGTTTTCGAAGATGGTTTCGCGGATCAGCGACGTGCCGTCCGCGCAGCAGGCCAGCGCCATGAACTGCGCCTGCAGGTCGGTTGGAAATCCCGGATAGGGCTCCGTCGTGATGTCGGCGGTGCGCAACGGCCCCTCGCGCGAGACGACGAAGCCGCGATTGCTCGGCCAGATGCTGGCGCCCATCGCTTCCAGAACCTGGATCACGGCGGCAAGATTTTCCATGCGTGCATTGGTGAGTTCGAGCTGACCGCCCGTGATGGCGGCGGCGACGGCATAGGTTCCCGCCTCGATGCGGTCGGGAATGCCGTGGTGTCTGGCCGGCTGCCACTGCGTGCGTCCTTCGATGAGGATCCGGTGTGTGCCGGCGCCCTCGATCCTGGCGCCCATGGCGGTGAGGCAGGCGGCAAGGTCGGCCACTTCCGGCTCACGCGCCGCGTTGACGATCTCGCATTCGCCGGCTGCCGCCGTCGCCGCCATCATCGCCGTTTGCGTCGCCCCGACCGACGGCGAGCCGAGAACGACGCGCCCGCCGGCAAGGCCGCCCGCGGTGGAGGCAACGATGACGCCGTTCTCGATGGCGACCTCGGCGCCGAGTGCCGCCAGCGCCTTGATATGCATGTCGACCGGCCGGGCACCGATGGCGCAGCCGCCCGGCAGCGACACGCGGGCCTTGCCGAAACGCGCCAGCAATGGTCCGAGAAACAGCACCGTGGCGCGCATGCGGCGCACCGTGTCGTAGGACACGTCGCGCGGGACGATCTCTCCCGCGTCAATGGTGGTTGAATGCGCCAGGCGCTCGACCTGGGCGCCGTAGAGTTGCGCCACGCCAAGCATGTTGTCGACGTCGGAAACCACCGGCAGGTTGGTCAGTTCGAGCGGATGTGGGCTCAAAAGCGCGGCGGCGATCTGCGGCAGCGCGGCGTTCTTCGCGCCGGACACGGTGACGGTGCCCTGCAGCCTCTGTCCGCCGATGATCCGCAATCTGTCCATGGCTCGAACCCTTCGGGAATTGAATGGCGACGGGCAGGGGCGATCCATCGCCCTGTCGAACCCGCCGGGATATTCCATTGTATCAATGGTCGGTGGAATATAATATTCCTTTGCTGATTTCATTGGCCCTGTCCAGCGCACAGGCGGTTCATTGCCCGGAAGCCTTCGAAAGGAACGGATGTCGATTCTCAAGATCATCGCCGCGAAGCTGGAGACCATGGCGCCCGCCGACCGGCAGATCGGCCAGTTCATCGTCGACGATCCGGACGGGATGTTGCGCCTCTCCTCGGCCGCCCTGGCGGCTGAGACGGGGCGCAGCCAGTCGAGCGTCGTCAAGTTCAGCCAGAAGCTCGGCTATGCCGGCTATCAGGAGCTCAAGCTCGCCGTCAGCCGCGCCAAGGCGCAGGAATGGCAGGTGCCTGCCGGCATGATCCACAGCACGATCGAGGTCGATGACGGTTATGCGACCGTGCTGCAGAAGCTGATCGGCAGCAAGCTCCTGTCGATGCAGGAGACGATCGTCGCCAACAACGAGCAGGACATCACCCGCGCGCTCGACGGGTTGGATCGCGCGCGCCGGGTCCACATCGCCGGCGTCGGCGCGTCGTCGCTGGTCGCCCGCGACTTCTCCTACAAGCTGCAGAAGCTCGGCCGCTACGCGCTGCATGTGAGCGACAGCCACGTGCAGATGGCGAATGTCTCGACATTGGGGAAAGACGACCTCGTCTTCGCCTTGTCCTATTCGGGGACGAGCATCGAGACCTTGCGCATCGCCGAACTGGCCAAGGCGCGCGGCGCGGCGGTGATCTCCGTCACCGGGCTGCAGGACAATCCCCTGATGCGCCTCGCCGATATCCGCCTCCACACGGTGGCCGATGAGGAGCGGGCCCGCTCCTCGGCGATCACCGCACGCGATGCGCAACTGGCGGTGACCGACCTCCTGTTCATTCTCCTGGTGCAGCGCCAGCCGGATGCCAACGAATATGTCCACAACAGCGAAGCTTCGGTAGCGGTTCTGAAGGTTTAAGTGTTTAGTCCCCTTGCTGCTTTATGGCCGCTGCCGAACAACATCAGGGGGATTGAATGGATGTCGTTGTCGCGCCGGAGACGGGCAATATCAGCGATCAGGATGCGCTGACCGTAGCGCTTGCGCAGATCGCGCCGGTCTGGCTGCGTCGTGATGAAACCCTGGCCAAGGTGGCGGCCAGCGTCGAGGCGGCCGCGGCACAGGGAGCCCAGCTTGTCGTCTTCGGCGAGGCGCTGGTGCCGGGCTACCCATTCTGGATCGAGCGCACCGACGGCGCGCGCTTCGACGATCCGCGGCAAAAAGCCATCTTCGCCGAGTATCTCGACCAGGGTGTTGTGATCGAGCGCGGCGACCTGGCCGGCCTGTGCGATCTGGCGCGCAGGCACGCCATCGCCATCTATCTCGGCGTGATGGAGCGTGCGCCGGACCGCGGCGGATCGAGCCTCTACTGCACGCTCGTCTACATCGACGCCGAAGGCCGCATCGGCTCCGTTCACCGCAAGCTGCAGCCGACCTACGAGGAGCGGCTGGCCTGGGCGCCGGGGGACGGGCATGGCCTGCGCGTGCATGACCTGCACCGCTTCCGTGTCGGCGGGCTGAACTGCTACGAAAACTGGATGCCCTTGTCGCGCGCCGCGCTCTATGCGCAGGGCGAGGATCTGCATGTCAGCGTCTGGCCGGGCGGGCTGCACAACACCTGCGATATCCCGCTGTTCATCGCCAAGGAACTGCGCGGCTATGTGCTTGCGTGCTCCAGCCTGATGCGGCCGGGCGACTTTCCGAAGGACACGCCGTTGCGTGCCGAAATCCTGGCCGACGGGGCCGAATTCCATGCCAATGGCGGCAGCACCATCGTCGGCCCGGACGGGCGGTTCGTTGTCGAGCCGGTGGTCGGGCGCGAGGCACTCATCGTCGCCAGGCTGGACCATGCCCGCGTGCGCGGCGAGCGGCAGAATTTCGATGTCGCCGGCCATTATTCGCGGCCGGACGTCACGCGGCTGGTGGTTGATCGCCGCCGCCGTGGCATCGCCGAATTCGTCGATTGAGCGCAGCCGTCAGCCGCGCCCGCGATAGGGCGGCACGCCCTGGTCCGGCAACCACACGTCGCGGGGCGGCGCGCCCGTCTGGTAGAACACGTCGATGGGAATGCCGCCGCGCGGATACCAGTACCCGCCGATGCGCAGCCATTCCGGTTCCAGAAGATCGACCAGCCGCCGGGCGATGCCCACGGTGCAATCCTCGTGGAAGGCGCCGTGGTTGCGGAACGCGCCGAGATAGAGCTTGAGCGACTTGCTCTCCACCAGCCAACCGCCAGGCACGTAGTCGATCACCAGATGGGCGAAGTCGGGCTGGCCCGTCAGCGGGCAGAGCGAGGTGAACTCCGGCGCGGTGAAGCGCACCGCGTAACGCACATCCGCCTGCGGGTTGGCGACGCGCTCGAGCACGGCGTCCTCGGGCTTTTGCGGCAGCTCGGTCGCGGCGCCGAGCAAGGTGAGGGTTTCGTAGCGGGCATCTTTCGTCATCGAAGCCTCCGGTCTGTCAGACGCCGCGCTGGTTGCCCCATAGCAGGACATGTAATTGCGGCAGGATGTGGGGGGTGAACCAGCGGTCGGCGGCGGCGCGCGCCACCAGCCAGCGCATGCGCTCCATGATGCCGTCCATGTCGATCGGCGCGTCCTGCGCATCGGGCGGCGGCGGCGTGTGGTTGCCCGGCTGCAGGTACAGCGGCAGCGCCGCATAGCGCTGCGCCACCTTGCGCGCCCAGAGATAGTCTTCCTCGTCGAAGACGACGATCTTCATGACGACGGCGGCATCGCGCGCCGCCGCCATGCATTCCTCGAAGCGCTGCCAATCCATCGTTTCTCCCGAGGAAGGCGGTTTCGGGCTGAGCACCAGCGTGTCGAGCGCGGCGAACCATTCGCGCGCCACCGAGCCTTGCGTCTCCATGGCGAAGCGATAGCCTGCCGCCCGGCCCGTTCTGATCAGCAAGCCGAAAGGCTGGATCGCCGGATTGCCGCCCGACAGCGAAACCGTCAGCGGCTGATCACCCGACAGGTCGCGCACGCGTTGCCAGACCTCCAAGGTCTGCATCGGTGTCCAGTCGCGCCGGTAGGCATTGTCGACCGCGTGCGGGGTGTCGCACCACGAGCAGCGAAAGTCGCAGCCGCCGGCCCGCACGAAAACGGTCGGCCGGCCGATGAGCACGCCTTCGCCCTGGATGGTCGGGCCGAAGATTTCAGCGATGCGCAGCGTGCTCACGGTCGATATTCCGCCCAGGTTTTCGGCGTTTCGCTGACCCGCACTGCCGACACTTCGGGCCAGCGCGTCTTGCAC
Source organism: Nitratireductor soli (assembly GCF_001050155.1). Taxonomy (GTDB): domain Bacteria; phylum Pseudomonadota; class Alphaproteobacteria; order Rhizobiales; family Rhizobiaceae; genus Nitratireductor; species Nitratireductor soli. The sequence continues at coordinate 246,386 of NZ_LFVY01000002.1, forward strand.
CAGTCGTGGAGCGACTTGGCGAGAAACTCCGCCGTCACGCCTTCATGGCCGAAGACTTCGTTCAAATGCCGGTGGTCCAGTGTCGCGTCGATATGGCGCTTCAACGGATCGAGCTCGCGGTAGTCGCGCACGAAGCCGTGATTGTCGAGCCGCTCGCCGGCGAGCTCGACGACGACGATGTAATTGTGCCCATGCAGGCGGGCGCAGGGATGGTCGTCGGGCAGATTGGCAAGGCGGTGCGAGGCGGAGAAATGGAACTCCTTGCTAACCCGGTACATGGCTGGCCTTTCCATTGGTCGCCGCGCGCCAGAAGTCCGGATCGTCATACGCGGTCGGGTCACAGACGTTCGCCAGATGGAACGCCTCGCGCCGCTCGACGCAGGTGCCGCAGCGCCCGCAATGCCGCGCACCGCCCTTGTAGCAGGACCACGTCTCGGCAAATCGCGTGCCGACCCGCGCGCCCTCGGTGACGATGTCGGCCTTGGTGAGGTTGAGGAACGGCGTGTAGAGGCCGATCTTTCCCAGCCCGTCGAGCGCCGCATTCTGCATGGCCTGGAAGGCATCGGTGAAGGCCGGCCGGCAATCGGGATAGATGAAATGGTCGCCGCCATGGAAGGCGGCCGCCACAGCCTCGGCCCGGCGCGCCGAGGCAATGCCGAAGGCGATGGCCAGCATGATGGCGTTGCGGTTCGGCACCACGGTGATGCGCATGGTCTCTTCGGCATAATGGCCGTCCGGCACCGCGATGTCGTCGGTCAGCGCCGAACCGCCGAGATGCTTGCCGAAAACGGTGATGTCGATCAGATCGCGCGGCACCGACAGGCGCTCGGCGGCGCGCTGGGCGAAATCCAGCTCTTTCGCATGCCGTTGGCCGTAGTCGAATGAGATGAGGCCGACGAGTGTGTGTTCGCGCGCCACTTTTTCGGCAAGGGTAACGGAATCGAGTCCACCGGAGCAGACGACGAGTGTCTTCATGGTTTGATCCTTGTTTTATTGACCGGGTAGGCTGCGACCGGTGCCGGGCGATGCCCGGCGGCTGATGGCTATCAAACCTTCAGCGCAAAGAAAAGCGACGATCGGGATTCAACGCATTTTGCAGTCAGGTGGAACCACCTGACGTCCGCACAAATGCGGAAAAACAAAGAGATAGACCGGCTCAGCGTTTCATATAAACACTGAGCCGGTCTATCTCGGCCGTCGCCTAGATGATTATCAGAAAATACGCCGGCTTAGTTTCTGATCTGCGTTGCGCGCGGCATCTCCGACAGGATTTCCGGTCCGTCGGCGCGCAGGATGACGATTTCCTCCAGCCGCAGGCCGAATTTACCCGGCAGATAGATGCCGGGTTCGATCGAGAACACCATGCCCTCGTCGAGCACCGTTTCCGAGGTGGCGGTGAGATAGGGCGGTTCGTGAATGTCGATGCCGAGCCCGTGGCCGGTGCGATGGGGGAAGAATTCTCCATAGCCGGCTTCGGTGATCACGTCGCGCGCCGCCTTGTCGACCGCCTTGGCGGCAACGCCGGGCCGTGCGGCGGCCAGGGCTGCCTCGACGGCGCGGTTGACCACTTCATGCACTTTTTCGAACTCCGCCGATGGCGCGCCGAAAAAGCCGACGCGGGTCATGTCCGAGGGGTAGCCGTCGAGCCGGCCGCCGGTGTCGATCAGCACGGCATCGCCGTTCTTCAGCCTGGTTTCGCCGGTGTGATGATGCGGGAAGGCGCCGTTGCCGCCGAAGCAGACGCTGGTGAACACCGGCACCGCGCCGGCGGCCTTGTAGACATCGCGGATTGCCGCGGCCACCTCGAGCTCGGTGATGCCGGACTTCAGCGCATCGAAGCCGGCAAGCGTCGCCTTGTCGTTGAGCAGCGCGCTCGCCTTGAGCCGCCCATACTCGGCGTTGTCCTTGCGGGCACGCAGAAAACCCACCGTATCGTCGGTGAAACGGCGCTTTGCACCGGGCAGCGCGTCGAGCAACAGCAGGGCGAAGTCGGCCCGCATCGTCTCGTCGATCACCACGCTCGGGCTTTCCGGCAGGGCGGAAGCCTTGAGAAGATCGGCAAGTGCTGCATCCGGGCCATCGTCGTCGCGCCAGGCGAAGAAGGGCAGGTCGGTCTTCCGGCGCGAGCTGTCGACATTCAGCGCCGGCATCAGGAAGCCGGCATGCTCCCGTGAAACGAGCAGCATCACCGGGCGTTCGTCGCCATGCGGGTCGAGGCCGGCCACGTACATCATGTGGCTGGAAGGCCCGATCGCCACGAGGTCGGTGCCGGTCTCATGCATGCGCTTGCGCAGCGCTTCCAGGCGCTGCACGGAGGTGTTGGACATCAGGAAACTCCCTAAAAGGCCGAGGCGTGAAAAGACCGCCCCGGCGGCGGGGCGGCCCTGGATCACATGGGAAGCGTCAGTTCTTCGTCACCAAGCGGTAGTAGACGAAATCCGAGGTGGCGCCGTTGACGTAGCCGTTGACCTTCTTGTCCATCGCCACCTGGTAGGTCGCCTGGAGCATGATGACGATCGGCGACTTGGCCTGCACCTGCTTCTGCAGTTCGACATACATCTCATTGCGCTTGTCGGGATCGGATTCCGAAAGCGCCGCCGAGGTCATGTCGTTCATTTCGGCGGGCACGGCCCATCCGTTCCGCCAGGTCGTGGTGGCCTGGTAGTTGTCGTCCGAATTGTCGCGGTTGTAGGCGAAGGCCTTGGCGTTGGAGTGCGGGTCCATGAAGTCCGGCCCCCAATAGAGCAGCATCGCCTCATGGCTGCGCTCGCGGTACTTGGTGATGACCTGCGAGCCGGTGCCGGGGATGATGTCGAAATTGATGCCGCCTTCGGCAAAGCCCGCCTGCAGCGATTGCGCCATGTCGGTGAACGGTGTCGAGTTGATCACGTCGAGCGTCACCTTGATCGGCGTCTCGACGCCGGCATCGGCGAGGATCTGCTTGGCCTTCTCCGGGTCGTAGGTGTAGGGCGTCTCGTCATGGGAGCCGGGGAAGCCCTTCGGCCAGAAGGCCTGGTGGATTTCCATCTGCCCCTTCAGGAAACTGTCGGTCATGCCCTTGTAGTTGACCAGATAGCGCGCGGCTTCCCAGACGGCTTCCGGCTGCAACGCTTCCACTTTCTGGTTGAAGGAGAGGAAGTGCACGGCCGCCTGCGGATAGGTTTCCACCTTGAGGTTATCGGCGCTGATGCCGCCGATCTGGTCCGGCGTCAGGTTGCGCGCCATGTCGACATCGCCCGACTGCAGCAGAAGCTGCTGGGTCGCCGCCTCCGCCACATGGCGGATGATGACACCCTCGACCTTCGGCGCGCCCTTGAAATAGTTTGCGTTGGCGGTGAGCCGCACCAGCTCGCCCGGCCGGTAGGCCGACAGGGCAAACGGGCCGGAGCCGGCGGAATTGGCGTTCAGCCATTTGTTGCCCATGTCGCCGTCGGCCTCGTGCTCCATCACCGTCTTCTCGTCGACGATGGAGGCGGGGCGGGCGGCCAGCACGTTGAGCACGAAGGCCGGCGAGAAATCGCCTTCGTATTTGAGGATCACCTGGTTGCCGTCGGCCGTGACCATGTCGCCGATGTTTTCCGGCGTCCAGCCCAGCTGGGTCAGGATGAAGGCCGGGGTCAGGTTGAGCTTGATCACCCGCGAGAAGGAGAACACCACGTCCTCGGCGCGCACGGGATTGCCCGAATGGAAGGTCGCTCCGTCGCGCATGGTGAAGGTGATCGTCTTGGCGTCGGCGTCCGCCTGCCACTCCGAGGCGAGGCCGGCTGCCAGCACGGTGGTGTCCTCGGCATCGTACTGCACCAGGCGGTCATAGACGTTGGACACCAGCTCGCCCGACGAGAACTCATAGGCCTGCGCCGGGTCGATGGCGACGATGTCATCGATGTTCTGCGCCACGACGAGCAGATTGTCGGGCGTGGCCGCCAGCGCCTGCTGCGATAGGGGCATTGCTAAAGCGGCCGCGAGCAGGGCCGTCTTGAAGAGTCTCATGTCTTCTCCTCCGTGGTTTTGGATTTGCTCTTGTTCGATGAACCGGCCGGGTTGCCGCTCTTGTCCGGCGACACCAGTGTGACGCGGTTTGCCGACTGGCCGGCAGCGTTGAACAGGGTCAGCGTGCCGCTCCACAGGATGCGGGCCGGCACGTCATTCGGATTCTTCCAGGCATGCGGGACATTGCCGCGATAATGCAGGCTGTCGCCGGCCTTCATCACCATCTCCTTGCCGTCGAGATACTGGGTGATCGAGCCTTCCAGCATGTAGATCAGCTCTTCGCCCTCGTGGCTGACCGTCTCCGAGGCATAGCCGGGCGGCACGGTGAGGATGAAGGAGGAAAGCTGGTTGCCGGGAAACTCCGCACCGAGCCGTTCGTAGATGACCGACGAGCCGGCTATGGAGAAGCGCGGGCGCGTTTCCTCGCGGGTCAAGGCATCCTCGGCGCGCGGCTGGGCGATGAAATAATCGAGGCCGACGCCGAGCGCACGGGCAATGCCGGCCAGCGTGCCGAGTGTCGGCGTCGCGTTGTCGCGTTCCACCTGGCTGAGATAGCCGACCGAGAGGCTCGCCGCGTCGCCAAGCTGTTGCAGGGTCAACCCGAGCTGCCGCCGCCGCGCGCGAATGAGAACGCCGATTTTGGTCTCGGTTTCGGTGGCGACGCGGGCCGGTTGAATACTCAAAGATTATTCCCCCACAAAAATTTTTTTGATGTAACCAGATTTTTTTGTATGCTCCAAGAACTTTTTTAAGCGGTTCTCGATGGCGTCGAAGACGACTGTCCAGTCAAAACCGCATGAAAACAAACAGTTGGAGCGGCAGCGGCCACACCGGTAGCACGCCGCCTCATCATTGCAGGGGCGATTGGTTGTCGGCATCGTTGGAAGAATCGGGCGCACGCAGCGAGGTGCAGCGTGGCGTTTGAACCCTCGGCGGACGAGAAAATCGTCGGCGCAAAAACCGCCGGTGGACGAATGAGCGGGCTCGCCGGGCGCGCCTGGGACGGCACGTTGAGCATCCTGTTTTTTGCTCTGGTTCTTGCCGGCACCTTCCTCGGCCTGCTTGCCATCACCTTCTTCATCGGCCGCGTGGTTCCCATCGATCCGGTCCTGTCTGTGGTCGGCGACCGCGCGACGAAGGAAGTCTATGAGGCAGCCCGCCAGGCCATGGGCCTCGACCGGCCGCTCATCGTCCAGTTCTTCTCCTATGTCGGCGATGTGCTGACCGGCGACCTCGGCAATTCGGTCTCTACCGGCAGGCCGGTGGTCGACGATCTGGCGCGGTTCTTCCCGGCGACGCTGGAAATGGCGACGATCGGCATCATCATCGGCGTTGCCCTTGGCGTGCCGATGGGGGTCCTGGCCGCCACCCGGCAGGGAAGCTGGATAGACCAGGTGATCCGCGTTCTCGGCCTGCTCGGTTATTCCGTGCCGGCCTTCTGGCTGGGGCTGGTCGGCCTTGCCGTCTTCTATGCCGGCCTTGGCTGGGTCGCCGGGCCGGGGCGCATCGACATCTTCTATGACGGCCTGCTCGATCCCGTAACCGGCCTTTACCTGGCCGACAGCGCGCTCGCCGGCGAGTGGGACATTTTCTGGAACGCGCTCGACCATCTGGCCCTGCCGGCCTCGATCCTCGGCTTCTTCTCGCTCGCCTACATCGCCCGCATGACCCGCTCTTTCATGCTGGACCAGCTCGGCCAGGAATATGTGACGACGGCGCGGGTGAAGGGCGTTTCCGAGCGCCGGGTGATCTGGCGGCATGCCTTCTATCCGATCCGCATCCAGCTGATCACCGTCATCGGCCTGTCCTACGCGGCGCTGCTCGAGGGCTCGGTGATGATCGAGACGGTGTTTTCGTGGCCAGGCATCGGCAACTACCTGACCACCGCGCTGCTCAACGCCGACATGAACGCCGTGCTCGGCGCGACGCTGGTGATCGGCTCCGTCTTCATTCTCATCAACAAGGTCTCCGACGTGCTCTACCGTATTCTTGACCCGAGGGCCCGCCGATGACCGCCTTGCGCACCTGGCTTCTCGACGATTCCCCGGCATCGCGCCTGCAGGCCAATCTCGGCCGGGCCTGGCGTGTATGGACCGCGTTGCTGCGCAATCCTCTGGCCGTGGTCGGCGGGCTGATCATCCTCGTCCTGATCGTCATGGCGATTTTCGCCCCGCTGATCGCACCTTATTCGCCGATCGGTCAGGACCTCGCCAACCGCCTCATGCCGCCCTCCGCCGCGCACTGGATGGGCACGGACGAACTCGGCCGAGACATCTATTCGCGCGTCGTCTACGGCGCACGCATCACGTTGCTGATCGTTACCATGGTGGCCGTCATAGCGGCGCCCGTCGGCCTGGTGATCGGCGCGGTGTCCGGTTATTTCGGCGGCTGGGCCGACCGCATCCTGATGGGTGTCACCGATATCTTTCTGTCGATGCCGAAGCTGATCCTGGCGTTGGCCTTTGTCGCAGCACTTGGACCCGGCATCGAGAACGCCATCATCGCCATCGCCATCACCGCCTGGCCGGTCTACGCGCGCATCGCCCGCGCCGAGACGATCACCTTCCGCGACGCCGAATTCATCGCCGCGATCCGCCTTCAGGGCGCATCCTCGACGCGCGTCATCCTGCGCCACGTGCTGCCGCTGTGCGCCTCGTCGACCATCATCCGCGTGACGCTCGACATGGCCGGCATCATCCTGACGGCCGCCGGCCTCGGCTTTCTCGGCCTCGGCGCGCAGCCGCCGCTGCCCGAATGGGGAGCGATGATCGCCCGCGGCCGCAACTTCATTCTCGACCAGTGGTGGGTCGCCACCATGCCGGGCTTCGCCATCATCCTCGTCAGCCTCGGCTTCTGCTTCCTCGGCGACGGCTTGCGCGACGTGCTCGATCCCAAGCAGGGAGGCAAGCAATGACCGTCCCGCTGCTCGATATCGAGAATCTGACCGTCACCTTCCCCACGGCGACAGGGCCGGTCGATGTGGTGAAGGGCATTTCCTTTTCGCTGGGCCGCGAACGGCTCGGCATTGTCGGCGAGAGCGGTTCCGGCAAGTCGATGACCGGCCGTGCCATCCTGAAGCTGATCCGCCGGCCGGGCCGCGTGACGGCCGACGAGATGGTGTTCGACGGCATCGACCTGACCACGCAGAGCGAGAAGGACATGCGGCATCTGCGCGGCGCGCGCATCTCCATGGTGATGCAGGATCCGAAATTCTCGCTCAACCCGGTGATGACGGTCGGCGCGCAGATCGCCGAGGCCCTGGTGACGCACAAGAAGCTGCCGCGTCGCGAGTTGCAGGCGCGCGTGCTGTCCATGCTGGAGGCCGTGCGCATCAACGAGCCGGAGCGCGTGGCCAGGCTCTATCCGCACGAGGTTTCCGGCGGCATGGGCCAGCGCATCATGATCGCCATGATGCTGATCCCCGAGCCCGACCTGCTGATCGCCGACGAGCCCACTTCGGCGCTCGACGTCTCGGTCCAGGCGCAGGTGCTCGACATCATCGACGATCTCGTCACCGGCAAGGGCATGGGCCTGATCCTGATCAGCCACGACCTGAACCTGGTGGCCCGCTATTGCGACCGCATCCTGGTGATGAATGGCGGCGAGATCGTCGAAGAATGCAAGGCGAGCGAGTTGCACCAGGCCAGGCATCCCTACACGCGCGGCCTGCTCGCCGCCATGCCGCGCATGGACGAGGATCGCGAGGAACTGCCCGTGCTCGACCGCAGCACCTGGACGACGGGAGCCGGCACATGACCGATGCGGCGATCCATCTCGAAAACCTCTCCATCAGCTACGGCAAGACGCCGGTGGTGCACGATGTGACCTTCTCGGTGGCCGAAGGCGAGAGCTTCGCCCTGGTCGGCGAATCCGGCTCGGGCAAATCGACCATCCTCAGGGCAATCACTGGGCTCGCACCGGATTGGACCGGCGCCATCTCCGTGCTGGGCAAGCCGCGCGGCCATGCGCCCGACCGCGACTTCGCAAAAATCTGCCAGATGGTGTTCCAGGACCCCTATGGCTCGATCCACCCGCGCAAGACGGTCGACGACTGTTTGGCCGAGCCGCTGGCCGTGCATGGCATTGGCGGGCGCGACACCCGCGTCAAGGACATGCTGGCTGCCGTCGGTCTCGACCAGCGCTTCCGCTTTCGCTTCCCGCATCAGCTTTCCGGCGGCCAGCGCCAGCGCGTGGCCATCGCCCGCGCCCTGATGCTCGAGCCGCGCGTCATGCTGCTCGACGAGCCGACCTCGGCGCTCGATGTTTCGGTGCAGGCGGAAATCCTCAACCTGCTCAAGAAGCTGCGTCGCGAGCAGGGCCTGACCTACCTGATGGTGACCCACAATCTGCCGGTGGTTTCCTTCCTCTGCGACCGGCTGGCGGTGATGCGCCATGGCCGCGTGGTGGAGATCGCCGATGTCGCGGCGTTGAAGACGGGACGGCTTGCCGATCCCTATTCGCGCGAACTCTACGCCGCCAGCGGCGGCGCCCTGCAACCCGCCTGATCCAGAGACGAGAACATGACCGATTTTGCCGGCCCGCTGGCCGATTTCGACCGCGCGCTGTCGCTTGCCACCACGCCAGACGCGCCATTCGACGCGCTCATGGAGCTGACCCGCGCCGTGGTCGGCGCGAAGCTGTTCACCTTCATGACGGCGGACATGAAGACCGAGACCGCCAGCCGCTCCTATACCTCGCATCCGCAGGAATATCCGGTTTCCGGCACCAAGCCGATCCACTACGACCGCTGGTTCGAGACGGTGCACAGGAAGCGCCAGTGCTTCGTCGCCAACACGCTGGCCGACATCGACACGGTGTTTCCCGATGCCGCGCTGATCGGCAGGCTTGGCTGCGGCTCGGTCATCAACCTGCCGGTGGTGCTGGGCGACACGCTGGTCGGCACGGTCAACATGCTCGATGTCGAGCACCACTACACGCCCGAACGCGTGGCGCTGGCGAAAGCCTGGCTGTCCGTGCCGGCGAAGGCTGCCTATCTGGCCGGACGGGCGCTGGGGTAAGCGTCGCGCAGCGGCGGACAACGGCGCCCTCGACTCTGCGCTTCGAGTCGGCGACGCGAGCGGAGGTGGTGCGCCAACGGTATGGCCCCCTTCTCCCCGCACGCGGGGAGAAGGAAGCTGTTCACCCCCGCCGCGACCAGCCGAGGCGTTCCTCGATGCGCCGGGCGCTTTGCTGCACCAGCGCTTTCAGGTCGGGGTTCTTCTGCTCCACCTTGTGATCGGGCACGACGATGGACACGGTGGCGCGGCATGCGCCGTCCGTGTCGAGGATGGGCGCGGCGATGCAGGCGACCGAGAAGTCGGATTCGCCCGCCTGGATCGACAGCTTTTCATCGTATGCCTTGCGCGCCGCTTCCGAGAGTGTCGCGACATCGGTCTCCGCATTGCCGGTCGGCGAGGGGCGCGCCGCGTGCGACAGGATCGCCTGGCGCTCGTCATCGGGCAGATGGCCGATGAGCAGCCGGCCGGACGCCGACCAGTTGAGCGGCGTGCGCGATCCGACGCGCGAGGAAACATGGAAATGGTCCGGCCCGTCGACCATGGCCAGCACCACCATGTGATCGCCGTCGCGGCCGCAGATCTGCACCGTCTCGCGCGAGCCGAGCGCCAAATCGGTCATCTCCTGCGTGGCGGCGGACAGAAGGTCGAGGCGGCGCGCATAGGTCAGGCCATAGTGATAGAGGCGCGGGCCGAACCACAGCGCGCCGTTCTCCTGCCGGTCGAGCATTTCCTTCGCCACCATGTCCTCGACGATGCCGTAGACCGTCGATAGCGGCGCGCCGACGGCGCGGGCGATCTCGTAGGCGGTGGCCGGCTGGTCGGAATCCTGCAGGAAATCGAGTATCTGCAGAATGCGGTCGAGCGCGCTGGTTCGCGTGCGCTTCTGCACCGTCTCTTCCGTCATGGTTTGCGTGTTCACGGTTCCATCCATCCGGCTGTGTCCATGCGCTATAGCATTTGCGCTCAATCGGGCCAATTCAGAAGCCCGGCCTCCTGGCGCATCGCCCGCTCGGCAAAGGAGGTGACGATGGGCTTGGCGGCATTGGCTGCCTTGTCCAGCTCGTCGGCAAGCCGCTCGGCGACGATTGTCTCCTCGCCGGGATGCAGATTGCATGGGTCGAGGAAGAAATAGCCATGCTCGGCCTCGTGGTCGCGGACGACGACCGGCCGGTCGCCCGCAGCCATCGCGTCGGCCAGGTCCCATGCGGTGATGCGGGCGGCGGCGGGATCGACATCGATGCGCAGGCGGTCGAGCGGGTTGTGGGTCGGGTCGGGCATGATGCGCGCGATGATGCCCGGCCGGCCAGCCAGCGCCTTCGCCCACAGGTCGAGCGCCTTTTTCTCGCGGGCGCGGATGCCGGCGTGGTCGCGGTTCTCCCAGGCTTCCAGCGCGGCAATGGTGCCGGCGATGCCCTCCTTGCCGACCTTCATGCCGCGGCCGATGCCGCGGTTCTGCAGATAGGCGGCGCGCACCAGCGCCTTCGAGCCGGCGATGATGCCCGACGTCGGGCCGCCGAGGAATTTATGGCCGGAGTAAAGCGCGATGTCGGCGCCGGCGGCGATGAACATCTTCAGATCGTATTCGGACGCCGCATCGACGATCACCCGCACGCCTTTGGCATGGGCGGTGGCGATGAAATTGGCGAGCGGGATCTGCCCGTACTCGACCACGTGATGCGAGACCACATAGACGGCGGCGGCGGTGTTCTCGGTGATCGCCCCTTCGAGCTGGTAGGCATGGGCGCTTGTCGCCTGGCCGACCGGCACGACCCTGGCGCCGGCCAGGCGGATGGCCTGTTCCACCGGCGCGCCATAGCTGACCATGTGGCCGGCCTGGATGACCACCTCGTCCTTCAGGCCCGCCGCATCCGGCAGCCGCTCTATTGCCGCCAGGTCCGAGCCGGTCATGGCGGCGGCGACGGCCAGCGTGATGCCGGCCGAGCAGGAAGCGGTGATGCAGCCGGCCTCGGCGCCGGTCAGCCGGGCAATGGTCCTGCTCGCCGTCCGCTGCAGGTCCGACATCTCGGTCCATTGGCTGAGGATGGCGGTGACGGTCTCTATCGCCTGCGGCACGACGATGGAGGCGCCAAGCGAGGTCATCGTGCCGGAGACGTTGATGGCCGGGCGCAGGCCGAGCCTGGCGCGGATGTCGTCGTTTGGGATCATGGGTTTCAATCCTCTATCGCGATGACGGCTTCGATCTCGACGGTGATCTGCCCCGGCAGCGAGCCGAAACCGACTGCCGAGCGGGCATGCACGCCGCGCGCGCCGAAGACATCGATGAACAGGTCGGAGCAGCCGTTCATGACGGCGGGATGCTCGGTGAACTCGGGCGTGGCGTTGACCATGCCGAGCAGTTTGACGATCCGTTTGACGCGTGCAAGATCGCCCAGCGCGTCATGCATGACGGCAATCAGATTGATGCCGGTCAGGCGCGCATGGCCGTAGGCGTCGGCGACCGTGACGTCGCCGCCGACCTTGCCGGTGTGCTGGCTGCCGTCAGGTTCCGTCGGCCCCTGGCCGGACAGGAAGACGAGCCTGCCCTCCGCCACATGGGTGACGAAGTTTGCGACCGGCGTGGGCGGCGGCGGCAGGACGATGCCGAGCGCCGCGAGGCGATCGTAGGGGGTCGTTTCCGGGCGTTCGGCCAGCTCGGAAAAACTCATGCGAAAACTCCAATAATTGTCTGTCTCGTTGTCTTGTCAGGCGGCCGCAAGCTCGCGGTGCCGGATGCATGCGACGGCGTGGTTGTCGCCCACCGTCTCGGTCGGCGGAACGGCTTTCGCACAGGCCTCGATGGCGTGCGGACAGCGCGTGCGGAAGACGCAGCCGGAAGGCGGGTCGAGCGGGCTTGGAATGTCGCCGGCCAGCGGCACGTGAACGCGCTTGGCGGTCGGGTCGGGCACCGGCGCCGTGGCAAGCAGCGCCCTGGTATAGGGATGGCGCGGGTCGGCATAGACTTGGCGCGCCGGGCCGCGCTCCATCACGCGGCCGAGATACATCACCACCACCTCGTCGCAGAGATATTCGACGACGGAGAGATCGTGCGAGATGAACAGCATCGTCAGGCCAAGCCGCTGCTGCAAATCGCTCAGGAGGTTGAGCACCTGCGCCTGCACGGAGACGTCGAGCGCCGACACCGGTTCGTCGGCGACGATGAAATCCGGCTCGACGGCCAGCGCCCGCGCGATGCCGATGCGCTGGCGCTGGCCGCCGGAAAACTCGTGCGGGTAGCGGCGCGCATGGTCGGGCGAAAGGCCGACCAGCGTCAGAAGCTCGGCAACGCGCGCGCGCCTTTTCTCGCCGCGCGGAAAGCCGCGCGCGTCGAGCGCCTCGCCGACGATGGCGTCGATGCGCATGCGCGGGTTGAGGCTGGAAAACGGATCCTGGAAGATGATCTGCAGACGCTGCCGATAGGCGCGCATCTGCCGCTCGGGCAGCGTGAACAGATCGATGCCGTCGAATACGGCCTTGCCGGCGGTCGGCTCGATCAGGCGCAGGATGGCGCGGCCGGCCGTGGTCTTGCCGGAGCCGGATTCGCCGACCAGCCCGACCGTGGTGCCGCGGCGGATCGCAAAGCTGACGTCCTCGACCGCATGCACGGTGCGTCCGCCGCGCCCGGCGAAGCGCTTGGTCAGCCCCTCGATGCTGATCAGCGGAGCCGTGGTATCCTCATTCTCGAGCGCGGTTTGCAGGGTCACAATTCGTTACTCCTCAGGCAGCGCGACAGGCGGCCGGCGCCGGCCTCCATCAGCGCCGGGGGAACGGCGCGGCAGGCCTCGACCGCAAGATCGCAGCGCGGCGCGAAGGCGCAGCCGGGCGGCAGGTCGGTGATCGGCGGCACGGAACCTGTGATCGAGTAGAGCGCCTTGCGCACGCCGGCCTCGGTGATGTCGCGCTTGGCGTGCGGGGTGCAGGCGAGCAATCCCTTGGTGTAGGGATGCTTCTGGCGGGCGAACAAATCGTTGACCGGCGCCTGCTCGACGACGCGGCCGGCATACATCACCACCACCTCATGGGCGATCTCGGCGACCACGCCGAGATTGTGCGTGACGAACAGGATCGACATGCCGAACTGCTTCTGCAGCCGGCGCAGCAGGTCGAGGATCTGCGCCTGGATGGTGACGTCGAGCGCCGTGGTCGGCTCGTCGGCGATCAGCAGCGACGGGTTGCAGGCGAGCGCCATGGCGATCATGACGCGCTGGCGCATGCCGCCCGACATCTGGTGCGGATAGTCGTCGAGACGGTTTTCCGCATCGGGAATCTCGACATGCTTCAGCATTTCGAGCGCCCGCTTGCGCGCCTCCTGGCGGGAGACAGGCTCGTGCAGCGAAATCATCTCGCCGATCTGATCGCCCACCGTGTAGAGCGGGTTGAGGCTCGTCATCGGCTCCTGGAAGATCATGGCGATCTCGCGTCCGCGCATGGCGCGGAAACCCTTCGGCGTGAGCTGCGCCAGGTCGTGGACGCGCTCCTTGCGGTCGCGGAACAGGATTTCGCCGCCGGCAATGCCGCCGGGCTTGGAGACCAGCCCCATGATCGACAGGGAGGTGACGGACTTGCCCGACCCGCTCTCGCCGACCACGGCCAGCGTCTCGCCGCGCTTCAGGTCGAACGTCACGCCGTCCACCGCCTTGGCGGTGAAGCGCTTGGTGGTGAACCAGGTGCGCAGGTCGCGCACCGAGAGGATCGTGTCGGCCGGCAACGTCGTCATAGCGCCCATCCGCAATGCGGGCAGGAATGGATCGCCGCGCCGGGCTCCGGCTGGTAGCGGCTGGCGGCGACCGCCTCTGCGCCAAGGATGGCGTGGCGCGGCGAAAAGAGTTCGCTCAGGCGGCTGACCGCACCCTTCGAATCCTTCACCTCGAGCGCCGATTTCTCCATCTCGAAGATGGTGAACTCGGCGGGTTTGCCGACGGCAAGCAGCTTCTCGTGCGGCAGGCCGATCGCCTGGCGCGGCCGTGTCGTGGAGGCGGCGATGACGTCTTCCAGCGTCATGCCGAGCGACAGGAGCTTCGACATGGTGGTCGCCATGTCCCACACCGATCCGTCCATCGAGCGGTTGTGCAGATCGGTCGAGATGGTGGTGGGCGGCAGGCCGCGCGACAGTGCCGCCGTCGCCACGTCGAAGGAGAAGGACGCGCCGCCATGGCCGACGTCGAGCACGACGCCGCGCGCCGCCGCCTGCTCGACCAGCGTGTAGAGGTCTTCGTCCTCGAGGATCGAGCCGCCGAACTTGCCGTTGAAGCAATGGGTGACGATGTCGCCTTCGGTCAAGAGCGCCAGGATGTCGTCATAGAGCGGCGGCGGCTCGCCCACATGCACCATCAGCGGCAGTTTCAGCACGCGGCCGATCTTCTTGGCGATGCGCACCGGGGTCAGGTCCCACCCGCCGGTGATGACGGCGCTGGCGCGCACCTTCAGGCCGACGATGACGTCGCGATTGGCCTCGACGCAATGGGCGATGCGGTCGATGTCGATCGAGCGCATGTCCATCAGCTCCGACACGCGGTTGCAGGCGACGAGGCCGATGGAGCCGATGTTGAGGAAGGCGTAGACGTTTTCACGCGCCGGCTCGATGATCAGTTCGCGCAGGCCATGGAAATTGGCCTCGCCGGCCGAGCCCGCATCGACGATGGTGGTGACGCCGCGCGCCGCACCCGCCTGCGCCGGCTTGATCGAGATGTCGGTGCCGCCGTACCAGACATGGGCGTGCAGGTCGGTCCAGCCGGGCGACAGAAAGGCGCCCCTGGCATCGACCGTGCGGACATCCGCGCCCGCCTCGATGCGCGCGGCGATCTCGGCGATGCGGCCGTCGCTGCCGATCATGATGTCCAGCGTCTCGTGCTGCGCAACGCCGAAGCCGATAGGCCTGGCATTGCGCAGCAGGAGCGGGGAGGATGCGGGCGGAAACCGGTTGCCGATCATCAGATGTCCTTTGCAAGGCGTGGGTCGAGCAGGTCGCGCAGGCCGTCGCCGAGAAGCTGCAGCGCCAGCACCGTGACGACGATGGCCAGCCCCGGGAAGAGCATCATCCAGCCTGCCGTGCTCATGAATTGCCGCCCGGTGGAGATCATCGTTCCCCAGGTGGGAATGTCGGGCGAGATGCCGACCCCGAGGAAGGAGAGCCCCGCCTCGGCGAGGATCGCCTGGGCGAAGATGAAGGTCGCCTGCACCAGGAGCGGCGAGGTGACGTTGCGCAGCACGTGCCTGACGAGGATCACCGGCGTCGGCACGCCGAGCGCGCGGGCGGCCTCCACATAGGGAAGCTCGCGGATGACCAGCGTCGAGGCGCGCACGACGCGCGCCAGCCGCGGCGCATAGACGATGCCCAGCGCCAGGATCACGTTTGTCGCCGAAGCCCCGAGCGCGGCCACCAGCGCGATGGCGAGCAGGATGTCCGGGAAGGCCATCATGGCGTCGATCAGCCGCGATACCGGCGCATCCGCCTTGCGGAAGAAGCCGGCGATCAGGCCGAGAAAGATGCCGATGACCGAGGCGACGCCGACCACCAGGAAGCCGACCATCAGCGAGGTGCGGCCCGAATGGAGCACGCGCGAGAAGATATCGCGGCCGAGATCGTCCGTGCCCATCAGATAGGCGCTGCCGGGCGGCGTGAGCCGGTTGACGATGGACAGTTGGCCCGGCGCATGGGTGCTGAGCCATGGGGCAAGCAATGCCGCCAGGGTGACGACGACCAGCACCACGAGGCCGGCGAGCGCCGTCGGCCGCGACATCAGCCGCATCAGGAGATTGGGCTCTTGGCCCGCGACGGAAACAGCACCGGCCATCAGTAACGCACCCTTGGGTCAACGAGGAGATACAGCATGTCGATGAGGAAATTGACCAGGACATAGAGCCCGGCGACGATCAGCAGCGCCCCCTGGATGACGGGATAGTCGCGCCTGAGAACCGCCGAGACGATCAGATTGCCGACGCCCGGCAGGCCGAACACCGTCTCGGTGACAATGGCGCCGGAGATGAGCAGGGCGGCGGTCAGGCCGACCACGGTGAGGATCGGAATCAGCGCGTTCTTCAAGGCGTGCTTCAGCACCACGCGCCATTCGCTCATACCCTTCGATCGGGCGGTGCGCACATAGTCGTCATTGAGCACGTCGAGCATGGAGGCGCGCGTAAAGCGCATGATCAGCGCCGAGCTGACGACGCCGAGCGTTACCGCCGGCAGCACCAGATAGTGCAGCCGTTCCAGAAGCGTCGTGCCGGGGCCGCCATAGCCGGACGTCGGAAACCAGCCGAGGCTGACGGCGAAAGACTGGATCAGCAGCAGGCCGAGCCAGAAGCTCGGCACGCTGGCCGCCAGCATGGCGACCGTCGTCATCGTCTGGTCGAACAGCGATCCGCGCCAATAGGCCGAGGCGATGCCGACCGGCAGCGCGATGACCATGGCGATCAGCAGCGAGAAAAGAGTAAGGAAGAAGGTCGGCTCGGCGCGCTGCCAAAGCGCGGTGCCGACCGACTGGCCGAGGAAGATCGACTGGCCGAGATCGCCCTTGGCGATGCCGGCCACATAGCTGCCGAACTGTTCCACCAGCGAGCCGTCGAGACCGAGGCGCGCGCGCAGGTCCTCGATGTCCTGGGCCGTGGCTTCCGGCCCGAGCATGACGGCGGCGGGGTCGCCCGGCGTGACGCGCACGATGACGAAGACGATGGTGACCACGAGGATCATCACCGTAAGCATGCCGATCAGGCGGTTGAAGGCGGCGCGTATCATGGGCGTTTCGATCGGTTTCTTTTCTTGTCCGCGGCATCGGATGCCGCGCAGTGTATCAGTTGACGTCGCTTTCGCCCCTCATCCCCCTGTCGGGGCCTTCCCCCGCGAACGGGGAGAAGGAGGATGCTTCAGCGTCGAGGACTCCCTCTCCCCGCGTGCGGGGAGAGGGTAAGGGTGAGGGGCAAGCGCCCCGCATCACTTCTCCAGCCAGGCGTTCCAGAAATACGGCCAGGGCGCTGGGCGCATGCCTTTCAGCTTGGGCGACTGCGCGCCGACGGCGTTGAAATTGCCGACCTTGTAGGCAGGCACCTCGTCGTAGATCGCTTTCTGCACATCGGCCCAAAGCGCTGCGCGCTTCTCGGGATCGGCTTCCGAGTTGAAGGCGGCAAGCACCTTGTGCTTGTTGTCGGAGACCCACCAGCCGGGCGAGGAGTCCGACATGATGCCGGTCAGCGACGGCTCGGGCAGGAACGGCGAATGGGTGATGTAGATGTCCCACAGCGCCGGGTCCGTGCGGCGCTGGGTGAGCGTCGCCCATTCGACCACGTCGAGCTGTACGTCGAAGCCGGCCGCCTTCAGGTATTCGGCCGCCACCTGCGCCATGGTGTAGTGGAACTCATACTGGCGCGAGGTGAGGATGCGCAGCGGCGAGCCGTCATAGCTGGACTCTTTCAGCAGCGCCCTGGCGGCGTCCGTGTCGCCGTTCGGCTTGTAGGGCTCGGTGCCGGCCTCCGTGTGCCAGACATAGCCGTCCGGATACATGGCGCCGTCGGCGGTGAAGAAATCCGCCGTGCCGAAGGCGGCAAGCAGCATGTCCTGCGGCGCGAGTGCCGCCTGGATCGCCTTGCGCACCTTGACGTCGGAATTGACGCCTTCCTTGGTGTTCATGACGAACACCGGCCAGCCGAAGGGCGCCAGCATCACCGGCTCGGTGCGGCCGTCGACGATGCGCTGGTGGGATTCGACGGGAATGGAATCGATGTAGTCGAACTGGCCGGCGACGGCGCCCTCGACGCGCGTGTTGGGATCGGGCACCGGCGTGAAGACGATCCCGTCGGCATATTGCATGCGCGCGCCACCATAGCCGTTCGGCTCGCCGTCGCGGCTCTTGTAACCGTCGAAGCGGACGAGGTCGATATACTGGTCGGGCTTGCGCTCCTGCATCTTATACGGGCCGGTGCCGATCGGCTCCTTGATTTCCGCTTCGCCGGCAACCTCCGACGGCAGGACGATGGCCGCCGAGTTGTTGAGCGACAGCAGCGAGACGAGCGGCGCATACGGCTCGGTCAGCGTGACGCGCACGGTGTGGTCGTCGACGGCTTCTACGCTGGCGATGCGCTCGGCGGTCTGCTTGCCGCGCGTGGCGATCTTCATCCAGCGGTCGAGCGAGGCGACCACGTCTTCCGCCGTCATGTCGGAGCCGTCATGGAAGGTGACGCCCTGGCGCAACGGGATCGTGTAGACGAGCCCGTCGTCGGAGACCTGCGGCATCTCGGCGGCAAGCAGCGGCGTCACCGCCCAGTTGGCGTCGAACGTGTAGAGCGTCTCGAACATGTGCTGCGTGATGATGCCGACCAGGTCGGCGGTGGACGTCATGGGGTCGAGCGTCGGCGGCTCGCCGATGGTCGCCACCTTGATGACGCCGCCCTTTTCCTGGGCGAGCGCCGGGGCCGTCAGGCTCAGCGCAGCCGCGCCGAGCACGAGGGCAATCTTGAAACGATGCATGACTTCTCCTCTCTTGGTTGTTCCTTTATTATGTAATTTAGTTTGTTATAAAAGAATGGTACGCGAAGGGAGAGATATGTCAAGCGCCGGCGGCCTCGGCGGCCGGCAGAACGAGGTTTCGGGTGCGGTCGCTGTTGATGACCAATCGGTCCTTGTCGATGCGCACGGTGAACAGCCAGGGCAGCACCCACGGGGCGAAGCGCCATTGGTCATGCGTGTCGCTGTCGGCGGGATGCACGGTGAACAGCGTGCCGTCGCGATGCTGCAGCCGCAAAAGGCTGGCGTCGTCGGTGGATTGCAGGCGCAGGCGCCATTCGTCACCAAAGCGGCTCAGCGTCGCCGAGAGCCCCTCCGTCTCGGAGGTATAGAAGGCACCCTCCTGAAGAGCCGGGGCCGTGCCGGGTTCGGCCGGGCGGAAAGCGGTCTCGCGGGCGAAGTGCTCGGTAACGATCGCACCGCGCTCGCCGGCGGAAAGCTGGAACGGCGGCAAGGACGATTGCGGCACCCAGCGGCCTTCCGGGCTTTCGACCAGCGGCGCGGTGCCCATGCCGGTGGTCAGGGATTGCCGGTCGTCGCCCGCCTCGATGATGAACAAGCCGTCGCCGTCCGCCTGACGATACGTGCCGGCGCGCAACGGGGCCGGATGCGTGGCGTTCTTGGCGCCTTTGGCGCCGAGGACATGTGCGGCGATCTTTTCCATCATCACCACGGGCGAGAAGTCATCGTGGTTCGACAGGATGGAAATGGCGAGGTCGCTTTCGGGAAAGCGCAGCGAAAGGGAGCGCGAACCGGAGATCCAGCCGCCATGCCCGACGCAGCGATGCCCGCCGGAAAACCCGCTCATCAACCCGAAGCCATAGGGTGACGGCACGCCGTTGATCGTCGCGCCGGAAGCCTCCATGCGGGCGATCAGGGCCGGATCGCAGATCGTCGGCCGGGCGAGATGGCGCAGCCAGCGCAGCATGTCGTCGCCGGTCGAGACAAGCCCGCCTTCGCCGCCGATGGCGATGCCCCAGGCGGCGCGCAGCCAGCCGCCGTCCGGCCCGCGGCGATGATGCACGGCCAGCCGCGGCAGGATGGCGTCGTCGCGCACCATCAGGCGCGTGTCTTCCATGCCGAGCGGTTCGGTCAGGCGCTCGGCCAGCAGGCTGTCGAAGCTCTGGCCCGAGGCCGCCTCGAGGATCTCGGTCAGGAGGAGGAAATTCGTGTTGCTGTAGAGCAGGTCCGTGCCGGGCGCGAAATTGAGCGCCGCGCTGCGGCTTGCCGTACGCCGGGCGAAATCGCGCGAGGACGGCGCGGTGATCGGCGTGCCGCCGATGATCATCATGTCGAGAATGTCGCGCAGGCCGCTGGTGTTGTTGGCCAGATGCCGGATCGTCACGCGGGTGCCGTAGTCCGGCAGATAGCCGAGATGGTCGCGGATGTCGTCGTCGAGCGCCAGCAGGCCTTCCTCTTCCAGCATCAGCATCAGCAGCGTGGTGAACTGCTTGCTCTGCGAGGCGATGCGCGTGACGGAACGGAAATCCATCGGGATGCCGTGGGCCAGATCGGCCATGCCGTAGGCGCCGCGATGCAGGTCCTCGTCGCCACGGGCGACCGCGACGATCATGCCGGGGGACTGTGCGCTGTCCCACTCGGAGAAAAGCCCGTCGATATAGGTCGAAATGCTCATGCCGCGTCCGTTCGCCTCGTGCCGATAATCGGGAAAGCGCGAAGCCGCCGCTGCGACGGCTTCGCCAGAGTTATGTCGCTCGTTACTGTTTTTCGTTCAGGGAAACGTTCCAGAACGCCGGCCACGGGCTTGGCCGGAAGCCTTCGAGCGCCGGCGACTTGGCCGACAGCGAGGCGAAGTCGCCGACCTTGACGATGGGCGCCTGCTCGAAGATGAGCTTCTGCAGCTCTTCCCAATGCGCCTTGCGCTCTTCCGGCACGCTGGTGCTGGTGAAGGCGGTCAGCGCCTTTTCCTTCTCGGGCGTGTCCCACCAGCCGCCGGCCGATTTCGACAGGATGAAGTTCAGCGCCGGCTCGGGCAGGAACGGGCTGTGGGTGATGAAGATTTCCCAGAGCTCCGGCTTCTTGTTGCGCTGGACGAGCGTTGCCCAGTCGACCACCTGCATGTCCACCTTGAAGCCGGCCTGTTCCAGATAGGCCTGGGCGACCAGCGCCATCTTGTAGTGGAACTCGTACTGCCGCGAGGTGAGGATGCGCAGCGGCTTGCCATCATAGCCGGCGGCCGCGAGAAGCTCCTTCGCCTTGTCCAGGTTGGCCTGGTTGTAGAGCTCGACGCCGGCCTCGGTGCGCCAGGCATAGTTGGCCGGGTACATCGGCCCGTCGACGGCGTAGAACTTGGTGTCGCCGAAGGCCGCCGCAAGCATGTCGCTGGTGCTCAGCGCGGCCTGCAGGGCCTGGCGCACCCGCATGTCGCTGAGCACGCCTTCCTTGGTGTTCATGACGAAGATCGGCCAGCCGAAATGCTCGAGCAGGACCGGTTCGCTCTTTTCAGTCGTGAGGCGGTCGTAGGATTCGACCGGCAGCGTGTCGACGAAATCGAACTGGCCGGCGATGGCACCTTCGGTGCGGGTGTTGATGTCCGGCACGGGAACGAAACGGATCTCGTCGAGATAAGCGTGCCGCGCACCGCCGAAGCCGGAGGGATCCTCGTCGCGCATGACGTAGTCGTCGAAGCGCACGAGCTGGATATACTGGTCGGGCTTGTGCTCCTTCAGCATGTAGGGACCTGTGCCGACGAACGTGGCGAGCGGTGTTGCCGCCCCGTCCGGAATGGTTTCCTCCGGGATGACGATGGCGGCCGAGTTGTTGAACGCCAGCAGCGACAGGAGCGGCGAATAAGGTTCTTTCAGGGTGATCTTGACGGTTCTCGCGTCGACCGCCTCGATCGCCTCTACATTGGCGGCGACCTGCTTGCCGCGCGCGGCGACTTCCAGCCAGCGCTTCAGCGAGGCGACCACATCGCTGGAGGTCATCGCCGACCCGTCGTGGAAGGCGATGTTCTCGCGCAGCTCGATCGTGTAGGTTCTGGCGTCGTCGGAGATCGTCGGCAGCGACGCAGCCAGCAGCGGCGTGAGGTTCCAGTCCGCGTCGAAGGTGAACAGCGTTTCGAAGATGTGCTGCGAGATCATGCCGACAATGTCGGTCGAGCTGACCATGGCGTCGAGCGTCGGCGGTTCGCCGATGGTCGCGACGTCGATGACCCCGCCCTTCTCCTGAGCCGACGCGGCGGGCGTGAGCCCCAGCACCGCTGCGCCGACGAGAAAGGCAAACGTTGATGGACGCATTATTTGTCCTCTTTTCGTAATTATGGAATAAGATTTACAATTAAAGAATAACAATGTGCTTGTCCGCACTTGTCAAGCAACCAGCGGTAAGGGGCGCAACAGGCAAAGCGGGGGCGGCCGGCCGCTCCCGTTGGGCAGGTTCTGGAGATGCTGGGCGCCGCCCTGGACGGGCCGTGGGAACGGCGCTTCTTTTCGGGCCGGCCGAAGCCCGTGTTTGTCAGCTCTTGGCGGAGACCGGCATCAGATCCTGGATGGCGAGAAACCGGTCGAAGTCCTTCCGCTCCGGGGCGCACCAGGCGCCTTCGGCCATGGCGGAAAGACGCGGATAGGCGAGATGGGCGAACAAGCCGGGCATGGCGAGATTCTCCGACCAGAGGCAGGATTGTACACCGGCAAGTTGTGTCTTCAGCGCCTCCGGCCAGTCGCCGCCGGGATCGTAGTCATACGTGTCGCGCAGCCGCACCGTGCCGGCCCAGCTCGCCCCGGGCTCCCACCAATCGGTCGAGCGGGCGATGTCGAAATAGTAGTGCTGGGCCGGCGTCAGCACGACTTGATATCCCTGTGCGGCAAGGGCCCGGCCGGCGCGCGATTCCTTCCACGCCATCAGCAGAACGCCGTCGATCTCCAACCCACCGCCCAGCGCCGCTTCCTCCCAGGCTGCGGTGTTGCGGCCGCGTTCGCGCAGCATGGCCTGGACGCGTTTCAGGAAATACGACTGCAGCGAAAAGGTCTCGGCCTTGCCGAACAGCTTCTCCCCCAGCACCGCCGCCATCGGCGAGCCGAGCCAGGCGCCATCGGCAACCTCGTCGGCGCCGACATGGATGTGGCGGGCGGGGAACAGTTCGACCAGCCGGTCGAACACGGCGGCGAGGAAGTCCCAGGTGGCCTCGATCGCCGGATTGAGCGCGTTGTTGGGAAAATACTGTATCGAGCGGTAGATCCCGGTCTCGCCGGAATCGCGCAATTCCGGCAGCGCTTCCAGCACGCAGTGGCAATGGCCGGGGACGTCGATTTCCGGAATGATCTCGATGCCCAGTGCGGCGCCGTGGGCAACCAGGGCGTGGATGTCGTCGCCCGTGTAGTATCCACCGGTCCGCCCTGCCGGCGCGCCGAGCAGCGGCGGCAGGATTTCACCGATGCCGCGAAAGGCGGCCTTCTCCGTCAGCGCCGGAAACCCGGGAATCTCCAGCCGCCACGCCTCGTCGTCGTTCAGATGCATGTGAAAGCGATTGAGCTTGTTCCAGGCAAGGCAGTCGAGGAAGTCGACAATGTCCTGCATGGCGTAGAACTGCCGCGCCACATCGAGATGCGCGCCGCGCCAGCCAAAGCGCGGCCCGTCATCGACCGTGCCGGTTTCCGGCAGAACGAATTCGCCGGGCCTGAGCCGCGCCCCGCGCAGCATCTGCCCGAGCGTGATGAAGCCGTGACGAAAGCCGTCCTCGTCACCGGCGCTCAGCATGATCGCCTTGGCGGTGAAGACGATGCGGTAGGCGCCCTCATGCAAGGCTGGATCGTTGCTGGCCGACACCGCGTGGCCTTCTCCATGGCAAAACAGCGGCTCGTCCCTGGTGAACAGGCGCGCCGCCAGCGCCCGCACGGCGGAAAACGCCTTCTGGGCGGCGAGCGATGCATCCGCCGCGATGACCAGCGGCAAGGCCGGATCGCGAACGCCGCCGACATCCGCCTGCAGCACCGCGGGAATGACGGCAAGCGGCGCGGCGCCGGCGGGCAGCGCATGCCGTTCGATCTCCTCCCAGCGCGGGGCGCCAGCCTTGTGGTTGCAGGTCATCGGCTCCAGCGCCACCGGTGCGATCGACCCGTCGGCCAGGATCAGGAAGGCGCTTTTCAGCCCATCCGTGTAGTGGCGCAGCACATGGCTCAGCCGGTCGGCGCGAATGACCCAGCGTTGGCCGGGCATGAGCTGCTCGCCCTTGGGCTGGGCGAAGACATGGTAGTTCGATAACTGCCCTGACAGCGTCGCCCCCTCGATGCGGCATTCGGGGTGGATGCGAAACAGCGAGGTGGTGGCGAGCCTGGCGCCGCTCAGCGGCGCGGAACCGGCATTTTCCAGCGCCAGTTCGATGATGCCGTCCTGTGCGTTCCAGTCGGAATACAGGCGGCAAGCGTCATTGATGGACATGATGGTGCTCCTCCCGGGAAGAAAATTTCATGAAGTCAGATGTCAGGACGCCGTGTCATGCGGCTGGTCCTGTCGCTGCCTGGGCGCCGCCGTCAGGCGCAGATGCTCGCGCAGCCGGGCGAGATCGGCGGCGAGCCTCGCTGCAATCTGTCCGGTTTCCCCGTCGTCCCCGCCGGCCTGGCCGCGCGCAAGGGCGAATTCCGCCGAACGGATCACGTCGCGCCAGCGCGGATTGAGCGGCAGGGTCTCGATCAGCAGATACTTGTCGAGCGTGCGGGTTTGCAGCGACGTCTTGTCGAGGCTGACACGCCAGATGCCGCTTTCCTCGGCGAACGCGATGCGGTCCTGGCCGCTCTTGCGTCGCCACAGGTTGAGGCTGCCGGCCATCACCTGAACGATCAGCGCCCGATAGGCGTCGTCCGCTGCCGCCGGCGGGGCTGCCTCGCCGCGCTCCTCCGGCGCCATGATCGGCAGGGCGCTGTCGATCGCGCCGCGCACCGAGACGAGCAGGCTTTCGGCTTCCAGAGAGGCATCGCTCAACACCAGCGCCATGCCGGAGCCTGCCTCAGGCTCCAGTTCGAAGGCGTTGATGCTGAATTCGTGCCCGGCCAGATGCAGTGTGGCGCTGCTTTCGCCATCGGCACGGCACTGGCCATCGAGCAGCGCGACGATATCGGCAGGCAACAGCGCGGCAAGCGGTGTCGCACGGTCGAGCGGTCTTCCGAAGATCGTCTCCGCCGCGCGGTTCGCATAGGTGACGACGTTCTTGTCGTTGACACAGACGAGGCCGGCTTCCAGCGCGTCGAGCAGGCGGGCCATGCGCCGCTGCGAAAGCCGCAGCGCGTCCTCCACCTGGATGCGCCGGTCGACCTCGTCGCGCAAGGCGAGGTTTTCTTCCGCCCGGCTGCGCGCGCGACTGGCCTCGATCAGCGTCGAGATGCGGGTGAGCAGCTCGTCCTTGACGAACGGCTTGACCACATAGTCGTTGGCACCGGCCTCGAAGCCGGCGATCATGTCGCGCGTGCGGCTGCGGGCGGTCACCATGATGATCGGCAGGTCGATCAGCGAATGCTGGCGGCGCAGCGCCCGCGCCACCTCCAGCCCGGACAGGTCGTTCATCATCACGTCGAGGACGAGGAGGTCGGGCTTGTGCTCGCGCACCGCCTCGATGCCGGCGCGGCCGTTGTCGGCGGTGATCACGCGATAGCCCTGCGGCAGCAGCACGTTGCGCAGCACCTGCAGGTTGATCGGCTCGTCATCGACCACGACGATGGTCGGCGCGTCCGTGCCGCAATCCGCAGGCGCCGGGGTTTCGAAGGCGTCGAGCGGATTGATGGTCTGGTGCAGGCCGCCCGGATATTTGCTCCGCGCCTGATCTGCCGCGTCGGCGCCGGCTGCCGGCAGGCGCAGGACGAAGCGCGAACCCTGTCCGACTTCGCTCGTGGCCGTCAGCGTGCCGCCGAGCAGGGCGGCGAGGTTGCGGGCGATGGCCAGGCCGAGCCCTGTGCCGCTCTTCTTCTGCGTAATGTCGACATTGTCGGCCTGCTCGAGCGGCTGGAAGATGCGCTCCAGGTTGTCGGGCGAGATGCCCCGCCCGGTGTCCTCGACCGCCACCGCCACCGCGTCGCCGTCCTGCCAGGCCGTGACGTGTATGTGCCCGTCATCGACATATTTGATGGCGTTGCCGATCAGATTGTAGAGGATCTGCTCGAAGCGCACCGGGTCGGCCACCACCGGCGGTGTGCCATCGGGAACGTCGACCCGCAGGCTGACGGGCTCGCCCGAAAGCAGCGGTTCGGAAAGCAGCAGCACCTGGCGCACGCCGGTGGCCACGTTGACGGCCTGGATGTCGAGCCGCATCCGGCCCTGGCGAATGCGGTAAAGGTCGAGCAGATCGTCCACCAGCCGCGACAGGCGGCGCGCCGAGAAGGTGATGAGCTGCAGCTGGTTGCGCTGCGCCGGGGCGATGTCGCCCGCCACCCCCGCCGACAGGGTTTCGGCAATGCCGATAATGCCGTTGAGCGGCGTGCGCAGCTCATGCGAGGTGTTGGCCAGGAACTGGTCCTTCATCCGGTCGGCCTGTTCGAGCGCCACGTTCTTTTCGGCGATCTGGCTGATGTGCTCTTCCAGCTCGCGGTTCTTCTGGCTGATCAGCTTCACCTGCTCGCGCAGCGCGTCGCGCATGCGCGCCACCGCCTGGGAGAGGCGGGCGAATTCCGTCGGCTGGTCGAACTGCGGCAGCCGCATGTCGAGCGCCCCGGCCGCCACCGCTTCCGCCGCGTCGGCGACCGATTTCAGGGGTCGCGTCTGTGAACGTGCCAGAAAAAGCGAGAGGAGCAGGATCACCGGCAGCGCCAGCGCGCCGACGGTGAGAATGACGCCGCGCAGGCGCGCGCTGGCGGCAAACGCCGTGGCGGCATCCGCATCGACCGTAAGCAGCCAGTCGGCGTCCGGCAGGGCCAGATGCGTCCAGGCCGACAGCGCCGGCGCACCCAGGAGGCCGGTTTCGAGCATCGTCACGGCGTTTGGCGTTTCCATCGCTGCGGGAATCGCCGCCCGACTGCCCGGTGGCAGCGCAGCCTTCGCCGATGAGGCGATCACCGCACCGCGAGAGGAAACCAGGCTGAGCGTGCCGTTGACGCCCTCATGCCCGCCGATCAGGGCGCCGAGTTTTTCCGCCGGCAGGCGCAAAATCGCCGCGCCGCTGGAGCGCTGGTACAGGTTCACGCGGGCGACGAAGTACGCGGTGAAGCGGCCGGTTCGCGTGTCGCGCGAGAAATCATGGAAGACGATGCCGGTCTCGTCAGGCGCGGCGCGCAATGCAGCCAGTGCGCGCGCCAGGGTGGAATCCTCCTGCGGCAGGAGGCGGCCGAGATAGTCGTCCTTCAACATCGAGTAGACGATCCGCCCGCGCGCGTTGACAAGATAGACATTGTCGAATTCCGAACTCTCGACGAAAGTCCGGTATTCCTCGTGGAACTGGTTGTGCGCATTGGCATAGGCGAGCGCCTCGCGCAGGAAGCGGTCGTAATTCGGCGGGTCGGGATGCTCGAGAGCGCCATCGCCGACGCCGAACAGCCGGCGCAACTGCGCCGCCGCATGCGCCTCGCCCGGCGCCATCTGGCCCATCGCATAGCTGAAACCGTAGAAATCGCCGATCGAATAACGGGCGATGTTGGTCTGGGCGAGGCTTTCCGCCTGGCGTCGGGCAAAGGAGATGTACTGCGTCACCTCGCTCTTCTTGGCGTCGCGCGCGAACGCGATCTTCTCGAACGTCTCCCGCGCGATATTGGCATTAACCAGTGAGAAGAACGCAACAGCGCTGATCGCCAGCGGTATGATCGATACCACCAGCAAAACCGTCAGAAGCCGCGCCTGAAAACCGGCCGGCACCACGCTGCGCCAATGCATGAACCCTCCCGGATCGGCAAGAAAGTGCCGATCAATGAGGGCCAAGCTAGCGAAACGGCGAAGTTTCGCCAAGACCGCGCGCCGCCGGATTTGGCGAATGCGACGAAACTGACGAAATTTACGAAATAGACGGTGGCATTAAACTGGTCTGTTCCGCCACACTGGTTCCGTTGTTCGAACGCAGACCCGTTCGGCGGGTGAGGGAGGCGCGGGGCAGCGCGGCGGCGGACGATCCGCCTGATTTCCTGAGGGAGGAAGCAATGAAACATTTCTTGACGGCCGGTCTGATCCTGGCTGCCGGCGTCGTGCAGGCGCCATCGGCGAACGCCGAATCCGTGCTGACGGCGCTGCCGGTGCAGCGCACCGCGTGGATCGAGAACTACAACCCGTTCAACCAGTCGACCAGGCTGCCGTCGGTCAATGATTTCATCTACGAGCCGCTGATCGTCTTCAACACGCTGAAGGGCGGCGAGCCGAACTATCGTCTGGCCACGGCCTATGAATACGCCGACGATCTGAAGAGCCTCACCGTCACCCTGCGCGACGGCGTCACCTGGTCCGATGGCGAGCCCTTCACCACGGGCGACATCGCCTTCAGCCTCGACCTGGTGAAGAAGAACAAGGCACTCGACATCTACGGTCTCGACAAGATCGTCGATTCGGCCGAAATGGTCGACGACAAGACCATCCGCTTCAACCTGTTCGAGGCGAATTCGGGAGCGATCTACCAGATCGTCCGGCTTGCCGTGGTGCCGGAGCATGTCTGGGCGAGCGTCGAGGATCCGGTGACCTTCACCAATCCGAATCCTGTCGGCACCGGCCCGCTGACCGACATTCGCCGCTTCACGCCGCAGGAATACATCCAGTGCCGCAATGAGAAATACTGGGACGCCGAGACGCTGAAGGTCGATTGCATGCGCTTCCCGCAGATCGCCACCAACGACCAGGCGCTGGCGGCTGCCGCGCGCGGTGAACTGGACTGGATGGGTTCGTTCCTGCCCGACATCGAGAAGACCTTCGTCGCCCAGGACCCCGAGCATCACAAATACTGGTTCCCGGCCGGTTCGCTCGTTGCTTTCAACATGAACATGGAGGCGAAGAACGAGGGCAATCGCGAGGCCTTCGCCGATCTCGATTTCCGCCGCGCGGTTTCCATGTCCCTCGACCGCGAGGCGATGGTCGACATCGCCGGCTACGGCTACCCGACCATCAACCAGTACCCCTCGGGTCTCGGCCAGGCTTTCCATTCGTGGAACAACCCCGAGGTCGACGCCGAGTTCGGCAAATACACGCGCTACGACGTCGAAGGCGCCAAGGCGCTGCTCGCCGAGGCCGGCTACAAGGACAGCGACGGCGACGGCCACATCGAGAGCCCGAGCGGCAAGAAGATCGCCTTCAGCATCATCGTGCCGAATGGCTGGACCGACTGGATCAACACGGTGCAGCTCGCCGTCGAGGGCCTGACGGCGATCGGCGTCGAGGCGCAGGTGGCCACGCCCGAGCAGGCGGTGTGGTCGGAAAGCCTGATCAACGGCGACTACGACATGGCGATGAACGCCTATTTCACCGGGATCACGCCGCAATACCACATGGATCTCGGCCTGCATTCGCGCAATCAGGGCAAGACGCGTTTCGGCGCCACACGCTATTACAACGACAAGCTCGACGCGCTTCTCGACGGTTTCTTCAAGACCGCCGATGCCGACGAGCAGCGGCAGATCATGAACGACATCCAGATGGAGATCGGCCGCGACATGCCTTACGTCGCGGTGTTCAACAACCCGCTCTGGTACCAGTACAACACCAAGCGCTTCACCGGTTTCTTCAGCGCCGATAACCCGGTCGCCAAGCCCGTCGTGCATGACGAGACGCCCGAGCGCCTCCTGCATCTGCTCTCCCTGCGGCCCGTCGAAGACTGAACCATTCGGTTTTCAAGGCTGCATCCTCCCCCTCCTCCCCGTCCGCGGGGAGGAGGTCTTCGGGAAGGTTCGGAGCAAGACGACACGTTTGCTGAAGTGCGAACACAAGAAGGCGCCGGCAAGGCTGAAGCCTTGGAAACGGCGCGGTAGATAAGGGGACCCGATGCGCTTCGTTCTGCGCCGGCTGGCGTTCTATCTGGTTGCCTTCCTGGTGGCGGCGACCTTCAATTTCCTGATCCCGCGACTCATGCCCGGCAACCCGGCCGACATCATGCTGGCGCAGGCCCAGGGCACCATTCCGCCCGAAGCGCGCGAGGCGCTGATGGAAACTTTCGGCTTCATCAACGAACCGCTCCACCTGCAATATCTGAAGTATCTCGCCTCCATCTTCACCTGGGATTTCGGCCTCTCGGTCAAATACTATCCGACCCCGGTGATCGATCTCCTGACCCGGGCGCTGCCATGGACGGTGTTCCTGACCGGCACGGCGACATTGCTTGCCTATTCGCTCGGAACGCTGTTCGGCATCCGCGCCGCCTGGCGTCGCGGCGGCCGTTTCGACAGTCTCGTTTCGCCCTTCGCGCTTGCGCTGCAGTCGATCCCCGCCGTGGTGGTGGCGCTGACGGCGCTGTTCGTGTTCGCCGTCTCGCTCAACTGGCTGCCCACCGGCTATGCCTACGACCCGGCGCTGGAGCCGGGGCTCGATGGCGCGTTTCTCTCCTCCACCCTGCTCCACGCCTTGATGCCGGTCCTGTCGCTCGGTCTCGTGCTGGTCGGCGGCTATCTCGTCACCATGCGCAACAACATGATCGGCCAGCTCGGCGAGGACTATGTGCATCTGGCCGAGGCCAAGGGCCTGTCGGATGCGCGCGTGCGCTACAACTATGCCGCCCGCAACGCGCTGCTGCCCTCCATCACCGCCTTCGCCATCAGCCTCGGCTCGGTGTTCGGCGGGTCGCTGATCACGGAAGTGGTGTTCAACTATCCGGGCCTCGGCAATCTGCTCTACACCGGCGTGATCGCCCGCGACTTCCCGCTGATCCAGGGGCAGCTTCTGATCATGACGCTGGCCATGCTGGTGGCCAATTTCGCCGTCGATCTCGCCTATGTGGCGCTCGACCCGCGCCTGCGGAGGGCCTGATGCTCGGCCTCCTCAAGATTTTCCTGCGCAACCGCAAGGCCGCCGCCGGCCTGCTCATCGTCCTGTTCTATGTCACCGTGGCGCTGGCCGCCCCCATCATCACCAGCCATGATCCCAACAAGCGCGTCAGCCGCCCGCACCAGCCGCCGGGCGTCGAATATGTTATGGGCACGACGCGCATGGGACGCGACGTCTATACCCAGCTCGTCTGGGGCACGCGCACCTCGCTGATGGTCGGCATCCTGGCAGGCCTGATCGTCACGCTGATCGGTACCGTGGTCGGGCTGACCGCCGCCTATTACGGCGGGGCGACGGACGAGGCGCTGAACTTCGCCACCAATGTCGTGCTGGTGCTGCCGCAGCTGCCGCTACTGCTGGTGCTGGCTGCCTTTCTCGGTCAGGTCGGGCCGCTGGCCATCGCCGTCATCATCGGGCTCACCTCCTGGGCCTGGGGCGCGCGCGTCACCCGCGCCCAGGCGATGACCTTGAAGAACCGCGAGTTCATCCAGGCTTCGCAGCTCATCGGCGAACCGGTCTGGCGCATGATCCTGGTCGAGATGCTGCCCAACCTCCTGTCGATCATCGGCTTCAACTTCATCGGCAGCGTCATCTTCACCATCATCACCCAGGCGACGCTGGAGTTCCTGGGCCTCGGCGACCCGTTGTCGGTCTCCTGGGGCACCATGCTCTACAACGCCAAGAACGCCTCGGCGATCACCGTCGGGGCCTGGTGGGAAATGGTCGCGCCGTGCGCGGCGATCGTGCTGATCGGCGTCGGCTTGTCGCTGCTCAATTTCGGCGTCGACGAGATTTCCAATCCGCGCCTGCGCACGCTGGGCGCCATCGGCAAGGCGATGAAGCTGCAGAAGAAGCTCGACCGCGAGCGGCTGCTGGAGACAGAGGCATGAGCGCGGCGAAATCCCTCCTGTCGGTGCAGAATCTCTGCGTCGATTATCTGACGCCGGCCGGCAGCTTCCGCGCCGTGCGCAACGTCTCGCTCGACATCGGCCACAACGAGATCATGGGGCTGGCCGGCGAAAGCGGCTGCGGCAAGAGCACCATCGCCTTCTCCCTCATGCGGCTGCATCGGCCGCCGGCCTTCATCAGCGACGGAAAAATCCTGTTCGACGGCGAGGACATTCTGGCCTTTCCGCGCCGCAAGCTCGAAGCCTGGCGCTGGAGCGGCGCGTCGATGGTGTTCCAGAGCGCCATGAATTCGCTCAACCCGGTGCTGACCGTGTTCGAGCAGTTCCGCGACATGCTGGCCCGCCATGAGAAGACGGGCCGCGAGGCGGCGCGTGCCAAGGCGGCGGAGATGATGGCCATGGTCGGCCTGCCCGCCGACCGGCTCGACGCCTTCCCGCATCAGCTTTCCGGCGGCATGCGCCAGCGCGTCGTGCTGGCCATGGCGTTGACCTTGCGGCCGCGCCTGGTCATCATGGACGAACCGACGACTGCGCTGGACGTGGTGGTGCAGCGCGAGATCCTGCAGGAGATCGTCGCGCTGCGCGGGAGGCTCGGCTTCTCGGTGCTGTTCATCACCCATGATCTGGCGCTGATGGCGCAGTTTGCCGACCGCATTGCCATCATGCTGGAAGGGCGCATCGTCGAGGAAGGCGCGGCGGAAAACCTCGTCGCCTTTCCGCGCCACGATTATACGCGCAAGCTGTGGGCCGCCATGCCGCGCATCGGAGGAACCGCCGCATGAGCGCGCCGCTGTTGAGCCTGGAAGGCGTATCCAAGACGTTCCATGTGCGCCCCGTGCTGGGCGCTGTGCGCCGCGTCGAGGCGTTGCGCGATGTCACCTTTTCCATCGAGCCCGGCCGGGCGCTGGCGCTGGTCGGGGAAAGCGGTTCGGGCAAGAGCACCTGCGGCCGGGCGGTCATCCGCCATTTCGAGCCGAGCGCCGGCACGATCCGCTTTCGCGGCGAGGACATCTTTGCCGGCCGCACGCGCAGGGGCGACAGCGCCTATCTGCGCGCGGTGCAGATGGTGTTCCAGGATCCGTTCGCCTCGCTCAACCCGACGCACACGATCCGCCACCATCTGGAGCGGCCCTTGCGCCTGCATGGCGGCACGGACGACCTTGAAGCGCGCCTGCGCAAAACCCTCTCCGATGTCGAGCTCGACCCCGACACGACGCTCGAGAAATTTCCCCACCAGCTTTCCGGCGGCCAGCGCCAGCGGGTCAGCTTCGCCCGCGCTCTTGCCGTCGGCGCGGAGCTGATCGTCGCCGACGAGCCAACCTCCATGCTCGACGTGTCGATCCGCAAATCCGTGCTCGACCTGATGCGGCGTTTGAAGGAGGAACGCAGCATCGCCTTCCTCTACATCACCCACGACATCGCCACGGCGCACTACATTGCCGAGGAGACGGCGGTCATGTTCGCCGGCCAGGTCATGGAGCGCGGGCCGTCCGACGCCGTCATCCGCAATCCGCGCCATGCCTATTCCAAGCTGCTCATCTCCGCCGTGCCCGACCCGGCCCGCCGGTTCGATGCCGAGGCGGACGATGCCCTTGCCTTCACCCGGCAGGCCGATGCCGTGCGGGCCGATGCGGCCCGTCCCATCGCCGGTTACCGCGAAATTGCGCCGGGCCATTTCGTTGCCTATTCGGAGGCCGACAATGCCTGACCTGCTCGTACCGCTTTACAGATTGCCGGCGGAAAGGCCGCGCGACGACGGAATCGCCATTCGCCGCGCCATCGCCCCGGAAATGCACGTGGTCTGCGACTTTGCCGAGCGGCATTTCAGCCGCAACTGGGCGAGCGAATGCGCCGTCGCTTTCGCCGCGCAGCCGCCCGGCGTCCTGGTTGCCGTCGAAGAGGGGCAACTGCTCGGGTTTGCCTGCTACGATGCGACGGCGAAGGGCTTCTTCGGCCCGACCGGCGTCGCTGAGGAAGCGCGCGGCCGTGGCGTCGGCGTCGGCCTTCTGATGGCGGCGCTCCACGCCATGCGGCAGGCGGGCTACGCCTATGCGGTGATCGGTGGCGCCGGCCCCGTCGACTTCTACAAGCGGCAATGCGGGGCGATCGAGATTCCCGGCTCCGACCCTGGCATCTATGGCGGCATGCTGCGCTGATTGGCCCGCCCGCGCGCCTTCTCCGGGGCTATGCCTCGCGCAAAAATGATTTATACGTGCCAGCGAAACGCATCCTGGAAACTGGTGGGTGAAGATGTCGAAGCGCGTGGCCTGGCACGAATTGTCGAAACTGTCCGATGCGGAGCGCAAGGTGCTGCTCACGCGCACGGAAGACGATCTCACCCATTTCCTGGAGAATGTCGCGCCGATCATCGAGGCGGTGCGCAAGGAAGGCGATGCGGCGCTGTCGCGCTTTGCCCGCCTGTTCGACAAGGCGCCGGTGGAGGTGAACGAGATCGCCGCCACCGAGGCCGATTTCGATGCGGCGTTCAACAGTCTCGACCCGGAGATGATCGAGACGCTGGAATACTGCGCCGACAACATTCGCCGCTTCCACGAGGCGCAGCGCCCGGAAGAGATGTGGATGAAGGAAATCCGCCCCGGCGTTCTGGTCGGCGAGCGGGCGACCCCCATCGACAGCGTGGCGCTCTATTCGCCGCGCGGCAAGGGCACGTTTCCGTCGATGACGCTGATGACCGCCATTCCCGCCGTCGTCGCCGGCGTGCCGCTGCCCATCGTGCTCACCCCGCCCGGACCCGATGGCAAGGTCGATGCGGCCACTTTGGTTGCCGCGCGCATTGCCGGCATCAGGCACGTCTACAAGGCTGGCGGCGGACAGGCCGTGGCGGCCGCCGCCTATGGCACGGACACCGTGCCGCGCTGCGCGAAATTCGAGGGGCCGGGCAGCCCGTGGATCGCCGCCGCCAAGCGCCTGCTGCAAGGCCAGATCGCCTCGCGCCTGCCGGCCGGCCCGACCGAATGCATCGTCCTTGCCGACGAGACCGCCGATCCGGAAATTGCCGCGCTCGACCTTCTGATCGAGGCGGAACACGGCAGCGACAGTTCCAATTTCCTCGTAACCTGGTCGCGCGATGTGGCCGAGAAGGTGCGCGATGCGCTGCCGAAGTTCTGGGCCGAGATGAGCGCCGTGCGGGTGCGCTATTCGTCGGATGTCCTGGGTGGCACGAGCGGCGGCATCGTGCTTGCCGAAACGCCGGACCAGGCCTTCGACTTCATCAACGACTATGCGCCGGAGCATTTGCAGATCCTGTCGAAGACGCCGTTCGAATATCTGTCGAAGGTGCGCAACGCCTCGGAAATCCTGCTTGGCGAATACGCGCCGGGCTCGATGGCCAACTACGCCATGGGGCCGAACGCCGTGCTGCCCACCTCGGGCATGGCGCGCGCCCACTCGCCGCTCGGCGTCCATGATTTCATGAAGACCTCGTCCATCGCCCACGTGACCGAGAAAGGCTATGCCGAAATGGCCCCGCACACGCTGCGCTTCGCCCGCTATGAGGGGTTCGACGCGCACGGCAATGCGGTGACGCGGCTGAGGAACAACCACGTGGTGAAGGGCGAGTAGGGACCGCCCGAAATCGACGCAAGATCCTACACCTTTACGTCCTCCCAGGTCGAAATCGTTCTCAACTCGCTGAAGGCGGCCGAAAGAAACGACACGCCGAACAGCCCGACGACGATCCACAATCCGGCTTCAGGCGAAAGATAACTGCCGATCGCACCGCCGACGAATGCGCCCAGCGGGCGAATTCCGTAGATGGCCGTCTGGATGACGGCGTTCACCCGACCGAGCATCGCCTCGGGCGTGGCAAGCTGGCGAACCGTGTTCTGCGTCACGAGCCACATGGACGGGCCAAAGCCCATCAGGAAGAAGGCTGCATGGAGCAGGGGTTCCGCCGCTTCTTGCCGAACGATCAGAAGCAGTGCGGAGGCTCCGACGGATGATCCCGGGCCAAACAGCAGAACGATGCTCGGCGACACGGTGGCGGGCAGGCGCGCCACGACCCAGGTTCCCAGGATGGCGGCGAGGCCGAAGGCGGCCATCAGGCGGGCAAAGATCGCCGGGTCTGCGCGGTAGACCTTGACGATCAACGGCACCATGAGCACCAGCAGGATGGCGAAGGCCAGGTTCCAGAAAACGGCGCACAGCGAGATCGGGCGCAGTATCCCGCTGCCCACGACATAGGCCCCGCCCTTGACCAGCCGCGAAACGATGGGTTCGCGATCCGCCCGCGGACGCTGAAACCTTGGCAATCCCCTGACAGAGGCCAATGCCAGGGCCGAGCATTCCGTCGCCACCCAGAACACCATCTCGGACGTCTGGAGGCTCAGCACGACGCCGAGGCCGAGCGGCACCAGAAAGGAGGCGATCGAGCGTGGCAGCGACAATTGGGCGTTGGCCCTCGATAGACCCGGCCTGTCGGTGAGCTTGGGAAGGATGGACAGGCTGACGAGGCCGAAGAGGACGATGCCGAAACCGGCGATGGCGATGGAGACACCGAACAGAAGCACATTGCCGGCGCCGATGGCCAGCGCCGCCGCCGCGAAACCGATCAGCGACAGGATCGCCGACGCGATGACCATGGTGCGAAGCTGCAAATTGTCGACCAGCAGCCCGAACGGCAGCGAACCGACGAGATGGGCCATCGATTGGCACGCAACGAGGACGCCGATCGTTGCCGTCGATGCGTCAAAGACGACCGCGGCGATGATCGGCACTGCGACGAGGGCAATCTGGTCGGCGATGTTCATGCCGTATGCCGACAGCACGAGCCTGTTCATGTGGGTCATTGCATGGTCTTCTCTGTGGCCACGCGTACCCTAGGAAGTCGCCGCGCGTGCAAGCCACCCGTTTCTTGCGCAAGACGCCACGGTCGCTGCAGCGTGCGCAAGACCGCAAGACCGCAAACAGCGTCGCACGCTGCTGCGGTACGTTCGGGGACATGAGCGTCGCTTACAATGTCGCCATGGAGGCTGGCGCGCAGGCAATGCGGGGCGCGTTGGAGCGGTTGGTGGACAGAGTGTGAGGACGGACGGCGTGGCGCTCGACTATGTTGCGTCTATCTCTGCCAGGATCCACTGGCGAAAAGCCCGCATGGACGCGGTCTCTGGGCGCGATTTCAAGCGGGTCAGCCAGTAGCTTCCGGCGAACGCCGTGATGTCGAAGGGCTGCACGATGCGGCCTCCGGCGATTTCCCGGGCAAACATTGCCACGGGAACGAGGGCTACGCCCGCCCCTTGCGCCGCCGCTTCCACCACGGCCAGCGACGAATCGAACATCCAGCCGCGCAGGCTTGGCGGATCGATGTTTGCGGCCCTGAACCATAGGGACCATTCGTCGCGGCGGTAGGAACGCAGCAATTCCTCGTCGGCCAGGTCCGCCGGGTTGCGCAGACGCGCGCCAATGGCTGGTGCGCAGACGGGTGAAAGCGGAACGTCCATCAAGTGGGTCACCTCGGTTCCATGCCATGCGCCATCGCCGAACCGGATGAAGAAATCGAGGCCATCGACGAGAATGTCGGCGCGGTTGTTGTTCGTCTTCAGGCGAAAATCCACATAAGGATGCTGCTCCTTGAAGCCTTTCAGGCGGGAGAGGAGCCAGCCGATCGCAAACGTTCCCACCACCCCGACGGTCAGGATCTCGCGGAAATTGCCTTCCTCGAGCTGGCTGAGCGTTGCGCTCATGCGGTGAAACGCGTCGGTGAGCGCCGGCAGCAGGAGGTGGCCTTCATCGGTCAGGGCCAAGCCCCGCGGGAGGCGCTCGAAAAGCGACATCCCCAGGGTCGCTTCCAGAATTCGTACCTGATGGCTGATGGCCGTTTGCGTCACCCGCAGCTCAAGGCCGGCTCGCGTGAAACTGCCGAGCCGTGCAGAAGCTTCGAAAGCGCGCAGGGCGTTGAGCGGGAGTTGTGAAACTTCCATAGGGCCTAATTCTCCTGAGCGCTATGCGCCCGCCGTGACAGAAGGGGTTATCTAAAGGGTCGAGATTTTCTCATGCCTGAGCAAACAAATCATCGTTTGGCGAGGATCGCATTTCCACGTATCCGCATTCTAGCGGCAAATTGCTGCGGGAGGAGGCGAAAATTCAACAAAAAGGAAATTATAACTGATATGAGAAAAATCTATCCACGACAGCTTTTCTCCGCCGCTGCGGCTTTTCTGGCCCTCAATCTCAACGCCCACGCTGCCGGGAACGGCGCCCAGGGAGAGCTTCAGGCGATCGTCGACGAGACGATCCGGCCGATAATGCGGCAAAACGAAATTCCCGGAATGGCGGTGGCAATCACGATTGGGGGAGAGCGTTATTTCTTCAACTACGGCGTCGCTTCAAAAGAGAGCGGGCAAGCTGTCACTGAAAACACCATCTTCGAGATCGGCTCGGTGAGCAAGACCTTTACCGCCACCCTTGGCGCTCTCGCACAGGTGCGGGGAAAGCTGTCTCTCTCCGACAGCGCAAGCAAATACCTGCCGGCCCTGACAGGCAGCGCTTTCGATGAGATCAAACTTCTTGAACTCGCGACCTACACGGCGGGCGGGCTGCCTTTGCAGTTCCCTGACGAGGTCACTGATCAGGACGAGATGATCGCCTATTACAAAAACTGGCAGCCGACCTATGCCCCGGGCACCAATCGGGTCTATTCGAACCCAAGCATCGGCCTGTTCGGTTATCTGGCCGCAAGAAGCATGGGTGAGCCCTTTGATGACCTGATGGAAGGAACCCTCATCCCGATGCTTGGCCTGAAGGATACCTATGTCAAGGTTCCGAACGAGCGGATGGGCGACTATGCCTATGGCTATTCGAGGACCGGCAAGCCAGTTCGCGTCAACCCGGGCATGCTTGCCTCGGAGGCCTATGGTGTGAAGACGACCGCCGCCGACATGATCCGTTTTGCCGAGGCGAATCTCGATGGCGCGGAACTGGATGCCGAACTCCAGCATGCCATCAAGGCAACGCATACCGGATACTACCGGGTCGGCGGCATGATCCAGGGTCTGGGTTGGGAGATGTATCCCGGTGACGCGGGGCTTGATCGCCTGTTGTCCGGAAATACGTCTGAAATGGCATTCGAGCCGAACACGGTGGATAAGCTCAGCCAGTCGCAGTCGCATCGGGAAGACATGCTGATCAACAAAACCGGCTCGACAATCGGTTTCGGCGCCTATGTCGTTTTCGCGCCGGCCAGGAACATCGGTATCGTGATGCTGGCCAACAAGAACTATCCCAATCCCGTGCGCGTCGAGGCCGGATACCGGCTGCTGAAGGCATTGGAAAACCTGCCCTCCGTCCCAGGCGGGCGCTGAGCAAGCCGCTGCGAGGCCGGTTGCTTCACATCGGGATGGCGGTCGTCTCCTTGGCCGTGCGGATGACGAACATCGTATGGTAACGCGCGACATTGCTTCCCTCCCGGAACAGCGGGTCGCACAGCGCATCGAACGCTTCCATATCCTTCAGGTGCAGCATCAGGGCGACATCGGTCTCGCCGCTCACGCTGTAGGCCTGGATCACCGCCGCTTCCTTCGTGACAAGGTCGAGGAAGCGGCGCGTTTGCTGTTCGCCGTGGTGCTCCAGTTCGACCGTGACCAGCGCCTTCATGCCCCGGCCGGCCTTGGCCGGTCTGAGGATCGCGACAATGCGGTCGATGATGCCGGTGGATTTGAGCCGCCTGATGCGGCGCAGGCAACTGGAGGGTGAAAGACCGACCGCGTCCGCCAGGTCGGCATTTGTCCGCGACGCGTCTTCCTGCAACAGGTTGAGAAGCTTTCTGTCGATCTGGTCCATTCCGATCCTTCGTTACCGCCCACTGTGCTTGCAATATTATTGCGTAGATATGCAAATTTTGACCACAAATGCGAACGGCATAACGCTAGTTGTCTGTCGGCAATCACGGAGACGCCGCCATGAAAGTGCACCTGGCCCTTTATCGCAAGACCCTGCAAACGCTGGAGGTCTACTGGGAGTTGGTCCGCATCATCGTCCCGGTGACGGTCGTCACGCAAATCCTGCTGGAGCTCGGCGTCATCCGGGCAGTCGCGCCGTTCTTCGCGCCCGTCATGAAGCTCGTCGGGCTGCCGCCCGAGCTTGCGCTTGCGTGGCTGACGGGATTGCTCGTGGGAATCTGGGGCGCGGTGGTGACGGTGTTCGTGCTGGCGCCGGTCTCGAGCCTGAGCACGGCGGACATGACGGTCCTTTCAGCGCTCCTTCTGTTTGCGCATGCCATCCCGATCGAGCAGCGCATCATCCAGAAGGCCGGGCCCAGCTTCGCCGTCACCGCGGCGCTGCGCATTGGCGGCGGGTTGCTGTTCGCCACTGTCCTGCATCAGATATTCGCCGCGACGGGCTGGTTTTCCGAGCCGCTGAATCCGGCATGGATACCGATGAATGAGAGCACCGGTTGGATTGGTTTTGCACAAACCACGCTCAAGACGCTGGCGGTCATGCTGGGCGTTCTGCTGGGGCTGAGCTGGCTGATGGAGCTTCTCAAAATCTCCGGCATCCTGGTCTGGCTGAATCGCGGGCTGGCGCCGCTGTTTCGCCTTGCCGGCATCACATCGCCAACGGTGCCCTTCGCGGCGGTTGGCCTTTTTCTCGGCATCTCCTATGGCGGCGGGCTGCTGATCCGCGAAGCGCGCACGGCGAATACCGATCCGCGTCAGATATTCCTTGCCTGCGTGTTCATGGGCTTTGCCCACAGCATCATAGAAGACACGTTGATCGTCGTCGCTCTCGGCGCCGATTTCACCAGCCTGTTCGTCGGCCGCCTGGTCTTCGCCGTGCTGGCGACCGCGTTGATCGCCCGGCTCGTCGGCGCGGTGCCCGACGATGTTTTCTTCAGGACGTATTTCCGCAAGGACGAACGCGGCGTTGCAAAGCAGGAACCAAGTCTCGGCGGGTGACCGGTTGGGCGACGAGGCGAGGGACGCTATCCCTTCGCCTCGCACCCGCCGCAATCGCCCCTGATCTCGATGGTCGTCTTCGCCGCCCTGAAACGATGCGACTTCGCCCAGCCGTCCAGCCGTTCCTTGACCACCTCGTCGGAGAACTCCTCCACCTTGCCGCAGTTTTCGCAAATGGCGAAGGCGATAAGCTCCTGCTCATGGGTGTGCGGATGGGCGCAAGCGACAAAGGCGTTGAGGCTTTCCAGCCGGTGCACCAGACCCATGTCCAGCAGTTTGTCGAGCGCGCGATAGACCTGCAGCGGCGCGCGCAGCCCGTCGTCGCGCAGCCGGTCGAGGATGGTATAGGCGCTGAGCGGCGCTTCGGCGCCCGACAAGGTCTTCATCACCAGGCTCTGGTTGCGGGTGAGATCGGGGGTCATGACCGGTCCTCCGTTGCATGGTCGGCTGTCTTGCCC
The DNA here is from genome assembly GCF_001050155.1 of Nitratireductor soli. Taxonomy (GTDB): domain Bacteria; phylum Pseudomonadota; class Alphaproteobacteria; order Rhizobiales; family Rhizobiaceae; genus Nitratireductor; species Nitratireductor soli. The sequence continues at coordinate 287,054 of NZ_LFVY01000002.1, forward strand.
TGCTGGGGTTGCGGCAGGGGCGAGGGGACGAGGCTGAGGACGAACAGGGCCAGCGCCGCCACGACGATGGACGGGCCGGACGGCGTGTCGAACTCGAGTGAACCGATCAGCCCGCCAATCACCGAAGCCGCGCCGATCAGCGCCGCCAGCACCGCCATCATTTCCGGCCCGCCGGCAAAGCGCCGCGCCGTGGCGGCCGGAATGATGAGCAGCGCTGTGATCAGCAGGATGCCGACGATCTTCATGGCAATGGCGATGACAGCGGCCATCAGGAGCATGAAGACGAAGCGCGAGCGCCCCGGGTTGAGGCCTTCCGCCTGGGCGATGTCGGTGTTGACGGTCGCTGCCAAAAGCGGCCTCCAGAGCATGACCAGCAAGGCCAGGACGGCGGCCCCGCCGCCATAGATGAAGGCGATGTCGAGCCTCGATACGGCGAGGATGTCGCCGAACAGGAAGCCCATCAGATCGACGCGCACCCAGGTCATGAAAGCCACCATGACCAGGCCGAGCGCCAGTGTCGAATGCGACAGGATGCCGAGCAGCGCGTCGGTGGACAGCGCGCCGCGCCGTTCGAGAAACAGCAGGGCCAGCGAGGCCAGCGCCGCGACGAGAAACACGCCGATCATCAGATTGAGCTCGAACACCAGCGACAGGGCGACGCCGAGCAGCGCCGAATGGGCCATCGTGTCGCCGAAATAGGCCATGCGCCGCCAGACGACGAAGCAGCCGAGCGGCCCGGTGACCAGCGCCAGGCCGACGCCGGCGATCAGCGCACGGGTGAAGAAATCATCGAGCATGGGGCTCTCCCTTCACCGCCTTGTGTGCATGACCCGCATGATCGCCGTCTGTATGATCATGGTGATGCCCATCCTCCGCGTGGCAATGATCGGTGACGCTGCCATCGGCGTGACGCACGCGGCCGTCGGCCAGATGCGTGTGGTCGTGATGGTGGCGATAGAGAGCCAGCGCTTCGGCGGCGCGCGCGCCGAACAGCTTCTGGTATTCCGGGCTGCCCATGACGCTTTGCGGCGCGCCGCGGCAGCATACATGCCCGTTAAGGCAGATCACCGTGTCCGTGTCGGCCATGACGATGTGCAGATCGTGCGAGATCATCAATATGCCGCAGCCGATGCGGTCGCGGATGTTGCGGATCAGCTCGTACAGCGCCACCTCGCCGGTGAAATCCACGCCCTGCACCGGCTCGTCGAGCACCAGGAGATCCGGCTCGCGCAGCAGCGCGCGGGCCAAAAGCGCCCGCTGGAACTCGCCGCCGGAAAGCGCCTGCACCTGCCGCCTGGCGAGGTGGGCGATGCCCGCCGCCTCCAGCGCCGCGCCGATCGCCGTCGGCTCGGCCCCGCCGGTCAGCGTCATCAGCCGCTCGACGCTGAGCGGCAGCGTCCAGTCGAGCGTCACCTTCTGCGGCACATAGCCGACCTTCAGGCGCCTGGCGCGATGGACATGTCCCTCACTCGGTTTGACCACACCGATGGCGGTCTTGGCGGTGGTGCTCTTGCCCGAGCCGTTCGGCCCGATCAGCGTGACGATCTCGCCGCGCCTGACGGCGAGGTCGACCCCGCGCACCAGCCAGCGTCCGGCGCGGAAGACGCCGGCATTGTGCATCTCGACCAGCGTTTCGGGCGCGCGTTCGGCGGCGGTGTTTTTTTCCAGCATGTGCGTTTTTCCGGCTTGTCAGCGGATATGGCACACGTTATAGCGTAACGCAAGGATATGTAATGTCATAACATATTGGCCGCGGGGATGGCCTGTTGCAGCAGTGCGTTCCGATTGCCCGTCCGAACCGTTTACAGGAGCTTTCCATGAAATCCCTTCGCGCCCTTTTTGCCGCCGCTTCCCTCATTGCGCTGTCGGCCGGTGGAACGGTGGCCGCGGAACCAAAGGTCGTCACATCCATCAAACCGGTTCACGCCCTGGTGGCGGCGGTGATGGAGGGCGTCGGCGAGCCGGGGCTGATCCTGCAAGGCGCCGGCTCGCCACACACCTATTCCCTGCGCCCCTCCCAGGCGCGCATGCTCGCTGCCGCCGATCTGGTGTTCTGGGTCGGACCGAATCTGGAGGCCTTCCTGGCCAAGCCGGTGAGTTCCCTGGCGGGCGAGGCGAAGCTGGTGACGCTGGCCGAGGCGGAGGGGCTGACCCTGCTCGAGCCGCGCGAGGGTGGCGCCTTCGAGGCGCATTTGCATGACGAGGGAGAGGAGGATGACGGTCACGAAGACGGGGGCCACGAAGGCGGGGGCCACGACGAGGCCGGCCATGAGGGGCACGATCACCATGGCGCTGACGCGCATATCTGGCTCGATCCGCAAAACGCAAGGCTGATGGCGCGGGCCGTCGCCGAGGCATTGTCTAAGGTCGACCCTGAAAACGCCGCCGCCTATGCCGCCAACATGGCAAGGCTGGAAAAGCGGATCGATGGGCTGGAGACCGAAATCACTGCCGACCTGGCTTCGGTCAAGGATCGGCCGTTTATCGTCTTCCATGATGCCTATCAGTATTTCGAGAAGCGCTTCGGCCTGGCTGCGGCCGGCTCCATCACGGTCAGCCCCGAAGTGATTCCCGGCGCGCAGCGGGTCGACGAGATCCGCACCAAGGTGCAGGAGTTGGACGCGGCTTGCGTCTTTTCCGAGCCGCAGTTCGAGCCGCGCCTGATCGAGGTCGTCACCGAGGGCACCAACGCCAGGTCGGGCGTGCTGGACCCGCTGGGTGCGGAATTGACGGATGGCCCCGATCTTTATTTCGACCTGATCCGCGGTATGGCGGCCTCGCTGAAGGATTGCCTGTCGGCGGCGCGCTGAGGGCCGCCTGCCTCGAAACCCGCTGTCGATCAAGAAGGAAGCCAGCCGAACCTGCTGGCTTCCAATCCCCATAAAACCTAATGTTATCTCATTTAGGATGGACGGAGATGCGACCGCACGCTTTGCTCTGAAGTGCCGGGCTTGCGTTGGCGGCGACGCAGGCCGGATGGGCCGAGGAACAGGAGGCATGGCGGCTGTTCGTCGCCGTCCACGCCGACATCGAGGTGACGGCGCCAAAGTCTCGACGCTGCTCGGCGGCAAGGCGCTGCAGTATTTCCTCGGCAGTTTCGGCCCCTCGGCGGTGGTGCTGATCGACCCGGAGGACGAGGAGGCCCTCCACCTGATCGAGCTTCCGACGCTACAGGTCGACTTCGCCGTCGATCCGGTGCGACCGAAATTCGCCTATGTCTTCACCGAGGATGGCAAGCTCAACCGCGTCAATGTCCTGGCCGGCAAGACCGACCGCTCGCTGGCGCTGACGGAACCCTGTTCGATGGATGGCCATTGGTCGCTGCCGCGCCCGCGCATTGCGGTCGCCGGCGACGAGATCATGGTCACGGATCCGCTGAAAAGCATGATCCATGTGGTCGATGCCGAAAACTTCGAGGCGAAGCGTGCGATCGCCGTGGATGGGCATGCCTTACAGCATCGTTGCCGTCGGCGGCTCCGGCGAGGCGCACGAGAACCATTGAACGAGCAAGAGCCCCGCTTCGCGCGGGGCTCTCATTCAGCTGGATTCTAATGGTGCGATCCAGACAGATGGTCCCCATCTGTTTTGGTCGGACCACTAGTGTCCTGCCCCAGTCCAAACCGGCAGGTTTGGACTGGGGCAGGAAGGTCACTAGACTATTGATTCTAGGGCAACTTTTCTTCGCTTGAAATGAAGGGAAAGCCTTCAATTCAAGCGAAGCGTTGCACTAGTGTTTTGCCAGCCACTCGTCGATCTCGCGCTCGGTCTCTTCCTGGGCCTTGCCGTAGCGTTCCTGCAGCTTGCCGGCAAGCTCCTTGCGGTTGCCGCGCACGACATCCAAGTCGTCATTGGTGAGCTTGCCCCAGTTCTGCTGAACCTTGCCCTTGAACTGCTCCCAATTTCCTTCGATCTGATTCCAATTCATGACTTTTCCTTCCGCATCTGAGCAGAGTGCACTCCGGTCTGTTTCGATTTGTCCCTGGGTGCCTCAACAATGCGCAAGCGGCGCAGTGGTTCCCGCCTTCTCCATCACATTGCCTGAATTGAAGGAGCACTCTGCACGCATTAGATTGAGCGGGAAAGGATTTGCCGATGGAGACGACGCCTGCGCCCTTCGTTCCGCCCGCACCGCGCCCGCGAACGAAGCCGCCCTCCACCTTGCAGATGATGCGGATCGTCTATCGCAATCCGCTGGAACTGTGGGGCGAGCCTTCCTACAACGAGCCGTGGATTTCCATCGAGGGCGGCATCGGCGGACCGCTGGTGATCGTCAACGACCCCGGCCTGATCCGCCATGTGCTGGTCGACAACGCCAGAAACTACAAGATGGCGCGCGTGCGCCAGAAGATCCTGCGGCCGATCCTGCGCGACGGTCTGCTGACCGCCGAAGGCGAGGTCTGGCGCCGCTCGCGCAAGGCGATGGCGCCGGTCTTCACGCCGCGCCACATCGCCGGCTTCGCCGCGCCGATGCTGGCGCGCACCGAGGCTTTTGTCGAACGCTACGAGGACGCGGTCGAACCCGTCGACGTTTCGCGCGACATGACGCTGCTGACCTTCGACATCCTGGCCGAAACCCTGTTTTCCGGCGAGATCGCCGGAGACGCGGCCAATTTCGCCCACCAGGTCGACCGCCTGTTCGAGACCATGGGCCGCGTTGATCCGCTCGACCTGCTCGGCGCGCCGGATTGGCTGCCGCGCATCACGCGGCTTCTCGGCCGCAATTCCCTGGCATTCTTCCGCAACATCGTCGCCGAGACGATGGATTTGCGGAAGGAGAAGATGGCGAGCGACGCCGACGTGCCGGAGGATTTCCTGACCCTGCTGCTGCGCGCCGAAGGGCCGGACGGGCTTTCGCGCCAGGAGATCGAGGACAATCTGATCACCTTCATCGGCGCCGGCCACGAAACGACCGCCCGCGCGCTCGGCTGGACCATCTATTGCCTCGCAGAGGCGACGTGGGAACGCGAGCGGGTCGAGGCGGAGATCGATGTCGTGCTGGCGCGCGAGCCCGACCCGGTGAAATGGCTCGATGCCATGCCTTTTACCCGCGCCGCCTTCGAGGAGGCGATGCGGCTTTATCCGCCGGCCCCGTCGATCAACCGCGAGGCGCTCGAGGAGGATCACTACAGGGATTTCACCATCGTCAAGGGCGCGCAGGTCCTGGTGATGCCGTGGACGGTGCATCGCCATCGGGCATTGTGGGACAATCCGGAAGCCTTCATGCCCGAACGTTTTCATCCGGAAAACCGGGAAAAGCTCGACCGCTATCAGTATCTGCCCTTCGGCGCGGGCCCGCGCGTGTGCATCGGCGCGACCTTCGCCATGCAGGAAGCGGTGATCGCGCTCGCCGTGCTGTTGTCGCGCTTCCGCTTCGACACATTGCCCGAGACGAAGCCCTGGCCGGTGCAGAAGCTCACCACCCAACCGCAGGGCGGGCTGCCGATGCGGGTAAGCCGACGCTAGTGGTGCGATCCTAACAGATGAGGACCATCTGTTTCGGTCAGACCAGCAGAGCGGGATGAGGAAAAGTGTGAAGCGGTTTTCCGCCCGCATCCCGCTCTAACTTATTGAAAGGGATCGCGATCTAGGGGCTGCCTACCCCCGTCCCGAGAACGCATTCTCCACATGCACCGGCCAGCGACGCGGCAGGACAGCGACGAGATCGAAGCGCAGCGAAAGGCGCGCATAGTCCGGCTGACGGGCGAGCCAGAGATCGGCAGCGCGCTCGATGCGGATCTGCGTTTCGAAGCCCACCGCCTCCATCGCCTGCTCCAGCGTCGGCCGCGCCTTCACCTCGACGATGGCGACGAGGTCGCCGCGCCGGGCGATGAGGTCGATCTCGCCGAGCCTGGTGCGATGACGTCGGGCGAGGATGCGGTAGCCCTTGAGCATCAGAACGGTGGCCGCCAGCCACTCGCCGCGATGGCCGCGCCGATAGGCCCTCTGGCGGGCCTCAGCCGGCATCGCCCGCGGCCTTGAGCGCCAGCAGGCGCTGGTAGAGGTCGGATTTGCGCCCGCCCGTCATGCGCGCTGCCTCGCCCGCTGCCTTGGCGGCGGGCATTTCGGCGGCCAGCGACAGAAGCAGGCGGTCGGTATCTTCAACGCTTGCCTCTTCCTCTTCTCCGGGGGGCGCGATGCAGACGACGACCTCGCCCTTCGGCGCGCCGGCCTCGGCATAATGCGCGGCAAGCTCGGCCAGCGTTCCCCGCCGTATCTCCTCGAAGGCCTTGGTGATCTCGCGCGCCACGCAGGCTGGCCGCGCGCCGCCCAGAACATCCGCCATGACGGCGAGACTGTCGGCCAGCCGGCGCGGCGATTCGAAGAAGATCAGCGTTGCCGGCGTCTGCCGGAACGTGTCGAGCCGCTTGCGCCTCTGGCCATCCTTCACGGGAAGAAAGCCGGCAAACAAAAATGCGTCGGTCGGCAGGCCGGAGGCCGAAAGTGCGGCCAGAACCGCCGACGGGCCGGGCACGGGGATGACGCGAATGCCTTTTTCCACTGCCTGCTCGACCAGGCGATAGCCCGGATCGGAGACGAGCGGCGTGCCGGCATCGGAAATCAGCGCCACGCTTTGCCCCGCTTCCATGGCGGCAATCAGGCGCGGGCCGGCCTCGCGCGCATTGTGCTCGTGATAGGCGGTCATGCTCCGCTTGATGCCGTAGCGGGCAATCAGCACGCGCGAGGTGCGGGTGTCCTCGCAGGCGAGGATGTCGCTGGCCGCCAGCACTTCCAATGCACGCAGCGTGATGTCGGAGAGGTTGCCGATCGGCGTTGCCACCAGATAGAGCGCGGGCTCGATCGGTCCCGCGCCGATGCGGGCGGCGCCGACGACGAAATTCTTTTCCCCGCGCGGGTTTTCCATAGGCTTGGGCATCCTTATTCGCACATCTCTTTGACATGCCGGTACCACGGTTGCAAAGTCGCGCGCGAAATTGAGGATGATGCGGCATATGAGATTTTGCAGTTCGGCGGGCTGCCGGAAGGGATTGCTGGCGGCTGTCATGTCGGGGCTTCTTGGCGTTTCGGGTTGTGTCGGAGGCGACGTGCCCTACGGGCTGCCCACATCGGCCGGCCAACAGGCGTCGGTGCAGCAGCCCTCCGCTTCGGCGCCGCGCCTGCCAGCCTCCGGCGAGGTGATCGGCTCGGGCGCGACGCGCGTCGCACTACTCCTGCCGCTCACCGGCGAAGGCAATGGCGCGCGCATCGCCGCCGAACTGAAGAACGCCGCCATCCTGGCCATGGACGATGCGGGTCCCGAGGCGCTGGAACTCGTCGTCAAGGACACGGGCGGCACGGCCGAGGGGGCGGGCTCCGCCTCCGCGCAGGCTGTCGCCGAGGGATCGGCGGCGGTTCTCGGGCCGCTCTTTTCCGCCAATGTCCGGGCCGCCGCGCCGGCGCTGGCGGCGGCCGGAATCCCGATGATCGCCTTCTCCTCGGATCGCGCCGCTGCTGCGCCCGGCATCTACCTGAATTCATTCCTGCCGCAGGGCGTCGTCGAGCGGACCTTGCGCTATGCTGCGGGGCAGGGCGTGCGCCGCGTTGTTGCCATCCTGCCCGACGGACCGGCCGGCGACATCGCCGAAGCCGAAGCGCGCCGGACGCTGCTGTCGACCGGCGGCGACCTCGTTGCCGTCGCCCGCTATGCCTATGACAACGCTTCCGTCTACGAGGCGGTGCGCGGCGTGGCGGACGCGCTCGGCACCGCCGACGCGGTGTTCATTCCCGATGGCGGCACCAGCCCGGCGACGATCGTCTCGACGATCACCGAATCCGGCATCGATCTGTCTCAGAAGAAGCTCTTGGGCACCGGCCAGTGGACGACGGCAAATCTCGCCGACCCCGGCCTGCAAGGCGCGGTGTTCGCCGACACCGACCAGGGGCGTGTGGCGGGCTACAAGCAGCGCTACCAGGCGCGCTTCGGCGCCGAGCCGTCGCTCACCTCGGCGCTTGCCTATGACACGGTCATCCTGGCCGCCAACCTCGCCAAGAGCGGCGGCATTGCGCGCAACGCCATCGAGAACCCGGTCGGCTTTTCGGGCTACACCGGCGTCTTCCGCTTCTCCGGCGATGGCACGGCCGAGCGCGGCTACGCGGTCTACGAGGTGAGGGATGGGACGGCGCAGATCATCGATCCGGCGCCGACCCGGTTTGCGGGCGGGAGCTAGAGCATTTTGCAGTCAGGTGGTTTCACCTGACGTCCGCATCAATGCGGAAAAACAAAGAGATAGACCAATACACGCGAAGCCCAATAGACACGTCACCCCGGTGGAGCGCAGCGAGGGCCGGGGCCTATTGAGCGGCGTGGCCGCTATCCACAGAGGGGTTAGGGGTGCTGGCACGTGCCGGGGCGAGAGCCGGATCGTGCTTGACACTGTCTTCCAATAGGTCCCGGATGCCCTTCGGGCTCCGGGATGACGGCGGGTTTTCAGGTCAGCCCGCCAGATCAGCTTGCGAGGTCGGCGACCACGGCGTCCAGCACGATCATGCCCCGCGCCGTGGCGCGCAGGCGGGTGTTGCCGACCGGCTCGATGAGACCTTCGTCCTGCAGCACGCAAATGCGGCGGTTCGACAGCGTGCGCCCCGACAGCGCCTCGTAGCGCGGCAGGTCTATGCCCTCGGTCAATCGAAGGCCCATCAGCAGGAACTCGTCGGCTTCCTCGTCGCGGGTCAGGATCTCGCCGCCGGTGACGCCGTGGCCCTTCGCCTCGACCAGTTCGAGCCAGCCTTCGGGCATCTTCTCGGTGAAGGTGACATGGCGGCGGCCGTTCTCGATGAAGCGTCCATGGGCGCCGGGTCCGACGCCGACATACTCGCCATAGCGCCAGTAGACGAGATTGTGCCGGCTTTCGGCGCCGGGGCGGGCATGGTTGGAGATTTCGTAGGCGGGCAGGCCATGCGCCTGCGTCACGTCCTGGGTGATTTCGTAAAGACGCGCCGCATGATCGGGATCGGGCATGACAAGCTTGCCGGCCTCATAGAGAAGCTGGAAACGCGTACCCTCCTCGATGGTCAGTTGGTAGAGCGACAGATGGTCGGCGGCATGGCCGATGGCCTGCGCAAGCTCCGCCGCCCAGTCGGCCTCGTTCTGGCCGGGACGGGCATAGATCAGGTCGAAGGACAGGCGCGGGAATGTGGCGCGGGCAAGCTCGATCGCCTTCAGCGCTTCGGCGACATTGTGCAGCCGTCCGAGAAACTTGAGATCCCGGTCGTTGAGCGCCTGCACGCCGAGCGAGACGCGGTTGACGCCGGCGGCGCGATAGCCGCGAAAACGATCCGCCTCGACGGAACTAGGATTGGCCTCCAGCGTCACCTCGATCCCGTCGGGAACGTCCCAATGCTCGGCCACCGCATCGAGCAGGGCGCCGACCGTGGCGGGCTCCATCAGCGATGGTGTGCCGCCGCCGAGGAAGATGCTGGTCACCGTGCGCGGGCCGGTGCGCTGGCGCATGGTCGCCATCTCGCGGCGAAAAGCAGCGGCGAAGCGTGGCTGGTCCACCGGCTGGTGGCGCACATGGCTGTTGAAGTCGCAATAGGGGCATTTGGCGGCACAGAACGGCCAGTGGAGGTAGATGCCGAAACCCGGCGTGCTGTCGTCGGCGCGGATCACGCGACGCCAAGCCTGGCGCGGGCGAATTTCTGGAAGGCGCGGGCGCGGTGCGACAGCGCGTGCGCGTCGCCCGGCTTCCAGCCATGCTTTTCCTCGGCCGTCATCTGGCCGAAGGTGACGTCGAACCCGACCGGCTGGAAGACGGGATCGTAGCCGAACCCGTCCGTGCCGCGCGGCGGCCAGACGAGATGGCCTTCCGCCTCGCCGCGGAAATATTCGGCTTCTCCATCGGGAAAGCACAGGCACAGCGTGGCGACGAAGCGACCGGTGCGTTTTCCCGGCGTGTCGGCGCCCTTCTCGGCCAGCAGGCTTTCCGTCTTCCGCATCGCCATCATGAAGTCGCGGCTGCCGTCTTCCCTGGTCGCCCAGTCGGCGGTGTAGACGCCGGGCGCGCCGTCGAGCGCGTCGACGCAGAGGCCGGAATCGTCCGACAGCGCCGGCAGGCCCGTCGCCGTCGCGGCGGCATGCGCCTTGATGTAGGCGTTTTCCTCAAACGTCGTGCCGGTTTCCTCCGGTTCGTCGAGACCCAGTTCGGCAGCAGACCGCACCGCATAGCCGAACGGCCGAAGCAGGTCGGAAAACTCGCTGAGCTTGCCCTTGTTGTGGCTCGCCAGCACGAAGGTCTTGTTTTCGATCGGTCTCAATTCAGTCTCCGGTCAATCCTCAGATGTCAGGCCCCAGATGCGCGGTTCGGCGAATTCCAGCGAATTGCCGGAGGGATCGCGGAAATAGATCGACCGGCCGCCATTCGGCCATTCGAAATCCGCCTCGACGGCGATGCCGGCCTTGGTCAGATGCGCTTTCCAGCGCTCGATTTCCTCGCCGGATGCGGCAAAGCACAGATGCCCCTGGCCGCGCGCGCCATGCGGTGGCACGGGCAGGCGCGCGTCGGGCGCCGGCGGCGCCTGCGTGGCGTCCGCATCGAACAGCAGCACCACGCCGCGCCCGCATTGGAAGAACACGTGCCGGCCCTCGGCCCTGGCGATGCGCTTCAGTCCCAGCGTCTCGCCGTAGAAGCGTTCCGCTTCGTCCAGGTCGTCGACATAAAGCGCCGCCTCGAGAATGGCCGAAGGTTGCATGGTCTTTCTGCTATCCGTGCCGCAGTTTCGGCAGGCTGGTGGTGCGATTCTAACAGATGGTCCCCATCTATCAGGAGAAATCGCCCCACCAGATCAATAGTTTAGTGGCCTGCTTGTCCCAACCGAACCTGCAGGTTTGATTGGGGCAGGACACTAGGCGATTCCGTCCGGCAGCGAAAGGCTCAGGAGATCGCCAGCTTCTGCAACTCCACCAGACGTGTAATCCCCTTGCGCGCCAGCCCCATCAAGGCGGCGAATTCCTCTTCCGAGAACGGCTCGCTCTCGGCGGTGCCCTGGATCTCGACGATGCCGCCCTTGCCGGTCATGACGAAATTGGCGTCGGTTTCTGCGGCCGAATCCTCCGCATAGTCGAGGTCGAGCACCGGCGTGCCGTTGCTGATGCCGCAGGAAATCGCCGCCACATGGTCTTTCAGCACCTTGTCGCGGCTGACCATCTGCCGTGCTTCCATCCAGGACAGGCAGTCGCTCAGCGCGATGAAACCGCCGGTGATGGCCGCCGTGCGGGTGCCGCCATCGGCCTGGATGACGTCGCAATCGACGGTGATCTGCTTCTCGCCCAGTGCCTGCAGGTCGACCACGGCGCGCAGCGAGCGGCCGATCAGACGCTGGATCTCCAGCGTGCGCCCGCCCTGCTTGCCCGACGACGCCTCGCGGCGCATGCGGTCGCCTGTCGAGCGCGGCAGCATGCCGTATTCCGCCGTCACCCAGCCCTTGCCGGAATTGCGCAGCCATGGCGGCACGCGCTCTTCGAGGCTCGCCGTGCACAAGACATGCGTGTCGCCGAAGCGCACCAGGCAGGAACCTTCCGCGTGTTTGGAAATGCCCCGTTCGAAGCTGACGGCGCGCATCTCGTCCGGTTCCCGTTTCGATGGTCGCATGGGCTGATTTTCTCCGATTCCGCCTTGATTGTTGGCGGCTTGTAGCTTTCGCACACCTTGAAAGCAAAGGAAAACAGCGTGTGCGCAACGGCCGGTGGAGAGTTGTGTTCCCCCGCACGCGGCTTATATTCCCGGTCAGAGGTACGCCATGACGAAGCCCGTCTTCGACAGAGAGATTCAGGAACAGGCCATGCGCTCGCTGGACATGCGCTCCCGCGAGATTTTCCGTTTCATCGTCGAATCCTACCTGCGCGACGGCGAGCCGCTCGGCTCGCGCAATCTGTCGCGCATCCTGCCGACCCAGCTTTCGCCGGCAACGATCCGCAACGTCATGAGCGATCTCGAGCATCTGGGCCTGATCTACGCGCCGCATATCTCGGCCGGCCGCCTGCCCACGCAACAGGGGCTGCGCTTCTTCGTCGATGCCTTCATGGAAATCGGCGATCTTTCCGACGATGAGCGGCGCATCATCGAGACCCAGGTCAAGGCGTCGAGCAGCGGCCAGTCGCTCGACCACATGCTGACCGAGGCGAGCCAGCTCCTGTCGGGCCTGTCGCGCGGCGCCGGCGTCGTGCTCGCCGCCAAGTCGGAAGCGGCGCTGAAGCATATCGAGTTCGTCCAGCTCGAACCGCTGAAGGGATTGGCGGTTCTCGTCTCGCAGAACGGCGATGTGGAAAACCGCGTCGTCGATCTGCCGGCGGGCGTCACCGCCTCGCAACTGCATGAGGCATCGAACTTCCTCAACGCCCATATTCGCGGCCGCACGCTGGTCGAGGCGCGCACCGAAATCTCCCGCCTGCAGGAAGAAACGCGCGCCGCCCTCGACACGCTGTCGCAGGAACTGGTTGAAAAGGGGCTCGCTGTCTGGGCGGGCGCGGAAAGCGGCCAGCCGGCGCGCCTGATCGTCCGCGGCCGCGCCAATCTTCTGGAAAACCTGACGGCGGAAGCCGACCTGGAACTGCTGCGCCGCCTGTTCGAGGACCTGGAGACCAAGGAAGGTCTGATCCAGCTTCTCGACGTGGCCGAGGAGGGGCCGGGCGTGCGCATCTTCATCGGCTCGGAAAACCGCTTGTTCTCATTGTCCGGCTCGTCGCTGGTGGTGGCGCCCTACCGCGACCAGGAATCGCGCGTCATCGGCGCGCTCGGCGTCATCGGCCCGACGCGGCTCAACTATGCGCGCATCGTGCCGATGGTCGACTACACGGCCCAGATCGTCGGTCGCCTGCTCAGATAATTCATTATCGCGTTATGGAGGAACCATGTTTGGCCTGATCGGCAAGATGCGCGCCCAGCCCGGCAAGCGCGATGCCCTGCTCGACATTCTGGCAAAGGGCACGCAGGCGATGCCCGGCTGTCTGAGCTACATCATTGCACGGGATCCCGAGGATGCCGATGCGATCTGGATCACCGAGGTCTGGGACAATGAGGAAAGCCACAAGGGGTCGCTTTCCCTGCCATCCGTGCAGGCGGCCATTGCCGAGGCGCGCCCGCTGATCGCCGGTTTCGATTCGAGCACCCGCACCGAGCCGGTGAGCGGTGTCGGCCTCTGATCGCCTCGCCCCTTGATTTTGCTGCCGCGAAGCTCGATATCGGGCGCAATCATCGAACAATCGTGAAATCATAGACGGACTGCAATGACCAATCACGCCAAGGACAACGACGCGCCCATGAACGATCCTTCCCGCAGGGACATGGCCGAGGAGCAGGACATCGGGATGTCCAATGCAGCCGCCGGTGGCGAGACCGTTTCGGAAGAAGACGTCCTCCTGCGACTGGCCAGGGAAAACGAGGAACTCAAGGACCGCGCCCTGCGCATGGCCGCCGAGATGGAGAATCTGCGCAAGCGCACCGCCCGCGACGTGGTCGAGGCGCGCAGCTATTCCGTTGCCGGCTTCGCCCGCGACATGCTGACCGTCTCCGACAATCTGCGCCGCGCGCTCGACGCCGTTCCGGCTGATGCGCTTGCGGCGGGCGATACGGGCCTTTCGGCACTGGTGGAGGGCGTCGAGATGACCGAGCGTTCCATGCTGTCGACGCTGGAACGCCACGGCGTCAAGCGGATCGACCCGAAGGGCGAGCGCTTCGACCCGCATTTTCACCAGGCCATGTTCGAAGTGCCGGACCCAAGCGTGCCCGAAAGCACCGTCGTCCAGGTGGTGCAGCAGGGCTATGTGATCGGCGAGCGGGTGCTGCGCCCGGCTATGGTCGGCGTCGCCAAGGGCGGCCCGAAGGCGTCCGCGGTGAAGAATGGCGAGGATGCCGCCGCCGAACCCGGCCCGCCCAACCCGCAGGCCGAACGCGACGCCTGAACGCGAAACCTCAGCGCTGCTGCCCTCCGGCCAGGGCTCCGAACTCGGTTTGCGACGGCGCCGGTCACACCCCCACTCCGTCTTGCTTCGCAAGCCACCTCTCCCCCGTCGAACGGGGGAGAGGTGGCCGCGAAGCGGTCGGAGTGGGGGTCGATGCGGCGTCCGTTAACCTGAGCTCGGAGCCCCGGCCCTCCGGCGGCGGCGCTTTCCATGCCTGCGCCCTTCGGCTATCCAGATAGCCGGAGGAACCGATGAACCCTATCCAGCTTCTCGACTATGCCGGCGTGGCGGTGTTCGCGGCGACGGGCGCGCTTGCCGCGTCACGCAAGGAGCTCGACATCATCGGCTTCATCTTCCTGGCCGGCATCACCGGCATGGGCGGCGGCACGCTGCGCGACCTGGTGCTGGATGCGCCGGTCTTCTGGATATGGAACCCCACCTACATCCTCGTCTGCGCGGCGGTGGCGATCATCGTCTACTTCGCCGCGCCCCTGGTCGAACATCGCTATCGGCTGCTCTTGTGGCTCGATGCCGTTGGCCTTGCCGCCTATTCCGTGTTGGGAGCTGCCAAGGGGCTCGCCGCAACGGGCTCGGCGACGGTGGCGTTGGTGACGGGCATGCTGACGGCCACGTTTGGCGGCGTCCTGCGCGACGTGCTGACCGGCGAACCCTCGGTCCTGCTGCGGCCGGAGGTTTACGTGACGGCGGCGCTGGTCGGCGCCGGCGTCTTCACCCTCGCCGACATTTCCGGCCTCGACTGGATGCTTGCGGCGCTGATCGCCATCGCCGCCGCGTTCCTGGTGCGTGGCGGGGCGCTGAAATTCGGCTGGACTTTCCCGCGCTACAAATCGCGGCCGGGACGGCCGCCGGAAGAGCTATAACAGACCGGCCTGCTGCGCTTCGTAGCGCAGGTCCTTCTGCGGGCGCGGGCCGATCTGCTGGATGACCAGGCCGGCGGCGAACGAACCGAGCCGTCCGCAATCGAGCAGGCTGTGTCCATTGGTGTAGCCGTACAGGAAACCGGCAGCGTAGAGATCGCCTGCACCGGTCGTGTCGACCAGTTCTGCGATCTCGATTGCCTCGACGGGCACCGTCTCCGCGCCCCGGACGATGATCGAGCCGCGCTCCGAGCGCGTCACTGCCGCCAGGCGGC
The DNA here is from genome assembly GCF_001050155.1 of Nitratireductor soli. Taxonomy (GTDB): domain Bacteria; phylum Pseudomonadota; class Alphaproteobacteria; order Rhizobiales; family Rhizobiaceae; genus Nitratireductor; species Nitratireductor soli. Next base: position 302,101 of record NZ_LFVY01000002.1, read on the forward strand.
AATCCTGGCGGATCGCCGCCAGCGCGCTGTCGAAGGAACTGGTCTGGTAGAGCGACAGCAATTCATGCTCATTGGCGAAGACGATGTTGACCCGGCCCGACCGCATCAGATCGAGAAACTCGTCGCGGTAGCGGTCGACGCAGAACGGGTCGGACAAGGACATCGCTACTTCGCGGCCGGCCGCGTGCGCCGCATCGGCGGTCATGCGGATCGCCTCCTTGGCACGCGGCGGGTCCCACAGATAGCCCTCGAAATAGCTGACCTTGGCGCCCTTCGCCTTGTCTTCCTCGACATCTTCCGGCCCAAGCTCGACGCAGGCGCCGAGATAGGTGTTCATCGAGCGTTCGCCGTCCGGCGTGACGAAGATCATCGAGCGCGCCGTCGGCGGATGGCCATTGAGCGGCCTGGTGTCGAAGACGACGCCCTGGGCGCGGATGTCGTGCGTGTAGATGTCGCCGAGCGTGTCGTTGGAGACCTTGCCGAAGAAGGCGGCCTTGCCGCCGAAGCTGGCGACGCCGGCCGCCGTGTTGCCGGCGCTGCCGCCGGAGGCCTCGATCGCCTGTCCCATGCGCTCGTAGAGGAGCGTGGCACGCTCCACGTCGATCAGGTTCATCGCGCCGCGGATGATCTTGTTCTCCTCGAGAAACGCTTCGTCGCAGCGAGCGATGATGTCGACAATGGCGTTGCCGATGCACAGCACGTCATATTCGCTCAAGATCGGGTCTCCGGATATTCAAGGGAAGGGGCACTTGGCGTTCAGCTTGGCGCGGTTTAGCGGTTTGGACGGGATTTGCAAGCATCCAGCGCACCGGCGCCGGCTTGCGCATGCCGCAAACGCTCCCTATGTCGAAGCAGAAAACCTGGCAACCGGAACGTTGAAACCGCATGATCCTCGACGCCGCCCGCGCGGCCATCAGCCGCCTTTTTTCACGCGAGTTCCGCGCCGTCTTCATCAAGACGCTCGGCCTGACGCTGCTTGTGCTGGCCGGTGTCTGGTTCGGCTTCAAGGAAGTGTTCGAATATTTCGCCCTGCCGTGGCTCGACGCGTTCTTCCCGGACCTGCCGTCCTGGATTGGCTGGGTAAGTTTCGTCGCGGCCATCGCCGCCGGCCTTGGCCTCGCCGTCGGCCTGGCGCTGCTGATCGGCCCGGTGACCGCCGTCATTGCCGGCTTGTTCCTCGACGATGTGGCCGAGGTGGTCGAGAAGGAGGATTATCCGCTGGATGCGCCGGGCAAGCCGCTGCCGCTGCTTCCGGCCATCGCGCTGTCGTTGAAATTCTTCGGCGTCGTCATTCTTGGCAACATCGTCGCGCTGTTCCTGCTTCTGGTGCCGGGCGTCAACATCCTCGCCTTCTTCCTGGTCAACGGTTACCTGCTCGGCCGCGAATTCTTCGAATTCGCCGCCATGCGCTTTCGCCCCGAGGCGGAGGCCAAGGCGCTGCGCCGGCGTCATGCGGGCACGATTTTCCTCGCCGGCCTGGTCATCGCCGGTTTCCTGGCCGTGCCGCTGCTCAACCTGCTGACGCCGCTGTTCGCCGCGGCGATGATGGTGCATCTGCACAAGATGATTTCGCAGAAGGACGCTACCATGGCGTCGGGCTTGGCCGCGCGACAGGGCTGATCCAGGCTCAACCCTTCCAGCGCAAGCGCATGCAGACGCCGCGAGATATTCGGCGGCGCATATATCAAGCTGCATCCGCCGCAGCAAAATGCGCCATCTGGTCGTCATATGCTTTCACGAAGGCCGGCCGCGCCGTGGCGCGCGCGACATAGGCTCGGCAAGCAGGGAATTTTGCCAGCCCATCGAACCGGTCTACCGGCCGCAGCACGTCCGCCATCAACAGGTCCGCTACGGAAAAGCCGCCGCCCACCAGCCACTCGCGGCCGGCCAGCACTGCTTCCATCCGATCGAGCCTGGCCTTCAGGAAGCTGTCCACGAACTCCGCCTCGGGCGATTCGCCGGGAAAGCCCATGAAGCGGAACAGCGCCCATGGCTGGCCCGGCACGTCCATTGAATTGAGCGCGGCGATGACCCATCCCACCACCTCGGCCCGGCCGCGCGGGTCGGTGGGCATGAGCGCCGGGCTCTTCTCGCCGAGGTGCAGCAGGATAGCGCCGCTCTCGAAAATGGTGAGGTCTCCATCGGTCAGCCACGGGACCTGACCGAAGGGTTGAGCCGCGAAATGACCGGGGCCGCGATCTCGAAACGACGTGCTCTCGACCCGATAGGCCAACCCCGCCTCTTCCAGCGCCCAACGCACCCGCAGGTCGCGCACAAGGCCGCGCGGCATTTCGGGAACCCAATCGAAGGTGGTGAGGATTAAGTCGCTCATTCGCAATCTCCAAGGAACACGGGAAGCTTGTCGAGGAGGCCGCTCCAGCCTTCCTCGTGACTCGTGCATGCCTCTTCGTCGGGCAGGTTCTCGTGCGTCAGGGTCAGCACGGTTCCTCCGTCGAACGGCTCAAGCCGGAACGTCACCAGCGATTGTCGTTCCGGCGTTCCGGGCAAATCCCAGGTAAAGACGAGCGACTTCTCGGGAACCACCTCCTGATAGACCCCGGTCGGGTTGTGCTCGTCGCCGCTGAGCAGCCGGAACACGACGCTGAAGCGGCCGCCCGGACGCACGTCAGCCACCACGCTGAGGGTCGGCCCCGCATCGGGCCCCCACCATTGCATCATCAGCTCCGGCTGCGTGATCGCCGCCCAGATCTTGGCGGGCGGGGCCTTGATTCGGCGCACGATGGTCACGCTCGGGAGGCGGTCGGTCATTGCTCTCCATCCTCTTCAACGAGCACGGCAAGCCGATCCAGGCTGACCGTCCAGAAGCGTTCATACTGGTTAAGCCACGCAATCGCCTCCCGCATCGGCGCGGCCGCGAGGTTCACCGCTACGGTGCGGCCGGTCTTGGTTCGCGTGATCAATCCGGCATCGGACAGAACGTCCAGATGCTTCGTCATGCCGGGAAGCTTTAGCGAAAAGGGCCGCGCGAGCTCGCTGACCGAAAGCCCGGGTTCTTCCATCAGGCGCTGCAGGACGCCGCGCCGGGTGGGATCCGCCAGCGCCCAGAATGTACGGTCCATACTTGATGTGTGATACTTCGCCATATAGCGAAGTAATCATTGTTGCGCTGGCAAAGTCAACCGGCGAATGGCTCCGCACAGCCCCAGCGGGCGACACGCGGCTTCTACTGCGCACCTCCGGCCAACTCCACCAGCGGCGCCGGCATCTCGCTGGTCTTTTCCGCCGCCTTGCAGATGTCGGCGATGACGCAGGCGACGCAATCCGGCTTGCGCGCCTTGCAGACATAGCGCCCGTGCAGGATGAGCCAGTGATGCGCGTGGCGCATGAACTCCGGCGGAATGATGTGGACCAGCGTGTCCTCCACCTGCTCCGGCGTCTTGCCTGGCGCCAGCCCCAGCCGGTTGCCGATGCGCAGTATGTGGGTGTCGACGGCCATGGTCGGCTGGCCGAAGGCCATGTTGAGCACCACATTGGCGGTCTTGCGGCCGACACCGGGCAGGCTCACCAGCGCCTCGCGGTTGCCGGGCACCTGCGATCCGTGGTCGCGGATCAGCGCTTCGCTCAGCGCGATGACGTTTTTCGCCTTGTTGCGCCACAAGCCGATGGTGCGGATGTGGTCGCCGACCTTCGCCTCGCCCAGCGCCAGCATCTTTTCCGGCGTGTCGGCCACCTGGAAAAGGGCGCGTGTCGCCTTGTTGACGCCGGCGTCGGTCGCCTGCGCGGAAAGCACGACGGCAACGAGCAGGGTGAAGGCGTTGACGTGTTCCAATTCGCCGCGCGGCTCGGGTCGCTGGATGGAAAACCGGCGGAAAATCTCGTGGATCTCTTCCGGCGTGTAGGCCGTCTTCCACTTGGCTGAACGGGGGGGCTTGCGGCGCGGCGCGGCAATTTTGCTCTTGGGCTTTTGCATGGGTCTTCTATAATCATCTTCATGGCCGAAACAAACATGATCGCGCCCGACTTTGGCGATGCACCGCTGTTCCAGGCGCGGCTCATGCCCCACCGCTCGCTGAGCACGCGCGGTTTCGCGTTCCTCATGGGCGGGGTGTTCCTGATCTGGCTGACCGTCGGCGCGCTGTTCCTCAAGATGGGCGCCTGGCCGGTGTTCGGTTTCTTCGGCCTCGACGTTCTGGCGATCTATCTGGCGTTTCGGCTGAACTACCGCGCCGCCCGCGTGCGCGAGGAGGTGCGCCTGTCGCGCACCAGCCTCGACATCCGCAAGGTGCCGGCCTCCGGCCGCCCCGAGGAGCACAGTCTCAACCCATTCTGGACGCGTTTCCGCGTCAGCCGGCATGACGAAATCGGCATCACCGGAATGGCGGTCGAGATGCAGGGCCAAAGCGTGTCGCTGGGCAGTTTCCTCAACCCGGACGACCGCGAGAGTTTCGCCACGGCCTTCGGTCGCGCCCTGGCGAAGGCCAAGGGGCGCTGAACTATAGCATTTTGCAGTCAGGTGGAATCACCTGACGTCCGCATAAATGCGGAAAAACAATGAAATAGACCGGTTCAGCGTTTCTATGAAACGTTGAACCGGTCTAGGCAGGAAACGGGTGGTTTGGCAGCGCGCGGCACGCCATATTCACTGTTAACAGTGAACAGGAATGCGCGTCCTTCCCAGGATGGAAAGACGCCAGGAGTGAGAGCCATGAACATGCAGACAGCCCAGATGCTGCGCGACGTGACGCCCGAGGGCAGCGATTATGAAGTCGTCCGCCGCGTGATCGAAAAGATCAGCCTCGACTATCGCGACCAGCCGTCGCTGGAGGAGATCGCCGCCGAAGTGGGCGACACGCCGACCGGCCTGCAGAAACTCTTCACCCGCTGGGCCGGCCTGTCGCCGAAAGCCTTCCTGCAGGCCGTCACGCTCGACCATGCGCGCCGCCTGCTCGATTCGGGCCTGCCGCTTCTCGACACCGCGTTCGAGCTCGGCATGTCCGGCCCGGGTCGGTTGCATGATCTGTTCGTCACGCACGAGGCGGTTTCGCCGGGCGAATACAAGGCGCGCGGCGCGGGCCTCGTCATTCGCCACGGCATTCACATCTCGCCCTTCGGCATCGCCCTGGTGATGGTCACCGAGCGCGGCCTGGCGGGCCTCGCCTTTTGTGATCCGGGCGGCGAGCGGGCCGCCTTCGAGGACATGGCGTCGCGCTGGCCCAACGCGGAGTTCGTCGAGGATATCAGCGCCACCGCGCCCTATGCAGCCAGGGTGTTCAACCCGAGCCGCTGGCGTTCCGAGGAGCCGCTGCGCGTCGTGTTGATCGGCACCGATTTCCAGGTTCGCGTCTGGGATGCGCTGCTGAAGATCCCGATGGGCAAGGCGCGCGCCTATTCCGACATCGCCGCCGAGATCGGCAATCCGACCGCCGCGCGCGCCGTCGGTGCGGCCATCGGCGCCAATCCGGTCTCCTTCGTCGTGCCGTGTCATCGCGCGGTCGGCAAATCCGGCGCGCTGACGGGCTATCATTGGGGCCTGACGCGCAAGCGCGCCATCCTCGGCTGGGAGGCCGGCCAGTTGTCGCAGCCCAATTGAGGCTGGTGGGAAGGCGTTACAGCAAGTAGTTTCCCATGCCAACAGCGTGGGAGACTGCCTTGATCATCGTTATCGGTTCCATCAATCTCGACCTGATCGCCACCGTCGAGCGCCTGCCGAAGCCGGGCGAGACGGTGCCGGGCGACACCTTCGTCACGGCGCCGGGCGGCAAGGGCGCCAACCAGGCGCTGGCCGCAAGGCGGGCGGGCGCCAGGACGCGCATGATCGGCGCGGCAGGCAGCGATCCCTTCGCCGATCAGGCTTTGCTGCTGCTGAAGGATGGCGGGGTCGACCTTTCGGCGGTCCACAAGGCGCAAAGCGCCACCGGCACGGCGCACATCCTGGTCGACCGCGCCGGCGAAAACACCATCGCAATCGTGCCGGGCGCCAACGCGGATGTCTTGCCCGAGCGTGTGGCGGATGCAGGTCTCGCCAGGGGAGACCATCTGCTCCTGCAGCTCGAAATCCCCATCGCCACGGTGGAGGCGGCGCTGGATGCGGCAACCGCAGCAGGGGCGCTCTCGCTGCTCAACACCGCGCCTTATCGTCCGGAAGCGGCTGCCCTTCTCGCCAGGGCGGATTGCATCATCGCCAACGAGACGGAGTTCGATCTCTATGCAGATGCCCTTCTGCTCGAGGGCGCGGACCGGCGCGCCCGCATGCGCGACTTCGCCCGGAAGACCGGCCGTACGGTGATCGTCACGCTCGGCCCGGAGGGAGCCTGGGCGGCGACGCCGGAAGCCTTCGTGACCGTCCCGACAATCGACATAGAGCCTGTGGACACGGTTGGCGCCGGCGATACGTTCTGCGGCTATCTGGCCGCCGGCCTGGCCGATGGCCTTGGACTGGAAGGCGCGTTGCGCCGCGCGGCGGCGGCGGGTGCGCTGGCCTGCCTGAAGCCGGGTGCGCAGCCCGCCATTCCCTTCGCGGCGGAGATTGACGCCGCGCTTGCCTGAGGGGCTGGACGCAGGCGCGGCGCCATGCATTCTATGGCCTCTGGAGGAGAAGCCGATGTCGCTTGAGACCTACACCGCCTTCGTCATCGTCTGCCTGGTGGCGACGGTGGTTCCCGGCCCGACCAACATGCTGATCGTCGCCAATGGCATGCGCCACGGCGTGCGCGCCGGGCTCCTCAATGTGGCCGGCACGCTCGTTTCCCTGACGATCATGATCGCCATTGCCGGCATCGGCCTGACCTCGCTGATCGAGATGGCGGGCCATTGGTTCGAATGGGTCAAGCTGCTGGGCGCGGCCTATCTCTGCTGGCTCGGCTGGAAAATGATTCGCGCCAGCGGTGCGGCGGTCGACGACGGCGCGCAAAGGAGCGCACCGCGCAGCGGCTTCTTCATGCAGGGTTTCCTGGTCTCGATGGGCAATCCCAAGCAGCTCCTGTTCTTCGGCGCGCTGCTGCCGCAATTCATCGAGCCCACCGCCGGCCACGCGGCGCAGATCGCCATCATGGGCGCCACCGCGCTGATGTTCTCGGCCGTTTCCGACGGCGGCTACGCCATTGCCTCGGGCCGCATCGGCCAGCGACTGACGCCGCGCCGCATGCGCCAGATCGCCCGCATCGGCGGCGGGTTCCTGATGGGCGGCGGGCTGTGGATCGCCCTCTCGCGGACGCGGTAGGCGCTGCAAGGACGCGTAGACTAGAGCCGCGCCAGCCGTTCGATCAGGAGCTCGAAGAAGCCGTCATCGTCGATATCGCGCATGACCAGCGCGTTCTGCGGCCGCTCGGTCACCCGCCACCAGTCCACGACGGTCATGCCCATGGTCAGTTCCGAACCGGTCTCGACGGTGACGTTGCAGGTGCGTCCCCGGAAAAGTCCCGGCTGCAACAGATAGGCGATGACGCAGGGATCGTGCAGCGGCCCGCCATCGGTGCCGTATTTTTCCTCGTCGAAACGTTCGAAGAAATCGAGCAGTTGGGCGGCAGCCAGACAAACCGGGGTGCCCAATGCGCGCAGCGCATCGACGCGCTTGCGGGTCGTCAGTGCCTTGTGGGTCACGTCGAGCGGCATCATGACGATCGGCACGCCCGAGCGCAGCACCACATCTGCGGCGTGCGGATCGACATAGATGTTGAACTCGGCCGTCGGCGTGACATTGCCGCCTTCGAAGAAACCGCCACCCATCAGCACGATCTCGCGAATACGCGGCGCGATACGCGGCTCGCGGATCAGCGCCAGCGCGATGTTGGTGAGCGGACCGAGCGGGCACAGCGTGATCTCATCGTCATCGTGCGCCATCAGCGTTTCGACGATGAAATCGACCGCATATTGCTCCTGCAGCTTCATTTGCGGCTCCGGCAGGTCCGGTCCGTCGAGCCCGGTGCGGCCATGCACATTCTCCGCCGTCACCAGGTCGCGCATCAATGGTCGCGTGGCGCCGGCAAAGACCTTGATTTCCGGTCGGCCGGCCAATTCGCAGATCTTGCGCGCATTCTTCTCGGTCAGCGCCAGGGGCACATTGCCGGCGACGGCAGTGATGCCGACCACCTCCAGCTCGGGGCTGGCAAGCGCCAGGAGTATGGCCATTGCGTCATCCTGGCCCGGATCCGTGTCGATGATTATCTTGCGCGCTGCCGTCATGCGGTGGCCCCCGAAATGCTTGAAACAGGTATTGTCAGCAACCATATCAGAGAAGTCGAAGGGAATGCCGCACGGGTTTCCTTCTATCCACGTCGCTCTTTGAGGACACATGAAAATGACGCGTATGACGCCCTTTTCGAATCCGCTCCTTCTCGGGTTCGACAGTATGGAAAAGACGCTCGAGCGGATCGCCAAATCGGGCGATGGCTACCCGCCCTACAACATCGAGCGGATCCGCGCCGAGGAAGGCCGCGGCGAGACCCTCAGGATCACGCTTGCCGTGGCAGGCTTCAGCTGCGAAGACCTGGATGTGACGACCGAGGAAAACCAGCTCGTCATACGCGGCCGGCAAGGCGAGGAAGGCGAGCGCGAATATCTGCATCGCGGCATTGCCGCCCGCCAGTTCCAGCGCATTTTCGTGCTGGCCGAAGGCATGCGGGTCATTTGCGCCGACCTGAAGAACGGCCTCTTGTCCATCGACCTCGACCGGCCCGAGCCGGAACGGCTGGTACAAAAAATAAACATTTCCGTGAAAGACTGACATACTGGTCTTATTCGGGAGGAAACCGGCCGGGCTGACCCGGCCGGAACCTTGGGCTCTTCAGCGGGCAGGTTTCCAGGTGAAACACCCGCGTTAAGGAGGCTGACATGACCGAGCACGAGCAAAAGATTGCGATTACCCAGCAGCAGCTCGCCCATATCGGCGAGGGCGCTGTCGCTTACATGCGCGAAATGGATGCCGAGGATTTGCAGGGCAAGTTCCCAGGCATGCCGGATTTGACGCCGGGCACGCGTTTATGGGCGCTGTTCGCCGCCAACGGTCAGCCGATCCTGCTCGCCGACGCGCGCGATGCGGCCCTGGCGGGCGCGTTCCAGAACGACCTGGAGACGGTCAGCCTGCATTGAACGGGCTATGGGCCGGGCGGGTAACGCCCAGCCCGCAGCTCATGTTTCTGGTCAGTCAAGGCCCGGATGCTGGGCCTTGACAGTTTCCGCCATCGCGCCGAGGACGGATGAACGCCGCAAATGACGCGGCATCCTGTCCGGGAGCAAGCCATGGCCAGCATCAACGCGGAATTTCCTCTTCTCGACGTCCGGGGAACGCCCCGCCAACGTGGCGAACAGATCGGCAGTGCTTTCGCCGACCGCATCGCCCGGACAGTCTTGATCTATCAGTCCTATTTCGCCCGGCCTGATTCGGAAATCCTTGCCGTTGCCGATCGCTATCGGGCCGGGATTGCCGCTTTCGATGAGCGCTTATGCGATGAAATCGACGGCATGGCGGCCGGCGTCGACATGGACCCGCGTTGGCTCTACGCGCTCAACGCACGCAGCGAGCTCCTGTCGGCGCTGTCCGCCGCCGAATGCACGGCGGTCCATTACACCGGCACGCCCTATGTCGGGCAGAACTGGGATTGGGCCGAGCCGCTCGAGGCGCTGGTGGTCCTGATTCGCGCCGAGGATGAAGAAGGCCGACGCTTCCTGACCATGACGGAACCCGGCATCCTGGCGAAGATCGGCCTCAACGATGCGGGTTTCGCCGTCTGCCTCAACTTCCTGCCGACGCCGAAGCCCACGCTGGGCGTGCCGTCGCATGTCCTGCTACGCGCTTTGCTGGACGCCCGTTCCTGGGATGCGGTGGAGGATGTCCTGCGGCGGGCCGGTGTCGGGCGCTCGCTCAATCTCCTCATCGCCGGCAGTGATGGACGCGGCATCAACATCGAGTTCGAAGGCGATAGCGCCCGCCGCCTGGAGGCGGGCGCCAATGCCACGACGCACACCAATCACTACCTGACCTGCACCGCGCCGGTCGATGCCGAGCTTCTGGAGAATTCAACGGCGCGCCTGTCGCGCATCCAGGCACTCACCGCTCCGGGCACGCCGGCGAGCCTCGCCCGCCTCAAGGACGTGTTGTCGGACCGGCAGCACCCGCAGCACGCCATCCTGGCGCCCTATACGGAAAGCTCAGGGTTTCTCGGCCGCAAGGGCACAATCTGCACGATTGCAATGGACCTGGCCAATCGCCGCATGCACATCAGGCGCGGCAATGATCCGGCCGCACCCTTCTCGACGATAGAGATCGCCATCGCGCAGGAGGCCGTGCAGGCCTAGACCGGTTCAGCGTTTCATAGAAACACAGAACCGGTCTATCTCATTGTTTTTCCGCATTTATGCGGACGTCAGGTGATTCCACCTGACTGCAAAATGCACTCGCGGATACCCGTTCAGGCGGCGTTGGAAGCCGGGGTTTCAGCGAGGAAGCTGTGGATTGCGGCGGCATCCTTCGTGCCGCGAATCTTGGCCATCGTGTCGGCGTCGCGCAGCACGCGGGCAATGCGCGAAAGGGCCTTCAGATGATCGGCGCCGGCGCCTTCAGGCGCCAGGAGCAGGAAGATGAGATCGACCGGCTGGTCGTCGATGGCTTCGAAATCGACTGGCGTTTCGAGGCGCGCGAAAATGCCGGTGATGCGCTCGATGCCCGGCAGTTTGCCGTGTGGAATGGCGATGCCGTTGCCGACCCCGGTGGACCCCAGCCGCTCGCGTTGCAGGATGGTGTCGAAGATTTCCCGTTCAGGCAGGCCGGTGACGCCGGCCGCCTTCTCGGCGAGAAGCTGCAGGAGCTGCTTCTTGGAATTCGCTTTCAAAGCCGGCACGATCGCCTTTGGCTCGATCAGATCGCTCAGATCCATGTCTATGCATCCTCTGCTCTTGTCTGGTCGCCGACGCCGGGCCGGCCCTGACTCGGCTCGGAACCTATGCGTGCGCTACCGCCGAAGGGTCGATCCAGCCAATATTGCCATCGGCGCGCCGGTAAACGATGTTCACTTCGTTGTTTGCGGCGTTGCGGAAGACGAAAACCGGATTGTCCTTGGTGTCTAGCTCCATGACGGCGGAAGCAACGGACATCGTGCTGAGCGCCATCTTCGATTCGGCGACCACCGTCGGCGCGTAATCCTCCGGTACTTCATCCTCCTCGTCGGCGACGGCCGCCATCACGCGATAGGCGATGTCCATCGGATTGATGCCCTGGGCGGGACTGTGGGACTTCAGCCGGCGCTTGTAGCGGCGCAGCCGCTTCTCGATCCGCTCGGCGGCGGCATCGAAAGCGAACTGCGGATCCTGCGCCTCGCCGGTCCCCTGCAGCACCATTCCCGTGTCGAGGTGAACCATGCAATCGGCGGAATAGCGGGATCCTGCCTTCTCGACAGTCACGCGACCGGCAAACCCGCCGTCGAAGTACTTGTCGACAGCTTCGCCGATCCGCTCCTCGATGCGCGAGCGGAATGTCTCGCCGATGTCCATGTGCTTCCCGGAAATGCGTAAGCTCATCTGAAAACAGACCTTTCCTGATCAGACATCGAACGGTGTGAGTTTATACGTGTGGCTTGCATGTACAAGGTGCCGCGGCGGATTGTGATGTTCGTTTCGGCCGCGTTTTCCTTTTCCGATGTTCAGCGCGTTGGACAACCGTCAAAGCCATCTCGGGCCCAAAGCTCCATGCGGGCGGGCTTCTAGTGGCTTAGCCTGTGCTTGTCAATCGACGGAGGGAACTGCTCACGCCGCGCTGCGTCCGCCACCGGAGGCCGCGGCCAGCATCTTCTTCTCGCGCCGGCGTTGTACCGAAGATGGAATGTTGAGCGCTTCCCGGTACTTGGCGACGGTGCGTCGGGCGATGTCGATGCCTTCGCCGTGCAGGATATCCACAAGTGAATCGTCCGACAGCACCGCCTCCGGCCGTTCATCGTCGATCAACTGGCGGATGCGCCCGCGCACCGCTTCGGACGAATGCGCTTCGCCGCCGGACGCCGATGCCAGCGCCGAGGAGAAGAAATAGCGCAGTTCGAACGTGCCGCGCGGCGTCATGATGTATTTGTTGACCGTTACCCGGCTGACGGTCGATTCATGCATGCCGATGGCGTCGGCCACGGTGCGCAGGTTGAGCGGCCGCAAATGGCTGACGCCGCCGACGAGGAAAGCATCCTGCTGGCGGACGATTTCCGAAGCGACCTTGAGGATCGTCTTGGCGCGCTGGTCGAGGCTGCGTGTCAGCCAGTTGGCGTTCTGCAGGCATTCCGACAGGAATTGGCGGTCGGCGTCGCGCGTCTGCGCCGCTATCCGCGCATAATAGGGTTCGTTGACCAGCACGCGCGGCAGCGTTTCCGGGTTCAGCTCGATCGCCCAGCCGCCATCGCTCGCCGCCTTGACGATCACGTCCGGCACGATCGGATCGGCTGTACCGGTGGAAAACATCATGCCGGGCTTCGGGTCGAGCGTGCGGATTTCCGCCAGCATGTCGGCCAGATCCTCCGCATCGACGCCGCACAGGCGGCCAAGGGCCTGAAAGTCGCGCTTGGCCAGGAGATCGAGATTGTCGATCATCGCCCGCATTGCCGGGTCGTAGCGGTCGCGGGCGATCAGTTGCAGGGCGAGGCATTCGGCCAGCCCGCGGGCGAAGAGCCCCGGCGGATCGAAGGTCTGGCAGGTCGCAAGCACGGCTTCCAGTGCTGTGCGGCGTGCGCCGATACGGTCGGCGATCTCATCGAGATCGGCCAGCATGTAGCCTGCCTCATCGAGCCCTTCGGCAAGCTCATGCGCCATCAGAAGATCCGCCGGGTCGGTGAACGCCAGGGCGATCTGTTCGTTGACATGGTCGCGCAAGGTGCGCGCCGCCGCCGTCGTGCCCTCCAGGTCGTAGGAGCCGCTGCCGGCCGCCTGCAGCCCGTTGCCGCCGGCGGATTTCCACTGCGCCGACAAGTCGGGGCCGATCCGGTCATGGGTGCCGGGATCGTCGGGGAACAGGTTTTCCAGCGAGGCATCGAGCTTGTCGGAGATTGCCTCGGCGGTGTTGTTGCCCCGGTCTTCTCCATCGGAACTGTCCCGGGCTTCACTTTGTGTTTCGCCGTCGCGCCATTCACCGGCGCCGTCCTCCCCGCGCTCCAGCAGGGGATTGCGCTCGATCTCGGCGTCGAGAAAATGCGCCAGCTCCAGATGCGTCATCTGCAGCAGCCGGATCGACTGCAGCAATTGCGGCGTCATGACCAATGATTGTGTCTGACGCAGGTGGAGTTTCGGTGCAAGCACCATCGATAAGCGCCCCTTCTCTGCCCGGCAGACATTGCCGGGACGGGGCTGGATTCAATTGGCCCGACTTTTGCTTGTCAAGCGCTATGAGGGAAAACCGTTACCGGCGACTTGCCAGGGAATGCCCGGTGCGGGCGCTTTCTGCTCGCTAAAGGGTAAAACCTTCACCGAGATAGAGGCGGCGCACATCGGCATTGCCGACGATGTCGTCGGGGCGACCATGGGTCAGCACCTGGCCGGCGTGGATGATGTAGGCGCGGTCAATCAGGCCCAGCGTCTCGCGCACGTTGTGATCGGTGATCAACACGCCGATGCCGCGCGCGGTCAGGTGGCGCACCAATTGCTGGATATCGGTGACGGCGATCGGATCGATGCCGGCGAACGGCTCGTCCAGCAGCATGAAGTTCGGCCGGCTGGCAAGCGCCCGGGCGATCTCCAGACGCCGCCGCTCGCCGCCCGAAAGGGCGACGGAGGGCGATTTGCGCAGATGGCTGATGTTGAATTCCTCAAGCAGCGCATCGAGGTTCTTGTCGCGCTCCTTGCGGTTCGGTTCGACCACTTCGAGGATGGCGCGGATGTTCTGCTCGACGCTCAGGCCGCGAAAGATCGAGGCCTCCTGCGGGAGATAGCCGATGCCGAGCCGTGCGCGGCGGTACATCGGCATCGACGTCACGTCGTGGCCGTCGATGTGGATCGTGCCCTTGTCGACGGGCACCAGGCCGGTGACCATGTAGAAACAGGTGGTCTTGCCGGCGCCGTTCGGCCCGAGCAGGCCGACAGCCTCGCCGGCGCGCACGCCGATGGAGACGCCGCTGACCACCTGACGGCCCTTGTAGGCCTTGGTCAGGCCACGGGCGATCAGCGTGCCCTTGTAGTTGCGGCCATTGCCGGCCGCCGTGCCGTTCGCCGGGTTCTCGGCGGCCGGCTTTCCGGTTGGCTGCTTGCGTTTTCGGGAGATCAAGACTGCCTACCGCTTGTTCTGGGAGCCAGGCGTCAGCAGCATCTTGACGCGGCCGGCGGAATTGCCGCCCTTGCAGCCATCGAGCTTGGCCAGGCCGCTCTTCATCTGCACGGTCAGCTTGCAGCCGACGATGACATTCTCGCCTTCCGACAGCACGACCTCCTTGCCCGACAGCTCAAGCACCTCGGTCTTCATGTCGAACGTGCCGCGGTCGCCGGTCGCCACCTGCGTTTCGGATTTCAGATAAACGTTGCCGTCCACCTCGAGCCGGTCGATATTGGCGCTGCCGGTGGCCGCCGAGCCGCCGTCGTTGACATAGTAGACGGTCATCTTGCCGGATTTGAGCAGGGTCTGCCCCTGCACCACCGAGACATTGCCCGAAAAGACGGCGACGTTCTCGCCCTCGCGCACTTCCAGCCTGTCGCTCTCGATCTGGATCGGCTCGTCGCCGGAAAGCTGCAGCCCGGTAAGGCGGCTCTGTGCGTCCTGGGCGAATGCGGCGGCTGGCAGGCTCACCAGAAGCCCCAGTCCGAAAAACAGCCGGGAGAGCCGGTTGATGCGCATTGTATTCCCCTCAATTCCCCTGGGTGGTCGTCTGTTCCGTGGTCTTCGCCGTCTGGCGAACCTGCGAAGGATCGATTGTCACGCGCACGCGCTTGTCGAACACGAACACTTTTCCACCGTCGCTTGCGGCGAATGAATCGGCTGCAATGCGCGTTCCGTCAAGCTCGATCTCGACCGGTTTCGACGTTTCGAGACTGCTGCCCCCGATGTCGATCTGCGCCGATTCGAGGATCGCGGTGATGCCCGAAGTCGTTTTCAGCGAGATACGGCTGTCGATATCCAGCCTGTTTTCCCCACGGTTGTAGACACCGTCGGCCGCTTCGATGGTGGCGAAATTCTCCTTGTCGACCGGCACGCGCGCACGAATGCCTTCCAACTCGATGATATCCTCGCCGCCGATCTTCTGCCGGGCGCGTTCCGCCGTCATCTTGTAGGGCAGATCGTCGCTGGTGAAACCGTTCAGCTCCGGGCTGGACATCACCAGCGAGCCGCCCTCGATCGAAGCCGTCGCCAGATCGACCGCGCCACGCGGCACCGACGAGAGGAAGGAATAACCCAGGAAAGCCACGGTGAGGGCAACCGCCGACAGCGGCAGCAGGAATTTCAGCAACCGCACCCGGTGCGAGTGGCGCGTGGCGCGCGCGAATGCGTCGGCGCCGCGCTCGCTGCCGTGGATCGCGTGCCGCCGGGCGTCGTCATTGCGCGCCTTGGCTTCACTAGTGATTGGCTCACTCATACTGCTGTTCCGCTAACTCGGGGCCGGGCGCCATCATGAGACCTGATCGAACACGCGATGGACAAAATCAGCGTCGTGCCTGTTTGAAAACACAAAGCCCATGACGCCAGCGAACATTCGCCGACGATAAACCTGATATGCATGGCTGGAAAATTCCAGGCCCTCGGTACGCCCTCAATTTTTGAATTCCACCCCAATATGGCTATTTTTGGATTAACGACAATGATTTAGGCGCAGTTTCCCATGCTTCGGCCGGCATTTTCCCCGCGCGCGGCGGGTGGCGGCCGATTCTTGCACAAAGGCGGTAGCCCCTAAACATCGTTTCGACTAAAAGGCGCTGGTTCACTAGTGCAACGCTTCAATTGAAATGAAGGCTCTGCATTCATTTCAATTGAAGTAAAATTGCCCTAGTTTCAATAATTTAGTGGCCTGCTTTTCCCAGCCGAACCCACCGGTTTGGTTGGGGCAGGACACCAGCATCATTCCCGTTGCAAGCGAGGCGGACATGTCCATTCGAGCGGATGATCTGATCGACCGGCGGCGTCTCAGACGCAAGCTGACATTCTGGCGCGTGGTGGCGCTCGCCGTCGTCGTGCTTGCCATCGCCTTCGCCACCCGCAGCCTGCTCGGCGATTCGGCCGGCATCGCCTCCGATCATATTGCCCAGGTGAAGATCACCGGCACCATTCTCGAGGACGATGAATTGCTGGATCGGCTCGACCGCATCCGCAAGGCGCCCTCGGTGAAAGGCGTCATCGTCACGGTCGATTCGCCCGGCGGCACGACCGCCGGCGGCGAGGCGATCTATGAGGAGATCCGGCGGCTGGCCGGCGAGAAGCCGGTGGTGGCACAGGTCGGCACGCTGGCGGCCTCCGCCGGCTACATGATCGCCAGCGCCACGGATCACATCGTCGCCCGGCAATCCTCCATCGTCGGCTCGATCGGCGTCCTGTTCCAGTTTCCCGACGTGACGGGGCTGATGGAAAAGCTCGGCATCAAGCTTGAAGAGATCAAATCCTCGCCGCTCAAGGCGGAGCCTTCGCCGTTCAATCCGACGACGGATGAGGAACGGGCGATGATCCGTTCGGTGATCCTCGACAGCTACGACTGGTTCGTCGACCTGGTGACCGAGCGTCGCCCCCTGTCGCGCCAGGAGGTGCTGAAATTGGCCGACGGCGCGGTGTTCACCGGTCGCCAGGCTGCCGAGCACAAGCTGGTCGATGAACTGGGCGGCGAACGCGAGGCGAAGGCCTGGTTGGTTTCAAAGGGCGTAGGCGAGAATCTCGAGGTCGTCGAGTGGAAGAAAAGGCAGATCGGCGGAAGTTTCTTCCTGCCCGAGATGGCGTCGCGCTTCCTGGGAACGCCGACGAGCGCCGTCGAAATCCTGCGCGAGCTCGGTGCTGACCGTATGTTCCTTGACGGTCTGCTGTCGGTCTGGCAACCTGAAAAAAACAAATTGCCTCACTGAAAAACCAAGCAAAATCATCTTGGTGCCAGGCATGCAGGGCGACGGGAACAAGTCCAATCCAGCGGCGGAAAAGAATCCATGATCAAGTCAGAGCTCGTGCAAACGATCGCCAATCGCAACCCGCATCTTTACCTGCGTGACGTGGAAAACATCGTCAACGCGATCTTCGAGGAAATCTCGGATGCGTTAGCCGACGGCAATCGCGTCGAACTGAGAGGGTTTGGCGCCTTCTCGGTCAAGAACCGACCCGCCCGCGTCGGGCGCAACCCGCGCACCGGCGAATCGGTCGAGGTCGAGGAGAAATGGGTGCCATTCTTCAAGACTGGCAAGGAATTGCGCGAGCGGCTCAACATCGAGAAGTAAAGCAATTCCAGGAAAAGTGGGAACCGGTTTTCCCTCCGGAACTGCGCAAAAGCCAAAAAGAGCATCTCCGTGACGTGGAGAAACCTGGAAGCACTCCAGCATCCCTTCCGGGATGACCACATCCAGCAATGGGCACCTCATGGCCAACCGCATTCTTCTTGTCCTCGTTCTTGTGCCGTTGGCGGTGATCATCATCGCTCTGGCGGTCGCCAACCGGGGTGCCGCGCTTTTCACGCTCGACCCTTTCAATCCTGGCAATCCGGCGCTAACCGTTGAATGGCCGTTGTTCATCTACCTGTTTGCAGCACTTGGGCTCGGCCTGATCCTCGGCAGTCTCGCCACCTGGTTGCGGCAGGGGCGCTACCGCCGCATCGCCCGCGAGCGCAAGAAGGAAGTCGACAAGCTGCGCGAGACGACCATCCGCGCCGGCGGCGCGCCGCAACTCCCGCACAAACCCTGATACCCAACCAAACGACGGCGATCACCGATGCTGACAATCTCTGCCGCGCAAGTCGATGCCTGCCTGGACCATGCGGGCCTGGTGGAGACGCTGCGCGAGGCGTTCCGCAAGGGTGCCGTGCAGCCCGTGCGTCATCATCACACGGTTGAACGGCCCGAAGGCAGCGATTCGACGCTGCTGCTGATGCCGGCCTGGAGCGATTTCGCCACGCTTTCCACCGGTGAGAACGGCTATGTCGGCGTCAAGATCGCCACGGTCTCACCGGACAACAATGCGATTGGCAAGCCGGCGGTGATGGCGGTCTATCTGCTGATGAACGGCAGGACGGGGGAGCCGTTGGCGCTGATCGACGGTCAGAGCCTCACCGTTTGGCGCACGGCCTGCGCTTCCGGGCTCGCCGCGTCCTATCTGGCGCGACAGGATGCCTCGCGCCTGCTGATCGTCGGCGCCGGCGCGCTGGCGCCGCTGCTGGCGCGCACCCACGCGGCGGTCCGGCCGATCCGCACGGCGCGCATCTGGAACCGTTCGCCCGAAAACGCCGAGAAGGTTGCGGCCCTGCTGCGCGCCGAAGGCATGGATGCGGCCGTGGCTGACGATCTCGACCAGGCTGTCGGAGATGCCGACATCGTCTCCTGCGCCACCTTGTCGACCGTGCCGCTGGTGCGTGGCGCTGCCTTGAAGCCGGGCGTGCATGTCGATCTCATCGGCGCCTTCACGCCGTCGATGCGCGAAAGCGACGACGCTGCCGTTTCGCGCGCCTCCGTGTTCGTCGACACGCGGGCCGCCGCAGTGAAGGAAGCCGGCGACATCGTGCAGGCGCTGCAATCCGGTGCCTTGAAGGAAGAGGACATCAAGGCAGATTTCTACGAGCTGACGCGTGGTGAAAAGCCGGGCCGCACGAGCGACGACGAGATCACCCTGTTCAAATCCGTCGGTGCGGCGATCGAGGACCTGGCGGCCGGCATTGCCGTTTATGAGCGGCATGGCCGGAATTGATTCCATGGATGTAACGTGTTGGAGCGCCCTTGTGTAGCGTCCAAATGGACGCACGGCGCTCCAGTTGCCTGCCGGCGATGCCTGTGGCAGAAGCGCGGGCAATGATGCCGGACTGGGATGCCGGACTGGCGGAGACCCGGAGAGCCCATTGAAGCCTGCGCGCGCCAAGCACCGGAATGACCGGCGCGAACCCCGAAAATCATCCGAGCCGCGTGAGAAGCCGCAGCGGCAGGCCGAAGCTGTCTCTCGCCCCGCGCCACCGCGCGGTGCGGGAAAACTTCCCGATGAGCGCTTGCCGGTCATCCTCGAAGTGCTGCCCAATGACGACTACGCGCTGATTGATTCCGGCGCTGGGCGGAAGCTCGAGCAATACGGCCCCTATCGCATCGTCCGGCCGGAAGGCCAGGCCATCTGGCAGCCGGCGCTCGGACCCGCCGAATGGGACACGGCGGACGCCGTCTTCACGGGCGATACGGACGAAGAAGGCATGGGCCGCTGGCGCTTCCCCAGGGAGGTGCTGGGCGAGACCTGGCCGATGCGCCATGACGGGATCGATTATCTCGGCCGCTTCACCTCGTTTCGCCATGTCGGCGTGTTTCCCGAGCAGGCGACACATTGGTCGCACATGGAGACGCTGGTGCGCGGCGCGGGACGCCCGGTGAAGGTCCTGAACCTGTTCGGCTATACGGGCCTCGCCTCGCTGGTCGCCGCCCGCGCCGGCGCCGAGGTGACCCATGTGGACGCCTCGAAAAAGGCGATCGGCTGGGCGCGCGAGAACCAGGAAATGGCCGACTTGACCAACAAGCCGATCCGTTGGATCTGCGAGGACGCCGTGAAATTCGCCGAGCGCGAGGAACGGCGCGGCAACGCCTATGACATCGTCCTGTTCGACCCGCCGGCCTATGGTCGGGGACCGAAAGGCGAGGTGTGGCAATTGTTCGATGACCTGCCCTATCTTGCCGGCCTGTGCCGCTCCATCCTGACGCCGAAGCCGCTTGCCGTGGTGCTGACGGCCTATTCGATCCGCGCCTCCTTCTTCGCCATTCATGCGCTGATGCGCGACACCTTCGCCGGCATGGGCGGCTGCGTGGAATCGGGCGAACTCGTCATTCGCGAGCGATCGGCGGGCCGGGCGCTGTCGACCTCGCTGTTCTCGCGCTGGGTGGCCCCATGAGCGGCCATGACAGGGAGCGGCGCGCGCCGGGGCAGGTGAAGGAAGTCACCAGCCTGACCAATCCGGTCATCAAGGACATCCGCGCCCTGGCGCTGAAGAAATACCGCGACCGCGAGCATCTCTTCATGACCGAGGGTCTGAAGCTGATCATCGACGCCTTCGAGGCCGGCTGGACCATCCGCACGCTGCTCTACGCCAAGGCGGGGCGCGGCAATGAGGCGGTGGAAAAGCTTGCCGCCCGCACGGTCGCCGCCGGCGGCCTGGTGCTGGTGGTCAGTGAAAAGGTGCTGTCGGCCGTGACGCGACGCGACAACCCGCAGATGGTCGTCGGTGTCTTCGAGCAGAAGACCTTGCCACTCGATGCGGTTAAGCCGGCCAAAGGAGATGTCTGGGTGGCGCTGGACCGGGTGCGCGACCCGGGCAATCTCGGCACCATTCTGCGCACCGCCGATGCGGTCGGCGCCAAGGGCGTCATCCTGGTCGGCGACTGTACAGATCCATTTTCCATCGAGACCGTACGCGCCACCATGGGATCGATCTTCGCCGTGCCGATCGTCCGCGCCGGCCTCGATGCTTTCCTGGCCTGGCGGAAGGGGTTCGCCGGCCGCATGATCGGCACGCATCTGGAAGGCTCGGTCGATTACCGCGCGGTCGATTATCG
The DNA here is from genome assembly GCF_001050155.1 of Nitratireductor soli. GTDB lineage: Bacteria > Pseudomonadota > Alphaproteobacteria > Rhizobiales > Rhizobiaceae > Nitratireductor > Nitratireductor soli. The sequence goes on from NZ_LFVY01000002.1 coordinate 322,708, forward strand.
GCAGGGGGCGATATTGCTCATGATGGGCAACGAGCAGCAGGGTCTGCCGGAAAGCCTGGCGTCGGCTTGCGATGCACTGGTGCGGATTCCCCAGGCAGGCCGCGCCGATTCCCTCAACCTGGCGGTCGCCACCGGCGTGATGCTCTATGAGATCCGCCGTGACGCGCTGCCGCTCGAAGACAGGAGCCGGTCATGAGCCTGCGCACGATCGGGTTGTATGGCCTTTTGACGCTGGTCTTCGCGCTGGCCGACCAACTCATCAAGGAACTGGTCGAAACAACGCTGCCGCTGCACGAGAAAATCGACGTTCTGCCGTTCCTGGCGCTCTTGCACGCGCGCAACACCGGCATCGCCTTCTCGATGTTCTCCGGAATGAGCGGCATCGGCCTGAGCCTCGTCATGGCGGCGGTCATCATCTTCATCGGTTATCTGGCCATGCGCACGGGCGCTGCCCAGTTCTGGGCGCGGCTCGGCTTCGCCCTCATTCTGGGGGGGGCTTTCGGCAACCTGATCGACCGGCTGACCAACGGCTTCGTCACCGACTACATCTATTTCCACACGCCGGTCTGGTCGTTCGCCATCTTCAACCTGGCGGATGTCTTCATCACCCTCGGAGCAGGGCTGGTTATCCTCGATGAACTGCTCGACTGGCGGCGCGCGCGCGCCGCACGCGGCAAGCAGACGGATTGACCGCGCGTCCCTGCCGCCGCAAAGTTCAGCCGGTCTTTTCAATGGCAAGCCGGAGTGTGCGATGACGGATAGGTTTCAAGCGGTTCTGATTTCCCGCGACGAGGACAAGAACCAGTCCGTCGACATGGTCGAACTGACCGAGGACGACCTGATGGAGGGCGACGTCACCGTCGCCGTCGAGGCGACCACGGTCAATTACAAGGACGGGCTGGCGATCACCGGCAAGGCGCCGGTCGTGCGCCGCTTCCCGCTTGTTCCCGGCATCGATTTTGCCGGTACGGTCACCCGTTCGAGCCACCCGGACTGGAAGGAGGGCGATCACGTCATCCTCAATGGCTGGGGCGTCGGCGAGACCCATTTTGGCGCCTATGCCGCCCGCGCGCGGGTCAGGGGCGAGTGGCTGGTACCGCTGCCGGAAGGCATGAGCGCCCGCGACGCGATGGCGGTCGGCACCGCCGGCTACACCGCCATGCTGTGCGTCATGGCGCTGGAGCGCCACGGCATCACCCCGGCGCGCGGACCGGTCGTCGTCACGGGGGCGGCCGGCGGCGTCGGCTCGGTCGCCATAGCGCTTCTGGCCGGCCTCGGCCATCACGTCATCGCCTCGACCGGCCGTCCGGCCGAGGCCGACTATCTGAAGGATCTGGGAGCGGCCGAGATCATCGCCCGCGACGAGCTGTCGAACCCTGGCAAACCGCTCGGCAAGGAACGCTGGGCCGGTGGCATCGACGCCGTGGGCAGCCACACCCTGGCCAATGTCCTGTCGATGACCTCCTATGGCGGGGCGGTGGCGGCCTGCGGTCTGGCCCAGGGCATGGACCTGCCGGCAAGCGTCGCACCGTTCATCCTGCGCGGCGTCTCGCTGCTCGGCATCGATTCGGTGATGGCGCCGAAGGAACTGCGGTTGGAGGCCTGGCGGCGCATTGCAACGGAACTCGATCATGCCAAGCTTGCCGCGCTTTCGACCCTGGTGCCCTTCAAGGGCGTGATTGCGGCCGCCACGGACATCGTCGAAGGCAGGATACGTGGCCGCGTCGTGGTCGAAATGCCGTAGAGCGTTTTCAGTCGGGCGGACTTGTCTGACGTCGCATGAATGCGACTGGAGCAGACAGCCTTCCGGCGATCGTTAAAATTCGAAGGACCCGCCAAAAGCTTCTGTAATGCTCGTCCATTACTGTTCTGCCGATGAAGGTGGCGGAAAAGCATAGTCTGGACAGGGGTGTCGAAGGGGCGGCCGCACCGAATGCGCCGCGCGCCGCGCGGCTGCGCATCGATCCGCCGGCGCTGGCGCCGCAACTGGTGCATCCGCCGCGCCGCTACACCGAGATGATTGTCGGCATTGCCGTCATGCTGATCGCCGGCCTTGCCCATCTGACCGGCGCAGCCCCGCTGATCAGCGTTTTCCTGGCGGGCCTCGGTGCCGTCGGCCTGGCCGTCGCCCTGCGCGCGGCCGCCGCCGACCGCCTCCTTGTTTCCGCCCTGGCGCGCAAGGAAGCCGACAGCCGGGGCGAACTCGAGGATCTGGCCGACCGCATGTGGGAGTTGCGCGAAAGCGAAGAGCGCTTCCACGGCCTCGTCGACGCGCTTGGCGATCTGATCGTCCACCGCGACCGCAACGGGCGGGTCGTCTATGTGAACCGCATCTTCGCCGAACTTCTCGACCGCAACCCCGATACGCTTGTCGGCCGCACGCTCAGCCAGCTCGGCATCGACATCGGCCTGGTGCCCGACGCCGCGTTCTCCGGTGGCGAATGCCTGAGCTCGACCGATGTGGCGATCCACACGCGCAACGGCATGCGCTGGTATTCCTGGATCGAGCATTCAGTCCGCGACGAAAAGGCCGGATCCGTGTCGCACCGCGCCATCGCCCGCGACATCACCGCCCGCAAGCGGGCGGAGACGGCGCTGATCAACGCGCGCGAACGCGCCGAGCAGGCAAGCCGCGCCAAATCCAGTTTCCTGGCGACTGTCAGCCACGAGATCCGCACGCCGATGAACGGCATCATGGGCATGGCGACACTGCTGGCCGACACGAAGCTGACCCCCGAGCAGCGCACCTATGTCGGCGCCGTCTCCACATCGGCCAGTGCGCTGGTGGCGCTGATCGAGGACCTGCTCGACTATTCGAAGATCGAGGCCGGGCGGCTGGAACTCGAGCCGCAGACGATATCCGTGCACGATATGGCCGAGAATGTCGTCGAGCTCCTGGCGGCGCGCGCATTCGCCAAGGAGATCGGCCTCGGCTGCTACATCGCGCCCGACGTGCCGGCAACGATCACCGCCGACCCGGGCCGGTTGCGGCAGGTCTTGCTCAATCTCCTGGGCAATGCGGTGAAATTCACCGATCAGGGCGGCGTGGCCGTTTCGCTGACGCGCGGCGAGAAGAATGGCGTGCCGGCGCTGTGCATTGCCGTGGCCGATTCGGGACCGGGCCTGGAAAAGGACGACATCGCCCGCATCTTCAAGGATTTCGAGCAGGTTGACGGCAGTTCGACGCGGCGGCATGGCGGCGCCGGCCTCGGCCTCGCCATCACCAAGCGCATCGTCGATGCGATGCAGGGCTCGATCACCGTCGCCAGCACGCCCGGCGAGGGGTCGGAGTTTGCCGTGTTGCTGCCGCTCGACGATGCCTCGGAAGCAGTAAGGATTGAACCGATCCTCGCGCATGTGAACGCAGTCATCCTGTCGCCGCATGTCGAGGAGGCCGAGACCATCGCTCTGACGATCCGCGTCTATGGCGGACGCGCCGAAATCGCCGCCAACGCCGAGGATGTGGCACGTCTGGCTGAAGAAGCCGGCAAACCGTTCGATACGGTGCTGATCGATGCCGCCCTGGAATCCGACGATGGCGGCCTGATCACCCGCCTGCATCAGTCGGGCGTCGGCGCTGGCCGCGCATTGACCCTGATCACGCCGTCGGAGCGCGGCCGCCTGGCGGCATTCCGTGCCAGCGGCTATGGCGCCTTCCTGGCGCGTCCTGTGCGCGGCAAGACGTTGCTGCGGCAACTTTTGAGCGAACATGGCGAGATCGCCGGGCCGGTCGGCGAGGCGCATGAGACCGCCACCGGCCAGCAGGCGCTGCCATGCAGCGGCAAAGCCGGTCTGCGGGTGCTGGTCGCCGAGGACAACGAGATCAACGCCATGCTGGCGCGCGCCGCTCTCACCAAGGCCGGGCATCAGGTCGAACTGGTGTCGAACGGACGCGCCGCGGTGGAGGCGGTGAGCAACGCCGGCAAGCGCTACGACGTCGTCCTGATGGATTTGCATATGCCGGTGATGGACGGTCTCGACGCTATCAACGCCATCCGCCGGCATGAGGAGGAGACGGGCCTCGCCCCGGTTCCGATCCTCGTTCTGTCGGCCGATGGACAGGAAAAAACCCGGCATGGGGTTCTGGCCCACGGGGCCAATGGGTTCGTCACCAAGCCGGTCGATCCCGACAAGCTTCTCGCCGCTCTGGAAATTCACACCGCCGCTTGACGGCGAGCTTGCCGCTCGCAGCCTGCGACGGTAGTGTCATAGTTCTGTCGCAACTGACCACTATTCCGGCGTCAACGTGATGCGGAGGAGAATCAGCAATGCAAGGCATGACGCTGAACAGCACCGCCTTCCATGAAAACACCGGCTTCCATGAAAGCAGCGGCCAGCCGCCCCTTGCGGGCGACCAAGGCGAAGCCGCCGATGGCGGTCTGCTGGGGCGCATTGGCCCGCTGCAGGTGCGGTTGGCGCGCGACGAGCATGAGATTGCCGCCGCGCAAACGATTCGCTTTCGCGTTTTCTTCGACGAGATGGGCGCCCGCTCTTCGGCAGAAGGGGCACCGCAGGATCGTGACACCGATGGTTTCGACAGCGTTTGCGACCACCTTCTCGTCATCGACACCTCGCTTCCGGGCAATGATGTCGAGCGCATCGTCGGCACGTACCGGCTGCTGCCGCCCGAGGGCGCCGGCCGCATGGGCCGGTTCTATTCGCAGGACGAGTTCGCCATCGAGGGATTGATGGCCCGCCATTCGGGCCGACGTTTCCTGGAACTTGGCCGCTCCTGCGTCCTGCCGCCCTATCGCACCAAACGGACGATCGAGCTGTTGTGGCAGGGCATCTGGGCCTATTGCCGCCGGATGCGCATCGACGTGATGATGGGCTGCGCCTCGTTCCCCGGCGTCGTGCCGGCGGCCCATGCGGAGGCTCTGTCCTTTCTCGGGCATTTCTGCCAGGCCGAGGGCGATTGGCGTGTGAGCGCCGTGGCCAGCCGCTACGCGCCGATGGACCTGATGCCGAAGGAGGCCATCCAGGCGCGCTCGGCGTTGACGGCCATGCCGCCGCTGGTAAAGGGCTATCTGAGGTTGGGCGCGCGCTTCGGCGATGGCTGCGTCATCGACCGGGATTTCGGCACCACGGACGTCTTCGTCGTGCTCCCCGTCGAGGCGATCTCCGACCGCTACATCAACTACTATGGCGCCGACGCCGAACGCTTCGCGGCGTGACCGTGAGCGGCAAGGGCTGACTAGACCGGCTCAGCGTTTCCATGAAACGCTGAGCCGGTCTATCTCTTTGTTTTTCCGCATTTATGCGGACGGCAGGTGATTCCACCTGACTGCAAAATGCTCCAAGCGCCTGCGCTGCCCTCACCCTCTCTCTACAAGTAGGGAGAGGAAGGGAGCCCTGGTGGATGGCGCCGCCCTCACGCCCCGGCGCTGTATGCGGCGATGGCCGCCATGTTGACGATGTCGGAATCCTTGGCGTTGAGCGAAACGATCTGCACCGGCTTGTTCAGGCCGACGAGCAGCGGTCCGATGACGGTCGAGCCGCCCAATTCCTGCAGCATCTTGGTCGAGATCGACGCCGAATGGAACGCCGGCATGACCAGGACATTGGCCGGTCCCGACAGGCGGCAGAACGGATATTGCTGCATCAGCCGTGCGTTGAGCGCCACATCGGCCGCCATCTCGCCGTCATACTCGAAATCGACGCGTCGCTTGTCGAGAATCTTGACGGCTTCCTGGACGCGCTCGGAGCGCTCGCCGGGCGGGTGGCCGAAGGTCGAGTAGGCGAGCATGGCGACGCGCGGCTCGTAGCCCATGCGCCGCGCCTGGCCGGCCGCCTCCTCGGCGATGTCGGCCAGTTCCACCGCGTTCGGCATGTCATGCACGGCTGTGTCGGCGACGAGCACGGTGCGTCCACGGCACAGCGCCAGCGACACGCCGATCACCCGGTGCCCGGGCTTGGCGTCGATCACCCGGCGCACATCGTCGAGCACGGTCGAATAGTTGCGCGTCACACCGCTGACCATCGCATCGGCATCGCCCAGCGCCACCATGGTGGCGGCGAAGTGGTTGCGATCGTTGTTGATCAGCCGCTGCGCGTCGCGGAACAGATAACCCTTCCGCTGCAACCGCTCATAGAGGTAGTCGGCATAGATGCCGTTGCGCCGCGACAGGCGGGCATTGATGATCTCGATGCCGGGCTTCGACAAATCGACGCCGGCATTGCGCGCCGTTTCCTTGATCTGCTCCTCGCGGCCCACAAGAATGGCCGTGCCGAGCTTCTGGCTGGCATAGGAGGCGGCGGCACGCATCACCTGCTCTTCCTCGCCCTCGGCAAAGACGACACGCTTCGGCTGGCGACGCACCCGGTCATAGATGCGCTGCAGGGTCGAGGCGATGGGATCACGCCTGGCCGAAAGCTCGTTGGCGTACTTCTCCATGTCGAGGATCGGCCGCCGGGCGACGCCGGAATCCATCGCCGCCTTGGCAACCGCGACCGGGATGGCCGAGATCAGCCGCGGGTCGAACGGCACCGGAATGATGTAGTTGGGGCCGTATTTCGGCCGGTTGCCCTGATAGGCCGCCGCCACGTCGTCGGGCACGTCCTGGCGGGCGAGTGCTGCCAGCGCCTCGGCCGCCGCCACCTTCATCGCGTCATTGATGGTGGTGGCGCGCACATCGAGCGCGCCGCGGAAGATATAGGGAAAGCCGAGCACGTTGTTGACCTGGTTCGGATAATCCGAGCGGCCGGTCGCCATGATCGCATCGGTGCGGATCTCGGCCACTTCCTCCGGCGTGATCTCCGGATCGGGGTTGGCCATGGCGAAGATGATCGGATCCTTGGCCATCGACTGGATCATCGCCGGCGTCAAGGCGCCCTTGGCAGACAGGCCGAAGACGATGTCCGCCCCATCCAGCGCGTCGGCCAGCGTGCGCAGTTTGGTTTCCACCGCATGCGCCGATTTCCACTGGTTCATGCCTTCCTGCCGGCCCTTGTAGACGACGCCCTTGGTGTCGCACAGGATGACGTTCTGCGGCGAGAAACCGAGCGACTTGGCAAGCTCGATGCAGGCGATGCCGGCCGCGCCCGCGCCGTTGCAGACGAGCCGCGCCGTCTTCATGTCGCGGCCGGTCAGATGCAGCGCGTTGATCAGGCCGGCCACCGCGATGATCGCCGTGCCGTGCTGGTCGTCATGGAAGACGGGAATGTCCATCAGTTCGCGCAGCCGGCTCTCGATGATGAAGCATTCCGGCGCCTTGATGTCCTCCAGATTGATGCCGCCGAAGGACGGGCCGAGCAGCTTGACGCAATCGACGAAGGCGTCCGCGTCTTCCGTGTCGACTTCGAGATCGATCGAATCCACATCGGCAAAGCGCTTGAACAGCACCGACTTGCCCTCCATCACCGGCTTCGAGGCCAGCGCGCCGAGATTGCCCAGGCCGAGGATCGCCGTGCCGTTGGAGATGACCGCCACCATGTTGCCGCGCGTCGTGTAGTCGAAGGCGCGGCTCGGATCCTCGGCGATGGCCAGGACCGGCACGGCAACGCCGGGCGAATAGGCAAGCGACAGATCGCGCTGGGTGGCCATCGGTTTGGTGGGGGTGATCTCCAGTTTGCCGGGCCGGCCCATGGAATGAAAATCCAGCGCTTCCTGCGGGCTGACGGAAGGGCCCTGTCGTTCGGACTTGTCTTTGGCGGCCATGGTGCTGTCTCGTTCCTCCCGGGATCGGCGCTGCGCGTGCTTTCTGTGGAGTTTTGCAAGTGAGCGGTGCATAACGCTACACTTTCGCCCAGTAAATGGCCAAGCAGATTGAAGCTGTTTTCAGCCTCGTGGTCTGGCCGAAACAGATGGTCCCCATCTGTTTCGACAAGTCAGCCCACAAGCTGTTGATCTGTTGGGGCGATTTCTCCTAACAGATGGGTACCATCTGTTAGGATCGCACCACTAGAGCGGGATGAGGAAAAGTGTGAAGCGGTTTTCCGCCCGCATCCCGCTCTAACTTATTGAAAGCGATCGCGATGACTTTGGATTGAATCAATCCAAAGTCATCGCGATCTAGGAAATCAAACAGGCCGGGAGCTCTCCTTGAACGACGAAACGCCGATGCGCCGTCACGAAACGCAGGCCGCCGCCGCGACGCCGATGATGGCGCAGTATATCGAGATCAAGACGGCCAATCCCGATTCGCTCCTGTTCTATCGCATGGGCGATTTCTACGAATTGTTCTTCCAGGATGCGGAAGTGGCAAGCCGCGCGCTCGGCATCCAGCTCACCAAGCGCGGCAAGCACCAGGGCGAGGACATCCGCATGTGCGGCGTGCCGGTGCATGCCGCCGACGATTACCTGCAGAAGCTGATCGGCCTTGGCCATCGCGTCGCCGTCTGCGAGCAGATGGAGGATCCGGCGGAAGCCAGGAAGCGCGGCTCCAAATCCGTTGTGCGGCGCGACGTCGTCCGCCTTGTCACCCCCGGCACCATCACCGAGGAGAAGCTGCTCGATCCCGCCGAGAGCAACTACCTGATGGCGCTCGGCCGGGTGAAGGGCGGCGATGGCGAGAACCTGGCGCTTGCCTGGATCGACATTTCCACCGGCGCTTTCCGGGTGGCCGCGACACGAGCCGAGCGGCTCTTGGCCGACATATTGCGCATCGACCCGCGTGAACTGATCGTCGCCGAGCCGGTCTATCATGAGGCATCGCTGCGCCCGGTGTTCGACACGCTCGGCAGGACGGCAAGTCTGCAGCCGGCCAATCTGTTCGATTCGGCCTCTGCCGAGATGCGCCTGACGCGCTTCTATGAAGTCGCCACGCTGGAGGGGTTCGGCCAGTTCTCGCGCGCCGAATTGTCGGCCATCTCCGGCATCATCGCCTATGTCGAGAAGACGCAGAAGGCGGAACGCCCGCCGCTCGGCCGCCCCGAACGCGACGAGGAGGGGGCAAGCCTCTTCATCGACGCGGCGACGCGCGCCAATCTGGAACTGGCCCGCACGCTGTCGGGCAGCCGCGAAGGCAGCCTGCTGAAGGCGATCGACCGCACGGTCACGGGTGCGGGAAAACGGCTCTTGGCCGAGCGGCTGATGTCGCCGCTGACCGACCCGGGGCATATTCGCGAGAGGCTGGACGCGGTCTCCTTCTTTCTCGCCGAGCCGGTCTTGCGCGAGGCGGTGCGCGAACTCCTGAAGGGGGTCCCCGATTTCGCCCGCGCCCTGTCGCGCTTGGCGCTGAACCGGGGCGGGCCGCGCGATCTGGGCGCGTTGGCGGCGGGGTTTTCGGCCGCCGCCGGTATCGCCGATGTGTTCGGCGAGGCGAAACTGCCGGTCGAGATTGCGGCGATCCGCGATGTGGTGCGGGCGCTGCCCTACGGGATCGCCGCCCATCTGGAGCGGGCGCTGGCCGACGAGCTTCCGCTGCTCAAGCGCGACGGCGGCTTCGTGCGTGCCGGCTACAACGCGGAGCTGGACGAGATGCGCGCCCTGCGCGACCAGTCGCGCCGGGTGATCGCCGCGATGGAGCGCAGCCTGATCGACGAGACCGGCATCCGTTCCCTAAAAATCCGCCACAACAACGTACTCGGCTACTACATCGAGGTGACGGCCAACAACGCCCTGGCATTGAACGGCACCGACGAGGCCAAGGGCCGCTTCATCCATCGCCAGACCATGGCCAATGCCATGCGCTTCACGACGACGGAACTGGCAGAGATGGAAACCAAGATCGCCAATGCGGCGGCGCGCGCGCTGACCATCGAACTGGCGGTGTTCGACGCGCTCCTGAACGAGGTGGTCGGTGCGGCCGCCGCGATCCGTACGGCGGCCGACGCGCTTGCCATGGTCGACGTGTCGACGGCGCTCGCCACCCTTGCCGAGGCGGAAAATTATTGCCGCCCGCAGGTCGACGAAAGCCTGGATTTCCATGTCGAGGGCGGCAGGCACCCGGTGGTCGAACAGGCGCTGCGCAAACAGCTTGCCGAACCCTTCGTCGCCAATGATTGCGATCTATCGCCCGTCGGGGACGAGAAATCCGGCGCCATCTGGCTGCTCACCGGTCCGAACATGGGCGGTAAGTCGACCTTCCTGCGCCAGAACGCGCTGATCGTCGTGATGGCGCAGATGGGCTCCTTCGTTCCGGCGGCCCAGGCGCGCATCGGCGTGGTCGACCGGCTGTTTTCCCGCGTCGGGGCGTCCGACGATCTGGCGCGCGGCCGCTCGACCTTCATGGTCGAAATGGTCGAGACCGCCGCGATCCTCAACCAGGCGGGCGAGCGGGCGCTGGTCATCCTCGACGAGATCGGCCGCGGCACGGCGACCTTCGACGGCCTGTCGATCGCCTGGGCAGCGGTCGAGTATCTGCACGAGCAGAACCGCTGCCGGGCGCTGTTCGCCACCCATTTCCACGAGATGACGGCGCTTTCGGAGAAGCTGCCGCGGCTTGCCAACGTCACCATGCGGGTGAAGGAATTCGATGGCGATGTGGTGTTCCTGCATGAGGTCGGGCGCGGCGCGGCGGATCGCTCTTACGGCGTGCAGGTGGCCAGGCTTGCCGGCCTGCCGTATGCGGTGGTGGAGCGCGCCCGCGAGGTGCTGCATCAGCTCGAGGAGGGCGAGGTGTCGGGCAAGGCGTCGAAGCTGATCGACGATCTGCCGCTGTTCTCCGCGGCGATGAAGAAGGAGCCGGCAAAGGCGAAGGCGCCGGATCTGCTGGGTGAGGAACTGGCAACGATCAACCCGGACGAACTGACGCCGCGCGAGGCGCTGGAAGCGCTGTATCGGCTGAAGGGGATCGTCGCCGGTAAATAGACCGACGTTGTGTGGGGATTGAGCGTTCAGGCATGGATCCTTGTCTCTTCGAACTGTGATT